>CAIKYX010000001.1 GCA_903831745.1 Oligoflexia bacterium
AATTGGAATATAGCGATGCGCATCCTTCCCTCCCCTTCTCTTCGCAGTCATCAATTTGAGCATCGGTTCAGTCATTTTTGAAGCTTTGAGTACGCTTTCACACGTTATGGCTGCGACCTCTGAACGACGCCCGCCCGTAATTTCCAGCAGTTTCAACATTACGTAGCGCCGCTTGCGTTGAAATATTGACCCACTTGCTACCTGAATAATCTGGCGCAGTTTTTCTACAGCATTGGTACTAATTGGAAGTCTTTTATTTTTTGGGTCCGCTGTTGGAAATGTGCGGTGATGCCAGTATTGTCGAATTAGTTTGACGTTACCTTTTCTACCTCCCTCCGGCTTAACTTCAAATTCCTTTTGTTCTGCGCGAATTTGTCCCTTTGGACCAATAAAGCTTTCGTCCTGGTATACTCTTCCGACACTTGCTAGAAAATCTAGACAATTGCGCCCAATTGCAATTACAGCGTTTGCATCTCTTGCATGAACTTCAGGCTGGGAAGCACGCTTCTCCCCTTGAAGCATTTTAATGAATAGGGAAAATTGATTATCAGTCAAACTAGCTAGATCAATCTTGTTGTGGAAGACGTAACGCAGAAGATGACTAATGTTCGTAGCGTAGGTAAGAAGTGTTCCACCTCGATTTTTTCTCGACAGCCCCCTGTGAAAAAGAGCGAGCATGTAAACATTGGCAGGAAAGCACCATGTACCATCCGGCCACATAATCATCGGGATATCTACGGCTTCTCTAGTAATCACGCGGTGATGCATATCAATGTGGGAGGGCAACTCATAATCTGCTGCCGTAAGATGATACAGCTTCGATTTAGTCCTCACGAAGTTTCACCACATTTGTATTCAAAGTGTGCTTTCTGAGTGAAAGAATGTCCAACAACTCCCTTTGTTCCTTCTTGCATAGAGCTTGAATAGAAGTGTCTGCATGGTAAGCATAGCGGGCACCCTGGCGTAGCGATTTTTCAAATGCAAGTGTGAGTAGTAAAAGGTCATTTCTAAGGGATTGCTTTTCGGACTCCAATTGCTTGAGCGTCAGCAAAAGCCCCGCTTTGGTTTCCTTGTCTGGTTGTTTGTTTGCATACTTCTTTTTCTCCACAGCCAGCAATGCATTTATTCTTAGCTGGTCAAGCGCCTGATACCCGCCTTCAATTATATTTTCTGCAATTCGCTTTTGAGTATTAATGGATGAAGGAAAAATCCCCTTTGATTCGTCGCAAATTTTTGCTAATGTTCCTTGCGAGTTGAGCGCTTGAATAACTAACGTTTGTTCAAGATATTTATCGGGGGATGTTGTTATGTCTCGCAAAAGATCCCTAAGATTAAGCACTGACTGGTTGTTTTTTCCGACGCGCTTATCCATTAAAGTCACTTTCAATTTTTTCTACTGTTTTTATAGCAATCTGAAACGCCTTTCCATCTGGCCCTTCAAAGAAAATTGGCTCGATTTCGACCAGCCCCTCAATCATCAGCTCTTCCACATACTCTTCAAGTTCATCGCTGTCCAAAACCATAAAGTTGCGTGTTTTAAAATGCTTCTCAACAATATCTGCCAATTGTGGAGCCTCATTTGGGTTTGTCTTTAGTAGTTCGCTTCCGAAATAGGCCTTAGATGCGCGAAGTACATAACCCGGAGTGGATTCGGTAATGTAGTGGTATAGATGTTCTATATCGGTGTGGCCAAGGAACCATCTTAACGTATCCATCCCCCCAAACGAATTTCCCCAAAAAAACATCATCGCAAAGAAGCGTCGTAGTTGATGCTGACGAATATAGTAGCGTTCGCCATTGTCATTATGAGGGGTTTCGATATAGTCACAGAAGATTTCAAGAGAAGCATTGTAGCTAGGGCTTGAGA
>CAIKYX010000002.1 GCA_903831745.1 Oligoflexia bacterium
ATAATCGGTTTCCTTTTTAACACGATTCTGGCTCCTTAACCAAAACCGTCGATTTAGGGCGTTTTTAGATCATTGAACTTATGCGGCTAGCTCTCCAGTTTTGGGGGTACAGTCCACTTTCCAGTTATGTTTTCGAAATGCTCGAGCAGGAGCGAATTGTTCTTCCAATCGAAATTTCCGTTAAAAATATTGATTAGTTCTGTTTCGTGAGCGCCCATGTAGTCGCGAAGCACTGGTGCAAAAACGATTTGATAATCCTTCCAATTAGCTTTTGCCTGCGACATGAGTAAAAGAAGTTCGAATGCGTCTTCGCGAACGGAAACCGTGATAATCCTGCCCCTTTTGATATCTGCTCGCGCCACATAATGAAGCGGGGCCCCTTTTTCTGAAATTGCAAAATCAATAAATTTATCGAAAAGCTTTCGGGTCGCCAGATCCTCGTCGGCAGAAATCGGCTGTCGCAAATCGCGATGCTCAAACGGTTGATCAATGGTTTCAAACGCCGGCGTTGATAAATATTTTAAACCAATTTGTTGTTTGTGGTGATGATCGCGAGGAGTTCCATCTTCCTTCACGTACGGGTTATTTGTATACACCTTATCATTCATCCAATCTGCGGCGGCATCGACAGTCGTGGTTGTTTTTTCTTCGAACGATGAGAGGAGACCTTGAAACTCTCTTTGCTGTTCAATCGGCTGGCGATTTAACGGGGTCGCATTTCGCATACGCATCGACGTGTTATTTGCGAAAATTTCATAGGGTTTTTCCTGATTTAACCAATAAGTAATGTAGCGGATAAAACTTTCTACATCATCTCCCCATGCTGAACGAGCACCGATGTTTAAATGAGCTGGCATTTCGTTTCGATAAAAGCGTTTATAAACTTCGATTTGTGTTGGATTCGTGATTCCGCGCTTTTTCAGCTCCTTCACCAACTCGACTTCATCATTCATCGGGCGATTGACGACCTCAAGCCCCACAGCCGTAAATGCTTCATATAGAAAACGATGATACTCCATCCTACTTTCCATTTCGGCATTCGTTTCGGGATCGAGTTGAATTTCAACCCCGCCCGGGTCGACTGCGACTTTGAACCCGCCTCCGCCCGGAACACTCACGATTCGTTCAAGCGCCGTCCACTTTCCGCTTGCTCTCGAGATTTTCCACGTCGGACGATGTTGAACCACGTAACTCACGAGCGCGATCATCCACTTTCCTTCAAGCTCTGCTGAAGGTTCATTGATCGCTTTCGTTCCTCGTTCGATGTATCGCTTGTCGACCCCCTTCATGATTTCTTCGTTACTCACGTTGATCTCGCGCGAATACGTCGTGTTGGGGCCCGCAAACGCGTGTGAAGACGCAAGAATACAAAGAGCAGTCGCGAGGATTTTGAGGTGGCGGAGCATGGCCTAGTTTATACAATATTTATGTAAATAATGCACTGTTTTTGTCGGGTAATAAAACTCTCAATGAAACCCATTTAACGCAAAGCTAAACAAAAAGGTGGGCCCGACCTTTTAGAGGATGCGCTGGGTGCGTTCATCGAGCAAAGTGCACTTGATTTTCCACTCTTTACACCAGGCTTCGAAGGTTTTTAGAAAGTAATGTTCGCTCTCGCGATGACCGAGTTCGATGACATTCAAACCAGCCCGGGCGGCATCGAGAGACCCGTGATACCCCACCTCACCGGTAATGAACACGTCGGCATGGTGGGCGCGAACCGAGCGCAGAAACGACGAACCTTTGCCGGGCGTAAAGGCGATACGCTTCACTTTTTTTGGCGTAATCTGGTTCGTCAGCAGGCTCTTGATCTTAAAAACAGATTTAACACTTTTTAGCAAAACCTCGTAAGAAACAGGCTTTTTAAACTCAGAAACGAAACCGTAGCCAAGTCCCCAGACCATGCCTTTCATCGCAGGAGCCTGCTCGACGGGATAAATATCAAAGGCCACTTCTTCGTACGGGTGGGCTTCACGAAGCGTTTCGATTACGACCGGCTCCATACCACTCACAAACACCGTTTCGAGTCTGATTTCTTCAACCTGTTCGAACTCTCCTGGCTTTCCGACAAAAGGTTTCGCGCCCCGAAGCGCCCGAAAGTTTCCGAGGCCCGCCATTCCGAAGCCACACGAATCGTAATTTCCGATGTGGCCGCATCCGACTGCGTACAATTCATCCCGAACCCGCTCGAAATGATCGGCAGGAATGAAAGTGACGAGTTTCTTCAGCAAAGTCTCGCCCGCATCGGGCTCTTCCCACACTCGGGCCACCGGCTCGGTTCCCAGAGCATCGGCAAGCGCCATCATGCCATCGAGCGCGCAGCGGTCGAAATTGGTATGGGCGACATAGACACAAATATTTTTCTGAAACGCCTGAAGCATCAGGGTTGCCAGTTCATTCGCCTGCCCCAGAACCAATCGATTGAGGCCTTTTCCCTTAGGAAACAGTGGCGGATGATGCAGAATGACCAGGTTCGCTTTCTTGCTGATCGCAAGCTTAAGCAGTGACGCTGTGAGATCGACGCCGACTACGGCTCCACGAAAACTCTGCTTCGGGTCGCCGCACATCAGGCCCACGTGATCCCAACTTTCGGCACACGTCAGTGGAATTCGCATTTCGATTGCTTCGATGAGGTCGGTAATTTTAATTGAGGCCATGAGCAATGCTCCTATTTAAATTGAGTCAACATGTCGTAAAAGGCATCGGGATCACTTGAATTATACAAGACATCAGTGATCAAGCGAGGTTTTTCGTGTGCGATGGTTCGAAGGGCCGACTGGACTTCAAACAGCGAAAACGGAATGCCCCGTTTTTGAATCACTTCAGCTTCTCTTTTTTCGATTCGCTTCTGAAGCTTGGTATAAAAATGATCGAGTTCGATCATCAAGGAAATCATTTTTGGAGTGGCTTCGAGCGAGAGTTTATCCTTTAGCAAACCGTGCGCGCGCAAACGACTCGCCACTTTTCCTTCGAGCCTGTGCAGAAACCCAAAATGATACGAAAGGCCGTATTGATCCATCCAGTCGTTGATCACACTCGAAATCGCATCCCGATCGAAACTCTCTTTGATTTCAGCAAAATTACGCCATTCGAGAACGAGATCGAAGCGAGGATCGGCCTCGAGGTCTGCAGGCAAAAACGAACTGGTAACGGTCACGCCCAACTGATCGAGAAACTCGACTTTACGAGTAAGGTGCCCTCGATAAAGAGGTACTTTGATGGGCTCACCCAGAAGCTCTGAAGCCATTTCGAACGCATAGCTGATGGCTTCCGTGCAAAATAACTTCTCGTGATTGTCGACATTGAGCGAAAAATCGTAAGGAATCGTCTCGCCATGGTGAGCGAGCGCGTATTCATTCATGAGCGTATAAAGCATGATCGAGGCGGTCTTGGCCAAGAGTGGATTTTTCGAATAACGATAAACCACGGTTCTCTTTTTATGATCCTTCAGCCAATCTTCGATCGGAATGATGACTGTGCCCAATTCGATCTCGGATTGAATCACCCAGCGTCGTCCTTGAAGGTCGACATAGACCATCGCCAGATGACTGAACTGCGAATCCTCGTCCGAAAGCCTGGCAATGGCACTGCTCGAGGCAGCATTTCCGCGACTGAGCAGCAAATCTCCCGCAAGAATATTCGTAAGCCCGGCAAAAACCGGATTACTTTGTACGTCCGTCATCGGAAACAATTTTTCGTAATCTTCGACCTTCGAAGGTTTTTCTTCTGCTATTGGAGCCTCGACCTTTGCATTTGACGACGCCATTTCAGAAACAAAACCAAGATAATCCTCGAGTCCGCGATAATAACGCTCGAGGCGCTGAACTTTGCGGGCGCAAGCTTCGTTCAATCTTCCGGAAACATAGAGGACTTGCATTTGCTCGCGGACTTTAAGGCGTGCGAGAAAAATTCGACGGGCGAATTTCTCTTTTGCGCCTCGAAAATCTTCGATACGAATCCCAATGGGTTTGATTCCGATCAACGGATTGATGAGGTCGTGTTGAATACTTCCCGCTACTGCCAATGCAGGATTTTCGTGTTTTGGAATGACTGCATCCACCTGACATTCTTCTTTGGTGGAAAGCGAGAGTTGTTCGAGGCTTTTAAGGAAAGGCCTGAGTCGAAGCTCGAGGGTATCCGCATGTGACGGAATGCTTGCGCACACGATTAAAACCGAGTGAATCAGAAGGGCTTTGAGGAGCATCCGTTTAAACATCAGGAACCTTTCGAATGAGAACTGGGGCGTAATTTAGCAAAATGATTCATATTTTTCAATAATATCTCTTTAAAAATAAGTTGATCATTGCGGACAAGTTTGATATGCTCCTGCGCAGATCATGGCTACCATTTCAAACGAACTCGTTTATCGAGAAGCATGCAAAAAATTTCTACCCACCAATCGACAAGAGATGGAGTGGAAAGGCTGGGACGAGCTCGATGTGCTTCTGATCTCTGGAGACGCATACGTCGACCACCCGACTTTCGGGATTCCTTGTCTCGGTCGCTTTCTCGAAAAGGCCGGTTTGCGCGTCGGTATTATTTCGCAACCCAAATGGAAAGACACGACTGATTTTTTGAAGATGGGCCGCCCTCGTTTATTCATCGGGGTTTCAAGCGGAACCGTTGATTCGATGATCAATAATTATACAGCCAATAAAAAGAAACGTACCGACGACATGTACTCCGAAGGTGGCCACGGCGGAAAACGCCCGGACTACGCTTCGATTGTTTATGCCGATCTCGCCAAACAGGCATTTCCGGATGTTCCGGTCATTGTGGGCGGTGTCGAAGCTTCGCTTCGCCGACTCGCACACTATGACTATTGGCAAAACCGGGTTCGCCCGTCGATTCTTGCCGAATTAAAAGCAGAGCTCATGGTTTTCGGGATGGGCGAACGCACGACCGAAATGATGGTCGAACAATTTAAGATTGCGGAACAGGAAGTGGGCGGTCCACTTACCCTTTCTCATCCTGCCACCCAAAAAGCTCTCGACTATATCAAGACCCAGCGGGGTATCGCTTTTCTGACCACCAAAGATCATGCCCGCACGATCGAACCCCGTTTGACGATTCCTGGCTTCGAAGAAGTTCGGGACGATAAAAAGAAATTTGCAAAGATGTCGTATTCGATCGAGTACGAAGCGTCACCTTATAACGGAAAACGCATGGTCCAATACCATGGTCGAAATGCAGTAGTAGTGAATCCACCGGCGCTTCCGCTGACGACCGAACAAATGGATTCGATCTACGAAATGCCCTTTACGAAGGAACAGCATCCTTCGTATAAAAACCGGATTCCGGCAGCCGACATGATCCGTTTCTCGGTAAACTCGGTGCGCGGCTGTTACGGCGGCTGTTCATTTTGCGCAATCACCCTGCATCAGGGGCGTATTGTGCAATCCCGCTCGACCGAAAGCGTTCTCAAAGAAGTCGAAGGCCTAAATAAGGTTCCTGGATTTAAGGGAATCGTGTCAGACATCGGCGGACCAACCGCGAACATGTTTCAAACCAGCTGCAAGAGCGTCGAGATTCAAAGCAAATGCCGAAAACTCTCGTGCGTGCATCCTAAAGTATGTCCGCAACTTCAGCATGATCATTCGCCCCAGGTGGACATGCTTAAAAAGGCGAAGAAGATTCCGGGAATTCGAAAAATTCACATTGCATCAGGCCTTCGCTATGATCTGGCGCTCTCGGATCAAAAAGCCGGTCACGAGTATCTGAAAGAATTGATTACCCATCACGTGGGCGGACACCTCAAGGTGGCTCCCGAGCACATGGACGACGATGTTTTGCACTTGATGAAAAAACCGGGCCTGAAGAATTTTGATGAATTCGTAAATTACTTCAAGGAAATCTCGGACGAAGCCGGCAAAGAACAATACGTCGTGCCTTATTTTATCTCGGGCTTTCCGGGCACCACCCACGAAAAAATGGAGAAGGTGTACGACTACCTTCAGGAGCAAGGCTGGAACCTTCAACAAGTTCAGGCGTTCATTCCAACACCGATGACCCTCGCAACAGCCATGTACTGGTCGGGCTACAATCCGATGGGCATGAAACCCCTTTATGTTGCCAAAGAATGGAAAGACCGAAAGATCCAGCAGGCGCTACTGCAACCCAATAAACCCCAGCACCGCGAGATTCTAAAAGAATATGCGCGCGACAAACGGCGAAAAGAGCTCGCCGGCGGTCAAAAGGTTGATTTTGGAACCAATGATTCGAGAAAACCGATTGCAGCCAAGAATTCACAGAAAAACTCTCAGGGACGTTCGATCGTAGAAGTGCCTAAGAAAAAACTCGGAACTAAACTCTTACTCGATTCGCGCTAATTGCAGAGTTCGCTGACTAGGCAGTCTTTTTCGGCAGAACTGAGATGGTATCGCCCCTGAAAATACTGAGTATCGAGATCGGCATCCGAAAAGCTTCCTGCCTTGCCCAATTGATCGAGCGAAAACTCGATTCGCTGCAAATACACGTCACTCTTGGCCACGAGACACCCACGAACTGCCTGACTCACCTTGCCCGAAGTGCACACTTTCCGGCCATCCGCTCCGGTCGTCGGATGATCGGTCGCAGCTTGGGGAGCATCCCGCAACTTGACGGCTTTGCCACAGGAGGATAAAGCACAGAGCGTAAGCCAGGTAATCGAGAATATTTTTTTAGTTTTAGAATTCATGCCTCAGGCAAAGGCAAGAGCAATGCCACGGAATCAGTCGCCGATCGCTTTACGGCTCTTCCTGATGACTTCCTTCGAAAACAGACTATCGCGGGCAGCGTAAACCAGCTGCTTCGAGAAATTCGGAAAAACAAATTTTTCGAGATGGTAAAGAAGCCCTTCGTTGTTGGCGGCATTCCAATCGAGCGAAAGCTTCGACAAGGCCCGCGCAATCTCGTCTGCAATACCGACAATTCCTGCAACCACGCTGATCGGGGCATTGGCCGCTCGATCCGGAAACGAAAGCCCGCGCGCGCGCATGTGATGCTGATGGACGGCTTGCAAGATTGCCGGATCAGTCATCTTTGCATCATGAAGCATCTTCACACTTTTTTCGGGATGCTTGAAGTATTCGACTTTTTCTTCGGGAGTCAGAAACGAAATATCTTCGGTCAGAAACTTCGGATCCATTTCAGAAAGCGAAATGTCGTGCATGAAGGCAGCCGTCGTGACGATATTAAACGTCTTCTCGCTTGCGATATTAAGCTTTGTCGCAATGATTCCAGCCAACAACACCGCCGCCACACTATGTTCGTATTGCGCAAGGTTTCCGAAAAAACTTTCCGGAAAATGATCTGGCCCGAGCTTCTTCAGCTCTTCGACGATGGTCTGGGTTCGAGCGGCAAACTGACTGGCATACCGCATGGTCTCTTCCGACAGGTTCGATTGAATGTACTTGAGAGTCTGTTGCCCCTGACTGAGCACCAGAAACTCCTTCATGTTCAGACCCACATTATCGGCAGACATGGCTTTTTTAGAAATGTGATTCGAGTAGCGCATGAATGAAACGGCGGCTTCTTCGCGAATGAATAGAAACTTAACCCCGTTTTTTCGAAAATCGGCCACGCGGGTGGGTTCGAACTGATCGAGCGCATTCAAGACCTTGATGAATTTTTCGTTCTTCTTCAGATGAATATAAACATCGAAAATACATTTGGCTCCGGATATGAAGAGATCGATCTCGATCGGAAAGAAATCAGAACTCTGTCCTTTGACCTTCTCGCCCACCGCCTCGTCCGAGCGGTGATGCTTAATAGCCTCGGCCTTGTCGAAATCGGCTGCAAATTGGTCTACGACCGCCACCATTTCGCGCACATTCGTGACTTCTTTTTTTACGGATTTCTGGATGCTGTATTTCTTTACTTCTTCGTCACTTAAGCGCCAGCAGTTACCGTTACTGAGAATATTAAAAACTGCAGTTTCTGGGCGAATATTCAACATCAATTGCATGGTTTCGAGCCAATCCTTGCGATCGAGATCCTGGCTCACAAAAACGCCGTCGAGCTTAAGCTGGGTATCGGTAATCATCGGACGAGCCGCGACCGCCGTCTCGAAAAAATAAATGATGGTGCCCATGACGCTACTGCTGGTCAGGCGGCGCTTGAATCCTTCGTCAGGGTCTACGATCAAAAGGCGCGTGCCGATTTGGGACGGCTTTTTAGAGGGGGCCTCGGACATATATTCCTATTTTACAGGGTCGCCGAAGTAATGCATCTACTGAATGATCGTTGAATTAAGATAAATCGTCGTCAAATTTCTAACACCAATTCATTCGCAAGAATGAAACTCGATTTCGCCGATAGCGGTTTTTTGATTGAACACCGTTTCCATGTCCCATACCCGCGGGCTCGCCCAATCTGAATCCAACATCAATAATTCTTCGCGACCATTGGCCAAAAACCCGGCCACTGCCACAGTCGAATGGCCGCCAGAATTCCGTTGGCCAATTTGGCGAGGCAACCAGAGTCGATCGTCCTGGGCATCCGAGTGCTTGTCATAATTGACGATTGGAAAAGGCGCAGTAGCCATGGTGGGTCCGATGTTGAACGCAATCATCACCGGATAGCCCTCCGCCAGACGTCGATGCAAATATTGAATCGCAGAGGCACTGTCTTGAAACATTTTCTTTTCGCACGAGTATCCATAAGGTTCTGCGATCTTTTTCATCACTCCTTCGATCGAGTAGCGATGTTGCAGGGTCAGATAGTATTCATTGATGGCGCCCACTAAAAAATCAGTCCGCCCTTTCTCGGTCGAAAGTGCCTGAGCGAGGGTTCCGTTTCCGGGAATTCCCGCCCACACCATTTCTTGAAAAATATTATTGATCGCATAGCCCGTACAGGTTCCGCCCACCTGGTCGTATTGCTGAAGCACCGCTTGTACTTGTCGCACCGGCATCGAAATATCCTCGCCACTCGCGAGATAGATTTTACCGGCGCCCGAATCGAGATACATGTATTTGGCAAAAGTGCCGTCGAGATTGATCAGTTCTCCGAGAAATACGCCGGCCTTGCTGGCGACCGAAATTTTCGAGCCGACTCCCAATTCGTATTTTCCGCCGAAGGACTCGTTTTTCTGGATTTTGATCTGAATCGGATCCGCCCAAGCAGCACCCGAACAGCAGACGACCAACACCCATAGATGCAGTATTTTCTCTCTCATGGGGCCACGAAGTAACAGATTCAACGAAATGCGTCAAATCTAGAAATATCTAATTTTCGGCCTATTTTCGAGGATCGAAGGCATCTCGAAGCGATTCTCCGATCAAATTAATCGAGATTAGCATCCAAGACAGCATTACGGTGGGCATAATCAAAAGCCAAGAAGCATTCTGAATATAGGTTCGACCTTGTTGCAATAATTCACCCAAACTCGGGGTCGGCGGAGAGAGGCCAAAGCCCAGATAATCGAGAATTGCCAGAGTCGCAATTCCACTCGAAACCGTAAAGGGCGTCAGTGTCAGGATCGGAGTCAGGGCATTGGGCAGGATATGGGTAAAAATAATTCGACCACGACCGGCCCCGGCCGCGCGAGCGGCTTCACAGAATTCGCGCTGCCTGAGTGACAGCACCTGGGCTCTGAGTTGCGATGCAATTGTAGACCAGGAGAAAAAAACCACCACGACGAGAGTGATCATGAATGAATCCGACTTCATCAGACCGTTGACGAGAATGACGACTGAAAGAAAAGGAAGCACTTCAATCAATTCCTTGATCCGCTCGGCAATGAAATCAAGACCGCCACCCAGATAACCTTGAATCATCCCTACCGTGATTCCCAGAGAGAAACAAAGCAACCAGAACATCAAACCATACGAAAGCGAAACTCGAGTTCCGTAAATCAAGCGTGCAGTCACATCCCGACCCAACGAATCCGTTCCTAACCAATGCGCGGCCGACGGCGGGGCCATGACTTCAGATAACTGCTCGTATGGATCCCACGGATTGACTGCAAAAACTGCACGCTCAGTTTTGAGAGCTTTAAAATCGACGACGAAAGAATCCGTAATTCCAAAAGTTGCGGGAGGATAATGAATGACGGCCGGAAAAAACCAATGCCCTTCATACTTAAGCGCGAGCGGCCGGCTATTTGACCAAAGTTCTGCCGTCATCGAAAAAAAGAAAAGGACCAGAAAGGCACCTAAGCCCACCCACGCTCTTTTCTGACGAAAGAAAACATTCCACCTTCGACGGGTCAGCTGGTTCAATCGCGACCTCCAAAATCGATGCGTGGATCGATCAACACGTAAGCAATATCACTGATCAATTGACCGAGCATCACAATGCCGGATTGAATTACGGCTACAGCCATTAAAACATTATAATCACGCGACGTCAGACTCTCGAGCATCAATCTTCCCATACCCGGCAGGCCAAAAACAGATTCAATGATGATCGAACCCGCGACAAACGAGGACAAATACCCACCCAACCCCACCATGAGAGGAAGAATTGCATTTCTGAGCGCGTGCTTGAAGATGACCGATTTTTCAGACAATCCTTTCGCGCGGGCAGTCCGGATGAAATCACTTCCCAAGACGTCAAGGAGTGAATTTTTCATCAGCAGCGTCAGCATCGTAAATCCACCGAGTAACGACGCAACCACTGGCAAAAACATGTGGTGCGCAAAATCGAGAAACTGCCCGAACGCGCTTAACTCATCGAAATGATCAGAACGGGCACCGCCCAGCGGAAAGAGCGCCCCACCGGGCAATACCCGATTGGTACAAAACAACAGCAGAAACACTACCGAAAGCACAAGAGGTGGAATGCTATAGGCGATAAAAAGTAAAATCGAAGAGTGCACATCAATGCGAGAACCGTCTTTGACCGCTTTATACAAGCCAAGTAAAATGCAGACGACATAAGTTAAGATAAATCCCGGAATCGCGAAGCCCAACGAAACCGGCAGGCGCTCGCGAATGGTCTGAATCGCAGGCTCGCGCGTCGTTAGCGAATCGCCGAAATCGAGCACAGTAACTTTCTTTAGCCATTTAAAGTAACGAACAGGCACGGGTTGATCGAGCCCGTATTGATGCTCGAGCTCGGCCTTCAGTTTGGCCACATCCTCAATACTCATCGTCCGTCCGACACCTTCGCCGCCGCCATACTGAATTCGACTCAATACTTCCTGAACAGGGCCACCCGGCAAATAATTTTGAACTGCAAAATAAGCCGCAGTCATCAGTAAGAACATCGGAATCATCGTCAGAACCCGACGGACCAGGTAGTTGAACATGAATCTAGTCTACGTTACTCGGAATAATATTGCCAGAATGGCAAAGTCACATCGTACCGGTTCATCCACTTCTTGGCCTTGATCTTCTTGTTGATGCCTACAATTACGCCCGGAATCTCGACCACGAAAGCGTAGGGCTGATCGTCGTAGATAATGCTGCCAATTTTTTGAACCGTCTTGAACCGTTTCTTTCGGTCGAGCTCGGATTCAACCTGGTCTGATAATTTATCCACTTCTGGATTACTATAACCGACCGCGTTCGAGCCTTTGTTCTCGATCGCTTTAGACGACCAGATTTGGCCGACATTGGCGTCGAAGTTTCCGCCTGCCCACCCCATGATCAGGGCATCAAAATCTCGGTCGTCCATCATTTTAAGCAACGTATTCCACTCGATGGCTTGAACGGTTACCGAAATACCGGCTTTTTTGAATCCTTCCTTTACGATCTGTGCGATTTTTCCGCGCATGGCGTTTTCGGAGTTATAGCGAATTGTAAACTCAAACTTGGTGGGTTTGCCATTGATCACTTTTGAAAGCACTCCTGATTGATCAGTGTCGGCCCAGCCATCTTCCTTCAAAAGCGCAAGCGCTTTGGCAGGGTTCAGATTAAAGGCTTTTTTCTTCTGCTCGGGGGTCGAATTTGGCGAATCTGAACCAAACGGGCTGGTGCACCGGATTCCTTCACCAAAATACACCTTATTGATGACTTGATCGTAATCGACCAGCATGGCGAGCGCCTGACGGGTCTTTTTCGAAGCAAACATCGGGTGTTTCATGTTCCAACCGACATAAGTCCATTGGGCCGGGGCCAAGGTTTTAAAATGATTGGCCCATCGCTCTTTGCCCTGATCGGCGGCCGTATCAAATTTTTCGTGATCCGTGCCTTTGACGTGGGTTCCATAAAAATCGGATTTCATTTCAACGGCGTCGATTTCTCCACGCATGAATTTCTCATAAACCAGGCCGAAATCAGGAATAATTCGATAAACCATGTTGTCGAAGTTATAAAGATTCTTCATCTCGGGAATCTTATATCCCCACCAGTCTTTTTTGCGCTCAAGCTCGATCTTCTGATCGCGCGAAAAACTCTTGATGCGATAAGGACCACTGGTCATCGGATTCATGTTTACTTTGGATTTGTTGATGTCAGTTTCATTTGCAAACTGCTTCTTTTGCATGATGATAAAATCCATATTGATATTGATCAGGGTGTTCAGACTCGGATGCTCGACCGTGAATTTGAAGGTACGTTCATTGACTTTCTCGAACGCAAACGCTCCAAAGTTGGCACGAAGTTCGGCTGCCTCGTATTTGGGATCCATCAGGGTTTTATAGGTGAATTCGACGTCGTCCATCGTGATTGGCGAGCCATCGTCCCACGTGGCCCCTTGCCTCAGGGTGAATTGCATGACCTTATGGTCTTTCGACATTTCGAGCTTCTCGGCAAGAACCGGAAAAAATTCGTAACTGTCGGTATCGACTTCCATCAAACGCGCTTGAGTGAAGTGAAGAAGATTTCGGGTGTCAAAATCATTCGTCAAAAAATAAGTGAAGACCTTTGGATTACCCAGGATGTAGGTATAAAGAGTACCGCCCTTTTTTACATTCGGCAGTTTACGAAACACTTCTCCCGCGGATTTTGAATAAGGATTAATCATCCCGCTCGCTGACTTTTCGGCGCGAGAAAAATCTGTGTAAAAAAACAAAATTAGGGCTACCAAGAGAGCTTGACGCATGGACTCGTCCTTTCAATAAAACTCATTTATGATCGTGAGGTTACAATTTCAAAATTGGCATAAAGTTGAACGTCGCGCAAGCGAAGGTCTTGACAAGATTGCCATTACGATCATTACTATAAAATATTCCAAACGCAGCTCCATCATCCCTTGGATGATGAACCCAAAACATTAAATAGGGAGAGTCGACCCATGATCGAAGTCTCAGGATTAACTAAACTCTACGGTCCGCGCACCGCGATTCAGGACCTGAATTTTACTATCAAAGAAGGCGAAATCGTAGGTTTTCTAGGGCCCAATGGCGCCGGAAAAAGTACCACGATGAAAATTCTGACGGGTTTCATGCCCGCAAGTTTCGGAACGGCAAAAGTAGCGGGATTCGATGTATTTGATAGCCCGATCGACGTCAAAAAGAACGTAGGCTACCTTCCAGAAACCCCACCGGTTTATCTCGAAATGGTGGTCGCCGACTACCTTGATTACGCGGCCCGCCTTCACGATGTTCCTAAAGCAAAACGAAAAGCCGCAGTTCAAAGTGCGGTCGAGCGCACAGGATTATCCCACGTGTCGAAGCGCATCATCGGAAACCTTTCTAAAGGATATCGCCAACGGGTCGGACTTGCCCAAGCATTAGTGCATGATCCAAAAGTATTGATTCTCGATGAGCCGACCGTAGGTCTTGATCCGGTTCAGATCATCGAAATTCGCGAACTCATCAAAGGCCTCGCAGGCCAGCATACCGTCATTTTAAGTTCTCATATCCTTCCCGAAGTCACTGCTACCTGTCAGCGCATCATCGTCATCAATAAAGGCAAAATCGTTGCCCAGGACACGATCGAACGCCTGACCTCACGCATGAATCAAGGACTCGTCTATCATATGGAAGTCAAAAACCCGAGCGCGTCGGGCATCAGCGCCCTGAAGTCGATTTCGGGCGTAAAAGCCATCACGCCAGAAGGGCCAAAGCTGATGATCGAAATCGATCCGAACCAAGCCGAAATTCGCGATCGCCTGGTTGAAGCCGCCGTTCAAGAAAAAATGGGCGTCCTCGAGTTCTCTGCCGAGAAATTAAGCTTGGAGGACGTGTTCCTGCAATTAACTACTGTAGATCAAACAGTGGATCAAACGACCCCTCAGGAGAAAAACGTATGAGCAAAACGTGTAATGGAAAAGTCTGGGCCATTGCGTGCCGCGATTTAAAAACCTATTTTGCGTCACCCATCGCCTATATCGTCATCGCAGGATTTCTAACCCTGATGGGCCTGATGTTTTTCTCGAATCTTTCGCACTTCTTCGTGCAACAGCTTCAGTACAAGCAATTCGGCATGGGTAAAGGCGTGAGCCTGACTGAAGGAATCATTCGTCCGCTTTATGGCAACATGAACGTCATCCTTCTCCTCTTGGTGCCTTTGATCACCATGCGTCTATTCGCGGAAGAGAAAAAATTGCAGACGATTCAACTCCTGATGACTGCTCCGATTACGATCGGGCAAATGGTCATGGGCAAGTTTCTCGCTGCCTTGATGCTGGTTGGAATCATGCTGGGCCTGACTCTGGTTTATCCTCTGATTCTATTCATTTACGGAAACCCGGATCTGGGTCCGATTTTTACCAGTTACCTCGGCACGCTTCTGCTTTCCGGTTGTTACGTCGGAATGGGCGTAATGTTCTCATCCATGACCGAGAATCAAATTGTGGCGGGCGTACTGACGTTTGCCGCAGGTCTTCTTTTCTGGTTGATCAACTGGCTCTCGCAATTTGCGGGCGCCGTGATCGGCGATGTACTCGATTATCTTTCAATCATTCAACACTATAACAATTTTAGCCAAGGCATCCTCGACTCGACCGATGTGATATTTTACTTTTCATTCATCGGAATCAGCCTGTTCCTCACCCATCGCGTCCTGGATTCGTATCGCTGGAGGTAATTCAACATGAATCAGAATACAGATCATAAAAAAGAAATGAAAAAAAGAGCCCTCTCCTTCGGAATCAATTCGATCTTCATCTCGATCGTGGTGATTTCAATCGTCGGAGTGATCAACTTTCTAGGCTTCGAATATCCACAGAAATACGATGCTACCAAGAACAAGCTCCACACCTTTTCGGATCAGTCCGAAAAAGTAATGAAGAGCCTGAAAGACACCTTGGATGCGACCTTCTATGGCGATCTCGGGGCTAAAGAAAAGTATCGCCCGATCTTCGACAGCTATCGCAAATTGAGCCCGAAGTTCAAGCTCGAGTCGGTGGATCCGAACAAGGAACCGACCCGCGCAAAAACTGCCGGCATCAAGAAAATGGAAACGCTGGTGCTTTCTTACCGTGGCAAGATCGCCAAGGTTGAAGACATTACCGAAGAAAAAGTCACCAATGAGATCATCAAACTGACCAAAGACTCTCACTCTGTCGTGTGTACCGTCGTCGGCCATGGTGAACAGAGTTTCTTGCTCGCTACTGCCGAAGGATATCAAGCGGCCAAGAAAGGTCTCGAAGACCAGACTTACGAACTAAAAGAACTCACCCTTCCGCAAGTCACTTCGATTCCGGCAGAGTGTAATGCCGTCGTGATGTTAGGCGCAAATAAGGCGCTCTTTCCGGCAGAAATCAAGATGCTGGGCGATTACCTCGATCAAGGCGGACGTCTGATCATCGCATTCGAAGCGGCCATTACTCAGGCAGACCAGACAAAAGAACTGCAAGGCTTGCTCAAAAACTGGGGAGTCGATGTCAAAGGCGGCCTGATCATTGATCCGGTTTCCCGCATGCTCGGCGTCGACGCATCGGTGCCGATCATTGCCCAATTTAATAGTGCAGTTGCAATTACCAAAGATACAAAGCAACAAAGCTATTTTCCGATGTCTCGTCCACTTGAAGTGATTTCACCTGCTCCAGAAGGCCTCCATGCCGAATGGATGGCAAAGACCACTGAAAAGGCGATGGGACTGAACAACGTGAAAGCAAACGCCAAGGGCGAAGTGCAAGTCGATGAGAAGTCTGCAACCAAAGGACCACTCGTCACTGCAGCAGTTGTCAGCGGAAAGAAAAAAGGATCTACCGCCGCGCATGACACCCGCATTGTGGTGTTCGGATCAAGCCAGTTTGCCGACAACCAATACTCACGTTTTGGTGGAAACCTCGATTTGTTTCTGAACTCGGTCAGCTGGGCCATCGAAGATGAAAGCATGATCTCGATTCGTTCGAAAGAAGACGAAGCTGGAAAACTCGAGCTCTCGCGTAACCAACAAGTAGTCATCTTCCTGATCGCAGTCATTCTTGTGCCGCTCTCGATCGCCATCGCCGGCATCGTGATCTGGGTACGCCGTAAAAAACTGTAACCAACCGAAACAGGAGGCTTAAGTGAAACAACCTGATTGGAAAGTACCCCTCATTCTCTCTACCACTCTTGTGGTGTTCGGAACCTTTGCTTATTGGCTGCAGTATTCGCACAAGCCTAAGAAAGAACAACTCGAAACCCAAGAGAAGAAGCCCCTCGCGCTTCCGTCGCCTGCTCCGCAAATTGCAGCGATCAAGATCAAGAGCTCGAAAGGCCTGATCGAGATCAAATGCGATGAACTGGCACAGAAGAATTGCAAGCCGGGCGCCATTTCGGCCTGGACGATTTCTTATCCAGGAACCCTGAAGGCCGATTCCGAGAATGTAAAAGTCATCGTCAACGCGGCTTCGAACCTGATTGCCGCTGAAACGATCGATCTTACGGATGAGACTCCAGAGAAGCGCAAACACCTGCTTGAGGAATACGGCTTAAGCGATGCCAAACGGACCGACCTTGCGGCCCAATTCATCGAGTTTGATCTCGAAGGCGGAAAGCGCCTGACGGCCTGGTTTGGTACCGAGCATCCGGTCGGCGACAAGACCTTCGTCGCCACTGCAGAAGACGGACAGCTTCGCGATAAGACGATTTTTCTGATCGCGAACAGCTTCAAGAACAATTTCGATCTGACTGTATCTCATTTTCGTGACAAAACCCTATTCACCTTTGATCGTGGTGCGATCGAAAGCTTTGAAGCAAAAACACCGGGCGGCCAAATCTCGGCAAAACTCGATAATGGCTTATGGACGGTAAATGGCTTGTCTGGCGATACCGAAAACATCAGCACCTTGTTTTCGTCCGTGGCATCGATGAAGGCCAAGGATTTTCCGCAGGCTGACGTCATCAAGGGCCTAAGCCCCATGTTCAATTACAAACTCACGGGCAAACAAGGGTCTTATACCATCGCGCTTTACCAAAAGACGACGAAGTATCCTAAACCGAAGAACAAGCTCGAAAAACAACGTCCGGATGAAACCCACCAGTACGTAAAAGTGTCCGGCAAAGATGAGGTGTTCGAAGTCGATTCTTCTGTATTTAGAAGTTTGGACAAAAAAGCCAAGGATTTTAGACAGCGTACGATTCTGGCACAAGTCGAGAAAGTAACCGGCACCCATGCAAAGCTCGAGAGCAAAGTATTTACACCTGCGCTTGAACTCTCATTAGACGCCGGAAAATGGGTTCAAAAATCAGGTGCTGCCGTAAACGTCGAAAGCCTTCAAAAACTGATCGACCAATTGGTGCTCGTCAAGGTGCAGGATTTCGCACCCCTTGCAGCTCAACCCGATCCTCTGACCATTTCACTGGGAGACGATAAAAACCCAAGTAAATTCCATATGAAGTTCTACCTGGTGAAGGACAGGCTCTACGCCCAAGATTTGAACAGCAAACAAAAAGAAGCCCTGGTACTGCCGGACGCCCTTAAAAATGCATTGCCATTCAAGCTGGATGCATGGAAAAAGAGTGAAACAGCCCCCAAGAATGCAGCCGCCCCAAAAGCGGAACAGAAGAAATGAACTGAAACGATGGATGAAACTTTACCGCCCCCTGCCTCTGAACCCAGCGAACAGCCCATTCATCCCAAAAGTGGGCTCGACAGCAACACTCCAGCAGGACTCGTGCGTCAGTTTTATCAAGACCTGGTTCAACTTCTTACTTTGCCCCGTTCATTTTTTGAACATCGCTATCCACGCGTTTCTACCTATTACGCTCTCGCGTTCGGAATCGTCGTCAACTGGTTGGCCGCCGTCCTTTCGTGGATGACCCGGATCGTAAAGCACGAAACCCTGTTTGATGCCTTAAACCGCATGCGTGATCGCTTGTCGGTATTACCGATGTGGAAGAGCCTGCCGACCGATCTCTGGCCTGCGACCTCCGACCACTTCTCGCTCTTTCCGGCGTGGATGACCGAACTCTTCGGTATCACCCTTTCTCCGTTTTCGACCCTGATGGGTTTCTTCTTTCGTTCAGCCATTATTTTTCTGGGTGTTTACCTGCTTTATCCAAAAGAACAACTGCAAGAGCCCCGCTCTCCGCGAGATCGCCCCGAATATACAGGTGTCTTGCGCATTACCGCACTGGTTGCCGCTCCGAATTTACTCGCGTCGCTTTTGGGCTTTATGCCCGCGGGATTAGGTGATTTTGTTGGCGGAATCTATACCCTGGTTATCCTTCTCATCGCACTTTCAGTCCGTTACCGGGTTTCGGGACTTCGCGCTTTCGCCATGGTCTTTCTACCCGGCACCCTCATTACCGTTTTATTCTCGTGTGTGCTTGCAGTTTTTGCCGGCATCTTTTTTGGCGGCATCGCTGCCCTATTCGGAGTGTTTCAATGAAATTCAGTATTACGTGTGCGATCGATTACCCCAATGGAACACCCCATCTCGGACATGCTTATGAAAAAGTGGTCGCCGATTGTTATGCGCGGTGGAATCGTCTGCTCGGCAATGAGGTTTTCTTTTTAGTCGGCAGCGACGAGAACGGACAAAATCTGGTTAAGACTGCAGACGCTGCGGGCATGACGACCCAAGCACTGGTCGATCAGAATGTGCTGAAGTTCAAGGAATTGTTTACCCGCTTAAACATCTCGAATGATGATTTCATTCGCACGACCGAAGCACGCCATACCGAAGCGACTCATGCCATCTGGAAAAAGCTCGAAGCGAAAGACGATATTTATTTCGATAAGTACCAGGGCTGGTATTGCACCAATTGCGAAGCGTATTACACCGAGCTTCAGGCGCCTGATCACAAATGCCCCGAGCATCACAAGCCGCTCGATCAGGTCGAAGAAGAAGGCTTCTTTCTTCGCACCAGCAAATATCAAAAATGGATTACCGAGTACATCCGCGCGAACCAATCTTTTGTGGTTCATGACCTGTCGAGGAATGAAATCCTGAGCCGTTTAGAAGCAGAACCGATGCGCGATCTGTCGATCACCCGCCCGAACAAGGGCTGGGGAATTCCGGTACCCGGAAAACCCGAATACGTGATTTACACCTGGTTCGATGCATTGATTAACTATTATACTGCAAGCGAACCCAAAGGCTTTTGGCCAAACGACACCCATGTTATCGGTCGCGATATTCTTTGGTTTCATTCGGTCATTTGGCCGATCATGCTTCATGCCTCTGACTTGCCTTTACCAAAACAAGTTTACGTTCACGGAATGGTGCTCGCTGCCGACGGAAAGAAGATGTCGAAGAGCCTAGGCAACGGACTTGATCCGATCGATGTCCTCAATCAGGTTCCGGTCGATTCATTTCGTTATTACATTTTACGCGCAATACCTGCCGGCGCAAACGGCGCATTCGTAATGGAAGATTTGCTGAAGCGCCATCAATCCGAACTCGGAAACGATTACGGCAATCTGCTCATGCGTGTGGTTAAGCTCTGGATTAAACGCTCAGGCCCGGGACTCTCGAGTGAAGGAATCAAAGTCGCTTTCGATTTTAATCCACTTAAAAAAGAAATCATCGAGCTGATGGAAAAACGCGAGCATCACCGCGCGCTCGATCGCATTTGGCAGGAAGTGAATGTTCTGAATTCTTACGTCAATGATCAAAAGCCTTGGTCGATCAAGGAAGACGAACAGAAATTCCGTGAAGTGATTTTTAACAGCACTTATGGAATTGATGTGCTTTCACAAATGCTCGGCGCCTTCTTGCCAGAAACTGGCGCGAAGGCCTTAGCGTCTTTGGGCCGCACTCCGGGGGTGCTAAACCTTGATGCCCGAACCTATCAACTGTCTGAGCCACCGCAGCTTTTTCCGCGGATGGAGCCTAAAACAGACGCCGAGCCTGCGAAGTAAACGAGAGTCGTTTCAAAGCAAACCATTCCACGCTGATTAGTTGACTTTTTTAGTTTTTATCGGCATGATTGGCGCCATGAAATCTTTTATCGTTCTCGTCGTAGCAATTTGTTCATTTTCTGCGTTTGCTCAAGCTCCCCAGTCAAATATTCCAGCAACTCCTGAACAGGCCCTAGCCCAACTCGAAAACAAATGTGAACAAAAAATCCGCAACGTGATTCCGAAGCAGAAGGCTATTGAGGATGCAGAAGCTCAATTGAAAAATGACGAAAACACTCTTCGCCAGTATCACAGCTCCGGAACCAAATATAAAAGCGACAACTACGTAGAAGCGCGCCAACGATCTATAGACGAATTGAATAATACTACCATTCCAAAAGCCAAAGCAAAGGTTGCCCAAGCTAAAAAGAAATTCGAAAATGCAATTCAAGCTGCAAAACAAACCTGCAGGCAATTCGGATACTCACAAGCCTGTTCTGAAAACTAATCGGTCAGACGCCTGAGCTTTTCGTGATCCAGATCTTTTTCCCATTTTGAAACCACGATCGCAGCCACTCCATTACCCACAAAATTCGTAAGCGCCCGCATTTCTGACATAAAACGATCGACACCCAAGATGAGCGCAAGCCCTGCGACCGGAATTTCTGGCACGACCGCCAAAGTGGCAGCTAACGTGACAAACCCTGCGCCGGTGACTCCCGATGCGCCCTTTGACGTCAGCATCGCTACGCCCAGGATACTGAGTTGTTGGCCTAGGCTCAGGTCGATGTTCAGCGCCTGAGCCACAAAAAGTATGGCCATCGTCAGGTAGATGTTCGTACCGTCGAGATTGAAAGAGTAGCCTGCAGGAATGACAAGACCGACTACGGTTTTGGAACACCCCAGGTCTTCGAGTTTTTCCATCAAGGGCGCAAGCGCACTTTCAGAAGAAGAAGTGCCGAGCACGGTCAACAACTCCTCTCGAATATAGGCCAAAAATTTAAAAATGCTAAATCCGGTAACCTTCGCGATGATTCCAAGCACACCGAACACGAAAAGTGCACAGGTAAGATAGAAACTTCCCATCAGGGCTGCGAGCGGTTTTAGCGAATCGATACCATATTTGCCGATGGTAAACGCCATCGCACCGCCCGCGCCAATAGGTGCAAGCTTCATGATGGCATTGACGATCCAGAAAAAAACCGACGAGGCAGACAGAATCAACTCAAGCACGGGCTTGCCTTTTTCGCCCAGACGATTGAGCGCAAAACCAAAAAGAATGGCGATCAGCAACACCTGAAGCAAATTGCCCGATGAAATAAAGGCATCGAGAAACGTCGACGGAATGAGGTGAAGCAAAAAATCTGTAATCGATTGCTCTTGTGCCTTACGAGTAAACTCGGCAACGCCAGCAGGATCGAGTGTTGCCGGATTGATATTAAACCCGCGACCCGGCTTAAGCACATTTGCCACCACGAGACCGAGACCCAGCGCAAGCGTCGATACGACTTCGAAATACAAAAGCGCTTTTGCGCCCACGCGTCCAACGGTTCGCAGGTTTCCGGCATTGGCGATTCCGAGCACCACAGTACAGAAGATTACGGGTGCGATGACCATTTTAATCAGTGCAATGAAACCATCGCCCAGCGGCTTAAGTTTTACCGCGAGTTCAGGATTAAAATGTCCGAGAGACGCGCCCAGGATGATTGCGATCAAAACCCAAAGATAGAGATGTTTAGTTTTCATAGATGATGGATTACCTCTAATCCGAGTTGAAACGCCAAGGCGATTAAGATCATACCCGAAATCAATGCGACCAACCGAAACGCACGATCACTCTTCATAAAACGCTTCATAGTAACCGCCGAGACGACCAATCCAAAAAACCAGATTAGAGAGCAAAATGATGCCCCCATTCCAAACACAAAACGGTTCATCGCGTTTGGAAAGCGCGAGGAATAACCACCGATCAGCACCAAGGTGTCGAGATAAACATGAGGATTCAGTAAACTAAATCCCAAAGTTCTAGCCACCGTATCTCGCGCAGTTCTCTTTTCTAAAACCGCTTCGTGCGTAAGCGGCTTTGGAAAGAATGCATCCTTGAGCTTAAGCGCTCCGTAATAGAACAAAAACAGAACTCCCAATACTCCAAAAATAAGTTTAAGGAGTGGCACCTGCACAAACAATGAGCCTGCGCCCAGAACGCCCAGAGTAACCAGCACCAGATCACAGATAAAACAGACGAATGCGACCAAGTAAGGGCGATTTCCGAGAAGGGCCGAATCGAGCACAAAGAGATTTTGGGCGCCCAAAGCGACGATCAAACTGGCCTGAAGTAAGAATCCCGGTATGAATGTGTTCAATCTAGATAGAGTGGAGCAAAAATTAAGGAAAATCCATAGTTCACCCTGGTTTTGAGTCGAATCAAAAAGAATTTGACTCACCACGCCAACCTTGATACCCGTTCTCCGCATTTCAATTTGAGGGAGATCAATCATGAAAAAACATCTGGAGACTTTCGTCTTCTTAATCGCTTTATGTCTATCTTGGGCCAACACTTCAGCTCATGCAGGAATCGTCGTCTTTAATGATGCCATGACCGATACCGGAGGCACTTCATACGGAAGATCGATCGGTAAACTCGCACTGGGTGGCGCTCTGACCGCAGGGGGAATCGTACTCGCCAACACGGCCAGCACCATCGGCTTTAAGGTGGTGGGCGTGATTCTGATCGTGCTCGATGCGGATCAAACTCCGGATCAAAACGCTCAATCTGCACTTTTTACCCGTTTTTTTAAGAAGAAATATCCGGCGATTGACGATCAAGACCTCCTCGCTGACCTAGGCAGTCTGGCTGCAAAAGCCGTCAATGAAGCGGGCGCCTTTCATCACTCGATGACTGTTCCTATTCCGGAAAACCAATTGCATTCAGTGCTGGATGGTCGTGGAATTGAGCCAGAACTGGCCCAAAGCATTCTGAATGATCTTCACTAGATTCTGTAACAAAATAGTCACTTGACCAAATAGCTCCATCCTTGACGAATTTACTGCAACTCGATAACTCTAAAACTCAAAGAAAGTGAAGGCTATGAATCAGCATCTTGGAATCATTGAGGTTGTTTGCGGCGGAATGTTCAGCGGTAAAACCGAAGAACTCATGCGAAGACTGAAGCGAGCACAATACGCCAAACAGAAAATCCAGGTTTTTAAACCCGTCATCGACCAGCGCTACAGCGTGGACCATGTTCAAAGTCACGACGCGAACAAGATTCTTTCGATTCCGGTTCAAACCGCCAAAGAAATTCTAGACCGCGTCGACGACAACACTCGAATTGTGGGAATCGACGAAGCGCAATTTTTCGATGACACGATTGTCGAAGTCGCTCAGAAACTCGCTTATCGCGGAACCCGGGTCATTTGCGCAGGACTCGACATGGATTTTCGCGGACAGCCCTTCGGACCGATGCCGAAACTTCTCGCAGTTGCAGAAAGCGTCACCAAACTTTCAGCAGTTTGCGTGGTTTGTGGCGCGCCGGCTACCCGCTCGCAACGAGTCACCCGCGGAGAAACCGTGGGTGACAACCAGGTGCTGGTCGGATCGCACGATTACTACGAAGCCCGCTGCCGAATTTGTCACGAACCCAATGACATTACCTATTCGCAACCCGGATTATTTCCAACAACTCCGATGGCGTCCAAGAGCAAGCTACTGAACCAGAGCCATGAAACCGCTTAAGGATTCACAGTACGACCATTCGACCTACACGATCTCGGAGCGCAAACACCATTACGGAAAACAGGTACATCTGTTGTCCGATCCGTTTTTGCATTCGCATCTGGCAACGCTTTGTTCGACCGATACGTTTCAGCCACTCATCAACGAGTTGATCACGACCCTTTACTCTTCGCTGATTCAAATCGTGGCGAACGCGGAATTTGCGGCACGCCCGATGATTACAGCCTCCCGCATGAGTGAGTTTCACCCAGAAGGAATTTTTGAAAGCCCGATCATCGATCCCGATGTTCCGGTGGTCAGTGTCAATCTAGCTCGCGCCGGAACCGTTCCATCCCATGTTTGTTATTCTTCACTCAATTATTTTATGAATCCGAAGAACGTCAGGCAAGATCACATCAACATTGCCCGCGGTGCCGGAATCTCGGGCCATAAAATCGGCGGGCCCGTCGATGACTCGATCGTGATTTTTCCGGATCCAATGGCTGCAACCGGCGGCACTATTTGTGAAGTGATGGATCTCTACAAAAAAAATCACGGAAACGCGCGAAAATACATTGCCGTTCACTGCATCGTCACCCCCGAATATCTAAAACAGGTACAACTTCATCACCCCGAACTGGCGGTGTATGCCATCAGGCTCGATCGGGGCTTATCGAGCGAAAAAATTCTTTCGACTGTACCAGGAACCCACTGGGAAGAAGAAAAAGGCCTGAATGAACACCAGTATATTGTTCCGGGTGGCGGAGGGTTCGGGGAGATCCTGAATAATTCTTATGTCTGAAGTAAAATATTACGAACCAAAAGTTTATCTGTCGGAAGTCGAAATCAAAGCTCGCGTCCTCGAACTCGCGGATGAAATCAACGAACTCTACGGAGAAGAAGAACTGACCGTCATCTGCACTTTGAAGGGCAGCATCATTTTTTTTACCGACTTGATCCGGCACCTCAAAATGCCAGTCCTTTGTGAATTCCTAGGAACATCGAGCTACGGAAATCAAACCGCTTCTACCGGCGAGATCAAGATGACCATGGACGTAACCGAGCCGCTGATCGGCCGTCACGTTCTGATCGTCGAAGACATTGTCGATACCGGACTGACGTTAAAATACCTGCTCGAGCATCTCAAGGTTCGAAACCCCCTTTCGATCAGAACCGCAGCGCTACTGTTTAAACCAGAAGCGTTGAAGGCAAAAGATCTCGAGATCAACTACGTGGGATTCGAAATCCCCAATAAATTTGTGGTAGGATATGGATTGGATTATGCACAAAAATTCCGCGCCTTACCCTACATTGGAGTCATCGAATGAGTACTGAACCCATTAAGATCGAATCGATCGCGCCCGTTCGGATCGACCTGGCGGGCGGCACCGTCGATATTTGGCCCCTTTACTTGCTTCTTGATCAGCCCAAAACCATCAATTATGGCATTAACTTATTTGCTAAAACTACAATCGAAGCTGCTCCGAGTTCAAACCCGCAAGTCAGACTCGAGTCGCTCGATCTAAAAAAGTCGCAAACCTTCAGCTGGGCCGAAATTCTCGATCAATCGAACCCGGTCATTCCAGAACTCGATTTGCCCGTACGGCTGCTTCGGTATTTTGCGAAGGAACATTCTAATCCACGCGCGCTTGATTTTACCCTGAAGACTCAGGCCAAAAGTCCGGCGGGAGCAGGACTCGGCGGATCATCAGCACTCAGCATTTCGATCATCGGTGCGCTTTGGAAATGGACTCATCCGCGCACACTTCTCGATCTTGATAAAGATGGCGAATTTCTGATTTCACTGACCCGAGATGTTGAAAGCCAGGTGCTCTACGGACCAGCCGGACTTCAGGATTATTATGGAGCTGCTTTTGGTGGACTTCAGGTCTTGAACTGGAAGATCGCAAAAAACGAACGCACCTCTCTTCCGGTCGCCACACTTAAGGAACTCGAGGCCAGAACGCTGTTGTTCTATTCGGGCAAATCGCGAAATTCAGGAATCAACAACTGGCAGCTTTTTAAAGGGCTTATCGATAAAGAACACGAAGTTGATCGCAAGTTTCGTTCTATTTGCGCAGCCACGGCACAAGTCGAAGCAGCGCTTCTGAAACAAGATTTTCATGCCGTCGTCAAACACGTTCAAGCCGAATGGGAAGTCCGAAAAACCCTGGCACCGGGAATCAGCACTCCCGAAATGGATGAAGCCTATGCCCGCGCGCTTAAGATTTCTCCACTCGCCTTCAAGGTATGCGGAGCCGGCGGCGGCGGATGCTTCTTCATTCTTCTTCCGGATCCAGATCCAGCACTCAAGGCTGCAGTAAAGAAAGCAGTCATGGAAGGTACTCCGATTCAAGAGCTTCCGTTCGAAGCAGTTCCGCACGGACTCACGGTAAACACATGACCCAAAAACGCTTTCTCGGATTAGAACTCTCTGGCGCAAAAAACGCGAAAACAACAATCGCGGTCCTCGAGTATTATCCGAAAGAGCAAAAGGTATTCTTGCTCGATGTTCACATGGGCATCGGGGCCGATGAGACAGGCACATCGGATGAGGTTCTGCTCGAAACCATTTTTGATCACGTCGACGAACATCAGGATCTGAAAATCGGCGCCAACGTGCCCCTAACCCTGCCCCCATGTTTTAATTGTACTCGCAAGGTTTGCGCCCAGAACAAGGAATGTTCGGCTCCGGAAGTAAAGTGGATGAAACAACATTTGCCCAAAAAGCAAACCACTTCAAAAAGAACCGCACGCCAGAAAGATTTCGTTACACCGTATACCCAGCGCCCGGTCGAGCTTTGGATCAAGAACGAAGTGATCGCAAAATTACCCGAAAAATTACGATTTGAAATCGACGAGACTCTGGGCGGAAACAAAGCGCCGTTGACCGCCCGAATGCAATTTTTAAAGCTACACCTCGCTCAATTCGAGATGCACGAAGTATTACCGAAACTCACCGTAGCGCTGCTAATGCCACACCTTAAGCTGACCGCTCGCAACCTCAGGCTCTATCGCCAACCCGACGACGGAGCACTCGCGAGACAAACGATCATCGAGCGCATGTGCGAAAATCTCGATATTTTCATTTATGACCGCGATCTAAAGAAACTCACTCATAACCTTAATGCGTTTGATGCCTTTCTTTGTGCCTATACCGTGCTC
>CAIKYX010000003.1 GCA_903831745.1 Oligoflexia bacterium
AAAGTCGAAAAAGTGGGCTGATCACTTTTTGTTTTGAACGTCAATTTCGCGAGGAAGCATCACAAACGGCGCATGCTTAATGAATTCGTCTAACGGAACGAATGTCGAATCGAGTGGAAGCGTCCACCAATTCGCAAACATGAATACCTGTGGGTCGGCAGAGGTTCCCGAAGCAATTCCCATCAATTTCATATCGAAATCCGGTCCGACGCCGCAGTAGAGGGGGCCACCTGAATCGCCGAACGCAAGCGTGGCATGGTTCAGGCCCAGCTTTTTAAGTCGTCTCGAAAGTTCAAGATCGTCTACCAGTTCGCCCGAGTGATTGGCGCAGTCGATTTCTTGTCGAAGCTGTTCCTTTTCGAACACGAGATTATAAGTATCAAACCAGTAATCCCAGTAATTGAAAATATTTTCAGGAGTCAGTTTCAATTCCTGTGGTGTCATCCGTTGTAAAATTCCAGAGTATTCATTTTCATTCAGGCCATAGCCCTCAGAGAGGCAAGTGGTTTCAGGAATGCTGCTGTTGTACTCATCAATTTTTTTCGAAACATGGATTGCTTCATCTTTTGTTGCCACAGGCACGGGGCTTACCGCTTTAATCGCGTGATCCAGAATCAATCTACCGACATCGCCCTTTCGGTAGCCGTCATAGTCGGACTGAATGGCTAGTTCCTTGGCAACTCGCTTTTCCTTGAACTTCACTCCTCCTGTCATCACTTTTCCGCCCCTCGAGGTGAATTCAAAAGTAGCTTGCGCGTAATCAATGCTTTCTTGGCCACATTCGACACTGATCGTAAGTTTCTCTTCTAATACGTGCAAAAGGCAATGGGCGGCGGTTAAAACGGTTTGCTCATTGGTCAGTGTGCCGGAGCATTGATGCTGAAGTTTTTGGTTTTCATCTCGCTCGAGAATTCGGCACGTTGCGGTTTCACCGGTCACGGCAGTGACACCTTTTCCACGCATCGCATAGACGTCGAAAGGGAGTAGGTTCAAGCTCAAAAGCATCAGGGGCAACATGAGGCTAGAATAGTAAAGTGTTATGGTCTGGTTCGCAAGGATTTAAATGGACGTCGTGTGTCTCATTAAATGAGCGTAGTTTAAAAAGATAAAAACGTGTTGAAAGTGCCTGAATTCTGCTATATTTCGCGCTGTGAATGCTTTAGCGCTTAAAAAATATCCAGATCTGAAGCTGTTGGTTACTCCGACCGAATTCGATTTTGATGAAATCATCGAGGCTGAACTCGATTTCAACAATTTCGATAACGGCCTCGAATGGGCGAAGCAAATCCTGATGGATTATCGTTCAGTCGAGAGTCAACGCCAGGTTCAATAGTTGTTTCACCGCAACCTGCAGCAAAGGTGACCCATGAAGATTTCCATTTCTATTTTTGAAAAGGTGCTGGCAGGCGCGCTCGTTTTTTTGCCAACCACTTCTTTTTCTCAGATGACGAGCATGAGCGGAGCGGGGTGGTGCGATCAGCCGCTGTATGATTCGAATGGCGGGTATCTCGTTCGCAGTTTCTCGACATCTCGTTTCAAATTAAGAGCGCAAGGCGATTCTTCCTGGAGTATCGATACACAACCCTTATTTCTATTAAAGCGCGGTGAAAGCGCAGTGCTCGACGGTACTGCCTCACGGGATGTGACTCGATATCAATGGGAAATTTCAGGATTGGATTTAGCAGGAAAATTCAGAACGGTTGTGATTTCGGGCGACGGAATTCCTGGAGTAATTGAGCTGAACGCCAACCCTCAGACGCAAGGCTTTGATTTTGGCCAGATGCAAATTAACCTGCCTGAAATTTACCAAGTGGCTTTAAAGACCTGCAGCTATACCTACCTTCCGCAAGGGCCAGGAGAGTTGGGTTCGGGAAAGGCAGCAGGGGGCTCAGAACCAGAAGATCATTCCATTTCCTTTTTGAGTTTCAAATATGAGCCGAGTTTTTGGATCCCGAATGCGTTTACCCCGAATGGCGACGGAGAGAATGACTATTTTCAGGGTAATAGTGCCCTTAACTTTCTAGATTACCAATTAGAAGTTTATAACCGATGGGGGCAGCGCGTTTTTATGGGCCTCGGAATCGATTCCAAGTGGAACGGGCAATATCTGTTTCAACAGTGTGAGCTGGGCACTTACCAGTACCTGTTGCATTACCGAATGCCGGGTGAGCCCACACGCACGATCAAGGGTGATTTGACCCTGATTCGCTGATTAGGTCAGGCATTCCTTCAGTTCTTTTTCGAGTGCTTCGAATTTCTTTACCGCTTCCGGAGTCTTTTTGCTCTTCAGCAACTCGAGGATCGCATCCATTTCGCTGATGATCTGAGTTTTCTTGCAGGTATAGCTATGCGGTGATGGCGAAGGAGTCACGGAGCCATGAGGACTCGGTGAGGGGGTGGTCGGAGATGCGGAGGGTGACGGGGTGGGAGTCGATACCGGCGCATCTTTTACTATTTCTTTCAAGCAGTTCAGGATGTCTTCTTTCCAGAACTGGTTTTGAGTGCACGCATTGATCTCGGGTGCTTTTGCAGACTTATCCTTGGTGTACATCATGCAGGTAATTTTAAGATTGGAGGGCATATCAGCGCACACGAGGGCCAGCTCGACTTGGTAACGGCCGTCCTTGATGGTTTGCATGCACAGGCTTTTATCGACATCCCAAGGATTGTTGGTGCGACAGGCGTTGATCGCATCGATCGAGATGTACTTTGCATCCGAAACCGCTTTCATACACGTGTTCTTGTGCTCGGTAACGAGCGAAGCACAGTATTTGGCACCTTCTTCTTTGCCATCCGCAACGAGTGCAGGTGGCTGAGCGCGGGAAAGGGTGATGGCAGACCCGAGAATCAGGAGAGAGAAAAACAACGATTTGGTGCCCATGATAATACTCCTTCAAGCGATCGTGACTGGCAGGGTTTTATCATACTAAATTACCGAAGTGTAAAAATAATGGGATCGAGTTTTCGCTTACCTGAGCGTTTTATTGCTGTGTTTTATGAGTGATGCGGCTTCTTGGCTTCTTTATGAATTCCCAAGTAGTCTGCACAAGAATTTTTCATCTTAAATTGTGCAGTCGTAGCTTGTCTGCAAGCGGTCATGACGTCGTCCTGATCAAACCCGTTCATCATGAAGGAAGCGTAATCTTTTTGGCCTGCGAGATTCAGGTCGGCAGCGTAAACGTCTTTCGGATATAACATATCCCGAAAGTAGTCGGGTATTGTCGGGCTGCTCCCGATTTGTACGTCAGAGGCGTTACCCAATCATTAGGCAAGTTGTTTTGTTCAAGTGCTAGGTGCTCTGGGTTGTGAGTTGGATCCAGGACGACGCAATTTTCACTTTTGCCGAAGTACTTTTCCCAGTCTTTCATGGCTGCGGGTTTACCTTCGAAATGTCCGAAGCCATTATCCAGCACCATTTCTTCGCCATTGACGATGATGTAAGGGGCGACATGGTATGCCCACTCCTTGCTCTCGTCAGCTTCTCCGAGTTGGGTAAAATGGATGAATACCTTTCCGACCTGGATGCCCCGTTTACGGTTCATCATGTAGGTCCATACTTCTGCGCGATTGGCACAAATCGATTTGAGTCGGGTTTCTGTGACTTCGAGGTCCATGATTGACTGGGCTTCCTCGAGCGTTGAAACCGTGGCTACTTGGTATTGATAATCCGAGAGATAGCCCGGCGTCGGGTCGGCTTGGGCGATGGGCGCCAAACCGAGGAGGAGGGTGCTGAGGAGGGTTCCGAGAAGTGCTTGTTTTGAAGGTGCTTTCAATTTCATGAAACGCACTTAAATACATATCGTTTAATTATTCAATTAAAAATGTGTATCGGGTACAAGATGCGATCGATCCCCGAATGGGGCTGGGGTGAGGCGCAGAAAAAGCAAACGATTCAGGAAATTGACGGTGCCACGGTCTTGACGCTCAAAATAGTTTTAAAATTGTCGCGAATTCTTCGAGAAAGGTCTTTCATGATGCAGGCAAGATGTTAGCATTAAATGAGAGGCCGGATTGGATTCTGGCCTGACACGTGAATAAAATTTGAGCTAAACGCTGTATGAGGAATCAAGGACGATGAATCAGGCGGGACCGTCACCCATCAACAAAGCGAAATTCTATCAAAGCCCCGACATGCTCATGGCTGTGGGCATTATCTCCATTCTTGCAATCATGATTGTTCCGATGGCTCCATTCTTAATGGATCTTTTGCTGTCGTTCAGCATTGCCATTTCGGTGATCATGCTCGTCACTTCGGTTTACGTTAAAAAAGCGCTCGAATTCAGCTCTTTTCCGACAATGCTTTTATTGATTACCTTGTTTCGTTTGTCGTTGAACGTAGCGACGACACGGATCATTCTGCTACATGGTGCCGAAACCGGAACGGCCGCAGCGGGCGAAGTCATTCATTCATTCGGAGATTTCGTCGTCGGCGGAAATTACGCCGTCGGGATCATCGTGTTTGCCATTCTCGTCGTCATTAACTTCATGGTCATCACCAAAGGTGCGGGCCGCGTGGCGGAAGTGTCGGCCCGTTTTACCTTGGACGCTTTGCCGGGTAAGCAAATGGCTATTGATGCGGATTTAAATGCGGGCATCATCAACGAGGAAGAGGCTCGTCGACGCCGTTCTGAGATCGCACGCGAAGCCGACTTTTACGGAGCCATGGACGGTGCGAGCAAGTTCGTTCGCGGGGATGCCATTGCCGGCATCATCATCGTATTCATCAATATCATCGGCGGAATCATTATTGGTACCCTTCAACGGGGCATGAGCATCGGTGATGCGGCCCAAACGTTTACCCTGCTCACCATCGGTGATGGACTCGTTTCGCAAATTCCGGCTCTGATCGTTTCAACTGCAGCCGGTATCATCGTCACTCGCGCAGGCGGCCAAAGCGATCTCGGAAGCGAACTGGGCAAGCAAGTATTTTCACAGCCAAAAGCGCTTTACGCCGGAGCGGGCGTGATGGCGACTCTTGCTGTTTTGCCAGGTCTTCCTTTTATACCGTTTATTATTCTTGCCTCGGGTTTCACCCTGATGGGCAATAAATTTTCCAAGGCGAATCGCGTGCTCGCGGAAGAAGAGCATAAGGCCAAAGAAAAAGAAAAGAACAAAAAAGAGCCAGAAAAAATCGAGAACCTGCTCGGCATCGATCCACTCGAACTCGAAGTGGGGTACGGATTGGTCAATCTCGTCGATGGCGAGAAAAATGGCGATCTGCTCGAACGCATTACCGGTATTCGAAAACAATTTGCAATGGAAATGGGCTTAGTTGTTCCGCCGCTTCGGATTCGAGACAATCTCGAGTTGAAGCCTGGCGATTATCAAGTGCTCTTAAAAGGGGTGGCGGTTGCTACCGGATCCCTCATGGTGGGGCATATGTTGGCCATGGATCCGGGTAACGTTACCGAAGTCATCAAAGGAATTCCGACCAAGGAGCCTGCATTTGGTCTCGATGCCATGTGGATTTCCTCGCACGACAAGGACAAGGCCAATTATGCGGGCTATACCGTGGTCGACCTGAGTACCGTCATCGCAACTCATTTGACCGAAATCATTCGTCAGAATTGTTCAGAGCTTTTGGGACGTCAAGAACTTCAAACTCTTCTCGATGGTTTGAAGCAAACGGCTCCAAAGGTGATCGAAGACCTCATTCCGGGCCTGCTTTCTACCGGAGTGGTGCTCAAGGTCCTGAAGAATCTTCTCAAGGAAAATGTTTCGATCCGCGACCTACGCAGTATCCTCGAGGCGATGGCCGAGATGGCGCCTCATCAGAAAGATCCGAATCTATTGACCGAGCACGTGCGAACTGCGCTGGCTCGCTCGATTACCAAAAAGCTTGTTGGTTTCGATGGCAACCTGACTTTGCTGACGCTGGATAAAGGCGTCGAAGAGTCGATTGCTTCCGGGATCATCCAGACAGACCAGGGGCCGCAGCTCTCGCTCGATCCTGAGTTTGTCAGACAGTTTGTCTCTCAGCTGAATGAGCAGGCAAGCCAGATGCTTTCAGAAACGAATCAGGCCGTAGTCCTGTGTTCGCCGCTGATCCGCATGCACGTCAAACAACTGATCGATCGCTTCATTCCGAACGTGATCGTTCTTTCACATAATGAACTGACTCCGTCAGTGAATATCCGTTCATTTGGTACCGTGAGGTTAGCATATGCAAGTTAAGAAATTCGAAGCCCCAACTCTTCAAGAAGCGCTCGATCATGTGAAGCGTGAACTGGGCCCCGAAGCCATCATCCTGCAAACCAAGCAAAACCGAAAAGGTTTCGGCCTGATGTCCAAAGGATCGGTCGAAGTGACCGCCGCAGTTTCTGATCGTGCCATTGATAAAAAGAAGGAAGTCGAAAGACGAATTCCAGATGCCTACAACCAAAAGCTGGCAACCATGACTGGCACCAAGCAGGCTGACATTTACGAGTCTTATCTCGAAAAGAAAGTCGAAAAAGAAAAGGTTCAGATCAGTAGAAATGCAGCGTTGGCCGATGCAAAAGCTGCGAGCAAGCGAATCACGGCCGTACGTTATGCGGATATTGAGGATGAGGGTGAACGCGCCGCTGAACGCAATGAAACGTACGAGCGTCCGGCTCCACAACAGCAACGGGCTGCCCAATCGAATCAAAATCCAAATAATCTTCCGCAGTATAAAGCACCGACTCATCTTGAAACTGCGATCGAAGACTATTCTTCATCGCGTGATTTGAGTCTTGCTGCCATCAAGGAAGAAGTCGAGAATCTGAAGAAACTGGTAGAAGAGCTGAGAAATGAACGAAAAACACCGGAATACATCGATTCTGATTCTCCGTTTTCGGCAACCGAAGCCCTTCAGGAAGCCTATGATGTACTTCTGCAAGCGGGCGTCGAGCGTCGTTTCGCGGTTCAGATCATGAGAGAGACGGGTAAAGAGCTGAGTGTCGAATCTCGCGCAGATCAAGAGATCGTTTTGGATTCGGTGGCGGGCAGATTATTGAAGCGGGTAGAGACCCGACCATTTTTTTCTGAAACTGCGTTTGTAGGAATGCAAGAACTGACAGCGTTTGTCGGTGTCAGTGGAGCGGGAAAAACCGCGCTTCTGGCCAAGCTTGCGACCCATGCTTCACGAACCCGGAATGAGAAGATCGGCGTCATTCGCATTCAGACTTCTGCTGATGACGGGGTCGATCCACTCGTGGTGTTTGCAAAAGCGCTTCATATTCCCTATCGTGCGGTTTCGAGCGCGGAAGAGTTGCAAGTCGCACTTCAGGATATGAGCCAGTGTCAGCGGGTTTTTATCGATACTCGTGGCATCTCGAGCAAAGACCAAGGCGGCATCAGAAAGCTGCAAGGAATTCTTTCGACCCAGCCCAAGATCAAGACTCAACTCGTAATTTCTTGCACTACCCGTGATCTCGAAGTGCGCGAGCAAGCCAAAGCGTACTCAGTGCTTTCACCAGAAAGTCTGATGTTTACACGCTTGGATGAAAGTTATTCCTTTGGTTCGATCTTCTCTTTGTCGAGAAGACTAGGGATACCGATTTCAATTTTTTCAACCGGTAGAAAAGTGACACAGGATTGGGAGACGGCAACTCCCGAAAGATTAACGGCATCGATTTTAAATATTCAGTAATTGAGTTTTAGAAGCGGTATCGGTTAAACTGAATTTGGTTTACTTGCCACGGAGAGGTGAGAATGGGAACAGCGAAGACAGTCATACAGAAGTATCAGAAAGCCAGCGGAACGGCCAAGAAGGCTGCGAAGCCTGAGCCGAAAAGCGAGGCAAAGCCCGAGACTCGCTCGACGCGCACTGAAAAGTTTACGGATAGAAATTCTGGAAAAAATTCAGACAAGAATCCGGATAAAAATCCAAAGAAAGAAATTGATGTCACCGAGCTGAACAAAGCTCTCGCGACCATCAATCAAACGACGACCAATTTGCAGAACCAGACGCAAATTCAGAAGGAGCTCGAAAAGTCGCTGATTCTTGAAGCGGCGCAGTCGAACAAGCTGGTAAAAGGTGACTTTTCTCCGGTCAATACCAACCGCGAAAAACTGATTGTCGAATATGCGGGATTGATCAAGTTCATTGCCCAGAAAATTGCCGCGCGTCTGCCTTCCAATATCGAGCTCGATGATCTGATCAGTTCGGGAGTGATCGGGCTAATGGATGCGATCGACAAGTACGACTCCGGTCGGGATAACAAATTCAAGACCTATGCAGAGTTTCGAATCCGCGGAGCCATTCTCGATGAGCTTCGTTCGCAGGATTGGGTGCCTCGTTCGATTCGCGAGAAAGCTAAAATTCTCGAACGTGCTTATGCAAAGATCGAACAGGACAAGGGCCGTCAGGCTAAAGACGAGGAGGTTTGCATCGAACTCGGAATGACGAGCGAGCAGTACCACGAGTTATTGAATGAAGTGCGAAGCGTATCGCTGCTTTCGTACGATGACCTCTCGAATTTATCAAACGCCGATAAACGATCGCTTCATGGCAGTGAAAATAATAGCAAAGTGCCTACTCCTTACAGTGAAGTGAATGTTGCCCATCTTAAAAAGATGGTGACT
>CAIKYX010000004.1 GCA_903831745.1 Oligoflexia bacterium
AGACGATCGGCTACCGGCTAGAGCGAAAACGCTTCATTGAAGCGACCTTTGGGACGACCCAGATGTGAAGCAATGATCAGTTTTGCGCCTTGTTCGATCGCGTATTTGATCGTGGGTAATGCTTCCTTGATACGGTTTTCGTCCTGAACGGTACGAACGCCTTCTGCATCTGGTTCACTCAGAGGTACGTTAAAATCCAAACGGAGAAAAACCTTTTTTCCTTTGAGCTTGATGTCGCGGATGGACTTGATTCGAGATGACATTAAATTCCTTTGCTGGCCAGGTATTGAGTGACGTCAAGCATGCGGCTTGAGAAGCCTGATTCATTGTCATACCAAGAAATGACCTTCACGAGATTTCCGTCGAGTACCATTGTCAATTCGGCATCAATGATCGAGCTGCGAAGGTCGCCATTGTAATCACAAGAGACGAGGGGTTCGTTTGAAAATCCGAGAACGTTTTTCAGGCTGGTTTCAGATGCGTTTCTGAGTGCGGAGTTGACCTCATCACGAGTCGTGTTCTTGCTGACGATCGCCGTAAAATCAACTACCGATACATTTGGAGTTGGAACGCGGATCGACAAACCGTCGAGTTTTCCTTTGAGGTGAGGAAGTACCAATCCTACGGCCTTTGCTGCTCCGGTAGACGTTGGAATCATCGAAAGTGCGGCTGCTCGGGCGCGACGCAAATCTTTGTGCGGCAGATCGAGAATGCGTTGGTCATTTGTATAACTATGAACCGTCATCATGGTGCCTTTGACGATTCCGAAATGGTCATCAATGACTTTTGCAGCAGGAGCAAGGCAGTTCGTGGTGCATGATGCATTCGAAATAATGGTGTGCTTGCTTGGGTCGTATTGAGTGTGATTGACGCCGTAACATACGGTAATATCCGCATCCTTTGAAGGTGCAGAAATGAGGACGCGTTTCGCGCCGCCTTGAATGTGTTTCGAAGCGCCTTCTTTTTCGGTGAATACGCCCGTGCACTCATGCACGAGGGTAACTCCCGCTTCGTTCCAATGAAGTTTGGAAGGATCGCGATCGGAGAAAACCTGGATTTTCTGACCATTGATGATCAGCGATTTTCCTTCGACATGAACATCTGCATTCCAGATGCCATGTACGGAATCATATTTTAAAAGATGAGCAAGCGTTTGAAGATCTCCGGTGTCGTTTACCGCGCCAACTTTGATTTCAGGACGGGTAAAAGCGAGACGAAGGACTTTGCGACCAATACGGCCGCAGCCATTGATACCTACAGTTGTTTGATTTGCCATGGAGGGTAGTATACACACTCAACGAAATTCACGCAAGATCTCCCATAGTTATAAACAATAAAGTCTGCAAAAACTTTTGCCTTTATCGTCAAAGGGTTCACCTAAATTCGTCTAAAAATGGTAAAAGCACTTTATGCCTAATCTACTCGCAAATGAAACCAGCCCTTATCTGAAGCAACACGCCGAAAACCCGGTTCAGTGGCACCCTTGGGGCAAGGATGCGCTCGAACTGGCAAGGACCAGTGATAAGCCGATCTTTCTCAGTGTGGGATATTCTGCCTGCCATTGGTGCCATGTGATGGCCCATGAATGTTTCGAGAATCCCGAAATTGCGCAATTGATGAATCAGCATTTTATCAATATCAAGGTCGACCGCGAAGAACGTCCTGATTTGGATCAGATTTATCAGCCTGTCGCCCAGATACTAACCCGAGGTGGAGGATGGCCACTTTCTGTATTTCTAACCCCGGACTTAAAGCCGTTTTACGGTGGGACGTATTTTCCACCCGATGACCGCTATGGCCGGCCCGGGTTTCCGAAAGTGCTGCTCGCGCTGGTCAAAAGTTATGAACAGGACCGCGCAAAACTGAATGAGCGTGCCGAAAAAATGGCCGAAGCGGTTCGTGGAATCGAAGATGAATGGGTTCCGCCCGTCGGTGAAAGCCCGGGGCTTTCGATGAATACTCTGGTAATGTCGGCTCGAAATCTACTCAATCATGTCGATTGGCAAAATGGGGGACTCGGGGGGGCGCCCAAGTTTCCTAATACGAGTGCGCTTACTTTTCTCTGGCGGATGAGTCTTGCGAAATCGGACGAGATTGGCGCTGAGGATCGAAAACTGTTTAGAGAGGCCGTGCTGCTTTCACTCGAAAAAATCAGAAGAGGCGGCATTTTTGATCAGATCGGCGGCGGGTTTCATCGTTATGCGGTGGATGCGACCTGGTCGATTCCCCATTTCGAAAAGATGCTTTATGACAATGCACTCTTGTTAAAATTATTGGGTGAAGTACTGGCCACCGACTCGGCATTGACGAGTGACGAAAAAATGCTTTTTCTTTCGGGAATCGAAAAGACGGTGACTTATCTAAAGCGCGAGATGCTTGCGCCGAACCGACTGTTCTATTCCGCACAAGATGCGGATTCTGTTCCGGCGGCAACTCCCGGCGCTCATGCCGAGGAGGGGGCTTTCTTTGGTTGGACGATGAATGAGGTAGATGCCGCTTTAACTGTAGACGAAGCCACGATTTTTAAAACTGTGTATGGCGTAACCGAAGCGGGTAATTTCGAAAATGGCCAAAATGTCTTTTTTCTCTCCAAAATTGCCACGAAAGATGAGTTGGTCATCCTCGGGAGGGCCGAGAAAAAGTTGTTTTTAGCCCGTGAAAACAGGCCAAAACCGGCTCTAGACGATAAGTTCCTGAACTCGTGGAATGCGTTGATGATCAGTGGTCTGGCGTGGGCTTCGCTTGCATTCGAAATGCACGAAAAAACGGACGCGGCTATCGAATGTAAAACGTTGGCACTTGCCGCTTACCAAAAATTAATCGATCTCAGGCAGGCAGATGGAAGGGTATTGGCGACCGGGCAGCTCAATGGTTATCTCGATGATTACTCGTTTCTGGCACAAAGTGCACTCGATCTCGCGCGGGTTTATCCCGAGCAAGCGGATCATCTTTTTAAGACGAGCCAGGACCTTGCCCTTCAGGTATTAAAACGCTTCGATGCAAGTCCGCATGTGGGCTTCTTTTTTACGGCCAAAGATCATGAACAGTTGATTCATCGGCCGAAGAGCCTCTTTGATCAGGCGATTCCGAGTGGAAACGGGGTGACATTCGGCTTGATGTCTCTCTTTAAATCAAATGATCCTGCTGAGCCGTTTCTAAAACTTGATCGTGATTTACCAAGGCTGAGCGCTCAGCTCGAGGCCAATGCATACGGAATGAGCGAAATCTTAAGTGCCGGACTTCTTGAACTCATGGGGCCGATCACGCTCAAAGGTCCATTCGGAGAAAGATCCGATCTGAAGTTTCGCGCAGACCCATTTGCATTTGTGATTGATGGACAAGGCAAGGTGTTTCAAAAGTGCCAGAATCAAACCTGCCAGGATTTGAAGCTAAATTAAAGTCCGAAGCTGAAGCCTGCGAGAAAACAAAGTTCGCGAGATTTGTAGCTATTGGCAGAATCGGTGCTTAGATTCGAAAGACCAAAGTTGTATCGTACGTCGAGAATCAGCCGATTTACAGGGGTAACCGGAATTCGGGCTTGAATCGAAGTGGTTAGGCCAAAATCAGTTTCGGATAATCCCGCTGCAGAGTAGGACTGACTAAACGTGGTTGAGCTGGTTCCGTTATTGGTCGAGACGCTGCCAAAACTCGAGCTCCAGTAAAGTCCCAGGCCCACATTGAAGAGTGGAATAATCGAGTAGCGGGCGAAAACCGGAATCTGAAAATCATTGAGACTGTAGGTCGTTCCGGTCGACGACGAGCCAAGGACGTAGGATTTATGCTCAAGAATGGTGTCGATTTCGATGCTGAACTTGTTTACGAGTGCCTGCGAGAAATAGGCTCCAAGCTCGTAGCCCGAACTTCCGGAAGTGGTGGCGTCTACGCCGGCGTTCGAGATGGACGGTGAATTCGAGTTATATCCCCCGATAAAACCCAGCTCAAACGCGTGGACAGGGGATGAGCTACCAATCAAAATGAGCGCAGTCATGAGCTTTAATGGGTTCATTGAGTTAATTTAACATCGCTCGCTTTTAGCAGGAAGCGCCATTTGTACTGCGATGCGCAGAGGTTGGGTGAAAATAGTTTTATTGTCATATCGCACCTTTGATCTGAAATGGCGGCTGATGGGTCGAATAAACTTGAGATTTTCGTAAATAATAGCTATGTATTCTAGTTCACTATTGTGGAAACCAAAGAATTTAAAAAATTAAAGGGTGCGGTAATCGGCTACGGGTTTATCTCAGGAAAAGGCCATATCCCCGCATATTTAGCGAGAAAAGCTCAACAGAACGACACTGAAATCGTTGCGGTTGCCGACACGTGCGAAGCAAGGCGGGCCCTAGTGAAGAAGGCTCTTCCCGAGGCTCGCGTCTACGCCACGTATGAAGAACTTCTCAAGAAAGAAGCTGCAAACCTCGACTTCGTCGATATTTCGACGCCACCTTGTGATCATGCGAAAATTGCTCACGCGGCGCTTGATGCTGGGTTACATGTACTTTGCGAAAAACCGATTACCACGACGCTAGAAGAAGCCAAATCCTTGCTCGAAAAGGCGAAGAGCGTAAAGCGCGTCTTTTTTCCGTGTCACAATTACAAGCACGCACCGGTGGTCAAAGCGATTCGAGAAGTCATCGAAAGTGGACAAATCGGTACCGTTCGTTCGGTTACTCTTTCGACATTTCGAAATACTCATGCCAAAGGGGTTACCGAATGGAATACGAATTGGCGTCGTTTTCAGGAATTTAGCGGTGGCGGCATTGCAATGGATCACGGCAGTCATTCATTTTATCTGACATTCGAATGGCTCGGAACCTATCCCACTGCGATTTCTGCCAAGATGAGCAATCTCGAGCCCCAGAAATACGATACCGAAGATAACTTTAGTGCAGTACTGACTTTTCCAAATGGCTTGGCTCATTGTCATCTGACTTGGACGGCTGGGGTTCGCAAAGTCATTTATACGATTCAAGGAACACAAGGTGCAATCACCGTCGATGACGACGATATGCAAATCTCGATTCAAGAAAAAACCTCAGGGCCCGATGTGGCCCAAGGTGCGATCCGTTGGAATACGACTAAGAAAACCATCGAGTCGGATTGGATGGACGCGAGCCATGTCACTTGGTTTAATGCGCTATTCGATCAGTTTATCACTGCAATGAAAAACGACGATTTCGCCGGCAAAGAAGCCCAGGAAGCTTATCGCTGCATCGAGATCATTACGCGTGCCTATGAGTCGGCAAAACACGAGTGTAAAGAGATGAAATTAGTAGGAAATTACACCGAGAAGGTGTAAAAAAGAGGGACAGGAAAAATTATGAATAAAACGAAAATCAATATCCAGGCGCCTAAAGGCAAACTTGCAATTCTCACCCCCGGTATGGGAGCCGTAGCGACCACGCTTTACGCGGGTGTCGAAGCCGTTAAGAAGGGTAAGCATCTTCCAATCGGTTCGTACACTCAGTTAGGAAGAATCCGCCTGGGCAAGCGTACAGAGAACCGTTTTAAGGACGTAAAAGATCTGGTTCCTTTGGCCAGCCTCGATCAAATTGTATTCGGTGGATGGGACATCTATCCGGAGAACGCTTATGAAGCTGCTGCTCACGCCAAGGTTCTCGAAAACGATGTTCTCGAACTCGTGAAGGAATCACTCAGCAAGATCAAGCCGATGCCGGCTGTATTCGATCGCGAATTCGTAAAGCGCCTCGATGGCTCACATGTTAAAAAAGGTAAAAATAAAATGGAGCTGGCCGAAATGCTCCGTACCGACATTCGTAACTTTTTGAAAGACAATGGCTGTGACCGCGCGGTCATGGTGTGGTGTGCTTCTACAGAAGTGTACACTCCACCTACAGCAGTTCACGCATCTGTTAAAACTTTCGAAGAAGGTTTGCGCAATAACGATCCAGCGATCAGTCCTTCTCAGATCTATACTTATGCTGCACTGAAAGAGCGCGTTCCTTACGCAAATGGTTCACCGAACGTATCGGTCGAAATGCCTTGCATGCAGGAACTCTCGATCGAGATGGCGACTCCGATCTGTGGTTCAGATTTCAAAACGGGACAAACTTTTCTGAAAACTGTCATCGCTCCGGGCCTGCGCAATCGCCAACTCGGTGTTGCCGGTTGGTATTCTACCAACATTCTCGGAAACCGTGACGGTGAAGTTCTGGATGATCCAGGTTCTTTCAAATCCAAAGAAGTCACCAAATCGGGCGTGCTCAGCGATATTTTCAATAAAGAACTTTATCCTGAACTCTATAGCAATATCAGCCACGTGGTCCGCATCAACTATTATCCTCCTCGCGGTGATAATAAAGAAGGCTGGGACAATATCGACATTTTCGGCTGGCTCGGCTACCCGATGCAGATCAAGGTTAACTTTCTGTGTCGCGATTCGATTCTGGCTGCGCCAATTGTTCTCGATCTGGCATTGTTCATGGATCTCGCCGGCCGCGCAGGCATGAAGGGCATTCAAGAATGGCTTTCATTCTATTTTAAAATGCCAATCACCAAAGCGGGTCTTAGCCCCGAGCATGACCTGACCCTTCAGTTGTTAAAATTAGAAAATACCTTGCGTTTCTTCACTGACGAAGAATTGATCAACCACCTTGGGTTGACGTACTATGGAGTTGACGAGGGAGAAGAGTAATCATAATGGCTTTGGGTATGGGCTTAAGTCACGATTTGCTTTACACCTTTGTGCTGTTCGGTCTGGCTATCTTTTTGATGCTGGCCTACGGCGTAAAGGTAGTGCTTCGTGGTAAAGCCCAATTCGAACGTGTCGAGAAAGAGGGCGGAAGCTTTCTTCTGGGCAAGGGCCTGATGCAGATGGCGTATTGGGGGCTTCAGCCCATTGGCGACTTTCTGATTTTTCTCGGTCTCACTCCCAATGCGATCTCGAGTCTCTCCTTGGTTTTTGGAATTGTTACCTGTGTGGCCTTGGGCTTCGGTCATTTTGGTTCTGCAGGTTTTTTCGCCACCATCTCATCGCTCATGGATTCACTCGATGGAATGGTTGCGCGTAAAACCGGTGTCGCATCCGACTCCGGAGAAGTACTCGATGCGGCGATCGATCGCTATGTCGAGTTTTCTTTTATTGCGGGCTTGATCGTTTATTACCACGAGATTCCGTGGTTGGTTTGCCTTTGTCTTTTTGCCATTCTTGGCTGCTTCATGGTCAGTTACTCGACTGCAAAAGCAGAAGCTCTGGGAGTTACCCCTCCGCGCGGAATGATGAGACGGACCGAGCGGGGTTTGTACCTCACCCTGGGTGCGATTCTTTCTCCGATCTCGATTCAAAGTTTCGAAACCAATGCGCACTATACCTCTAAAGGTCTTTATCCGATCGAAATCGGTTATCCTATGGTGTTTGCCTTGTTTATGGTCGCGGTATTTTCGAACTATTCGGCAGTACAGCGCTTGTCAGCAATCGCCAATGAAATCAAGATCAAGAAGAAGTAGATCTTCCTTATGCCAGTTGCAATCATCCTTCGCGCAAAAATGTTCTGGAAGGCCCAGGCCTCTGCATTTATCGCGGGCATAGTAGACTTTGGTGGCTTGGCCATCCTGGTTGAGTACTTTCACGTGTATTATGCGGCTGCGGTCGCGATCGCTGCCGGAATGGGGGCGGTTACCAATTTTTTTATCAACCGCTATTGGGCTTTTCAGGCGCATACCCATCCCATGGGCGGGCAGGCCGGACGTTATCTGATGGTTTCAGCGGGCAGTCTTTTGCTGAACACCGTATTGGTTTACTGGTGCACTGAAAAACTCGGAACCCAGTACATGGTTTCGAAGTTGATCGTTGCGACTGCGGTTGCAGTCTTCTATAATTATCCCATTCATAAATTTTACGTTTACGCAAAACGTGCAGAGGTGGCCACATGAACGAGACCCAACCCAAAGCTCAAAAAGCAGTTTTAAAAACCGGTATTCCCGGACCAAAAAGCCAAGAACTTCGTGCGCGCGAAGATCGTTACATCGCGCCCGGACTTCAGGGGTTTGCACTGCTGGCTGGTATCGTGGTCGAAGAAGCCCGCGGCTCGACCGTCACGGATGTCGATGGCAATACTTTGGTCGATATTATCGGTGGCATCGGAGTAAACGGTTTGGGGCATTCACATCCTAAATGGGTAGGTGCCATTCAAGAGCAAGTCAAACACGCATCAGTCGGAAGTTTTACCAGCAAAGCGCGGGTCGAGTTATTCGAGCAATTTGCGAAACATCCTCCAGCTCCTGGGCTAAATCGTGTGCAACTTTACTCGGGTGGGGCAGAAGCCGTCGAGAGTGCACTCAGACTCTCAAAATGTTTTACCGGAAAATACGAGTTTGTCAGTTTCTGGGGAGGTTTTCACGGAAAAACCCAAGGCGCATTATCACTCATGGGGTCTGAATTCAAAGATCAGATTGGGCCAATGGTTACCGGAAGTCACATCGTGCCCTATGCAAATTGTTATCGCTGTCCGCTCGCGCTTAAGCCTGATTCGTGTGGCATGGCGTGCGTCGAACTCGCAAGCAAACAGGCACGTATGAGTTGCGCAGGCGAAGTCGCGGCGGTCATCGTCGAGCCCATGCAAGGAACGGCCGGAAATGTTATTCCGCCCAATGAGTTTTTACCTGCGGTAAAAGAAATGGCCAAGAAACTCGGCGCGCTTTTGATCGTTGATGAAATGATTACGGGCTTTGGCCGTACTGGTAAGTATTGGGGTTCTGAGCATTCGGGTGTAGTTCCCGACATCGTCACGTTAGGCAAACAATTCGGGGGGGGATATCCCGTCAGCGCGCTCGTTTCTCGCGATGAAATCGTCAACACCAAGCCTTGGGGTAATCCATCAGGTTCATCCTCGAGTTATGGTGGAAATCCGCTGGCCGCTGCATCAGTGAATGCTGCGCTTAAGATTATCGATGAAGAAAAGCTGGTCGAAAATTCGCGCATCGTGGGCGAGTACTTTTTGAAGAAACTGAAACCGTTTGAAGATAAATATTCGTTCATCGGCGAAACCCGCGGACGTGGACTCTTTCTAGCGATCGAGATGGTTAAAGACAAGAAAACCAAACAGCCGCTTTCTAAAAACGCGTGTCAGAAGATTTTTATGGCGTGTTTAAAACGTGGTCTTTTGACCATGGCTTATGCACCGAGTTTTCGAATTCAACCGGCCATGACGATCGACGAAAAAACGGTCGATCATGTGGTCGAAATTCTCAGTGAAGTGTTTTCAGAAGCCGAAGAAATGGGATGGAAATCGCTTGATTAAGTCACTTCTCATTCTTGTGGTTTTAATGGGGCAGTTTTCTATGGCGTCTGGGCCTAGTGCAAGTCAGCCAACCCTCTTTAAGAAGTTTCAGCTCGGCAAAACATTCAAACAAAGAATGCCGACCAAGAATGCGGTTATTTCTTTTCAGATCGAACAGACCGGAAAAAATCTCGCTCTGACGTTTAAGAATGATTCGAAGACGGTCGAACTCAATCGCAATACTTCGTTGCATGTTGATCTGGTTGCACCACCTGGCTTGCAAATCAGTCCGACTTCGATCGACGAGCAGGACTGGCCAGCGGCTTCGAATCGTTTGCCGCTCACCGTTTCGATCATGGATAGTTCGATTAAAAAGTTTCACATCACGGGCGAGGCCTCTTTTCAGATGTGTAAAGTAGGCACGACTTCTTGTACTCCTGGCAAGAGTCATATCTCATTTGATTTTAAGCCATAGAAAAACGTTATGAGTAGCTGGGATTTACCCAAAAAAGCGAATTCCGATTCTGCGTTAGAATACTCATGACGGTTATTGGGGAGTGTTAATTGAGCTGTGGGAATAATCCGCAGGCCTTCAGGCCGAGGACATTCCCACAGCTCAATTAACACTCCCCAGTACCTAAAACCCTCACGAGTAGTCACTTTTAATCAACTATTTTAATTTAAGTTTTTATTGACCTCTGCGTCACGCTCTGATACTAGTTCGCCGGTTCCTTTTTGAGAGAGAGAGACTGGCATGATAGGTATCAAATCGTTCGTTGTTCTATGGGCATTGGTGTTTGCAGGACTGGCCCAGGCGGCGCAAACCGGGGATTTTAAAGTCCAAGGCCAGGTGGCGTCGTTTCATTACACGGCTCCGAGCGATGGCGTGCCCAGGACCATCGTCTATTACCTTCCTCGGTCGATTCAGAATCCATGGAACCTTTCCGAAAAACACTCGACGATGTTTTTCATGCATGGCGGAGGGGCGAGTACTCAGACCGATGTCAATGCGACCCGGGTAGCGCTTCAATACATTCAGGATTTTCTTCAATACGCCGAAGACCGCCGCGTAATTTTGATTCTTCCGACCACGAGTGTGGGGTGGAGCTATCACACCTCTTATTTGTTTCGAAGCTTGATTCCTTACGTCGAAAAACAAATCGCAGTCGATCCGAATCATCTGGTGCTCGCAGGGCATTCGATGGGCGGCATGGGAATTACCCGCGAATATCCGTGGATGACTGATCTGTTTTCGGGAGTACTCGGCCTAGCTGCCGGAATTAATCCCGTACTTTATAACGAGAATTATACCCTCGCGTACCTGAATGGCACGCCGTACACGCACATCAACGGCGAAAAAGATGCCTTTACTACGTTTAAGCCGTGGATGGTGGGGTTTCAGGATTATTTGAAGACGGTCGAAGCGAAGTACCACCGCCAGTCGAATTTTAAACTCTTGTTTCATCCGGGTGGACACAATTACGACATGAAGCTGACCACGGCAGAGCTCGATCATTTGTTTGCCGCAAAACGAATTTACTATCCAAAGTACATGGAAATTCAGATGGGATTGGTGCACTACGCAGCGACCGCGCAGCTCCCGGGACTAGATGGTGCTCGCGATCACGCGTATTGGGTAAAAGAATTGGGCGCGCCAGATCCGGGTCCCCAAGCAGCGACGAATCTATTTATGAACGTTCAGGCGAATCAAAACGTAATTACGATGTTTACCCGAGATAATACCCTCAAGCCTACTGGCTACGAATTGACTTTGGCTCCGGAGCTGGTCGATTTTACGAAGCCGGTTAAGGTGCTACTTAATAGTTTCGAAGTGTTTAACGGTATGGTCGATCTGTCGCACGATCAACTGCATCCAAAACTGCAGGTCAAGGTTCCGCAAAGCCTGGATTGGTTGATGTAATCAGTAGTTGAATGGTAATACGCTTTGGTAGCTCGGATTCGTTGGAATCCAAATAGACCAGCCTGGATTACGCCCATCGAGCACGATCATGAATCGCTTTACCGATGAGTACATGATGTATCCACCGAGAATGGAAAGTCCTGCAGAGCGCTTAAAGAATTTACTCTTTACTTGTTTGCCGAGCATGGTCGCATAAGCGTCACTGACGCCTTCTACTTTTTCTGGAATCGTCTGCATTTTCTCGTAATCGGTGCAGGCGAGATCGCTTGCACGCGAGAAGTAGGCAACTTGGCGATTGAGTAGGGCCTCTTTAGCATTGCTGAATTCAGTCAGCACGTTCTTGAATTTTTCAAGCGCCTCTTTTTGTGCGTCGGTAGTATAGTTCACATCCGAGATTCTTCCGTTTTCTAAGTCATTTGCTATTTTTTTATCTTGAGTGCTGGCAATGAACTCTTCTTTGGCAGGTTTGATCTGCGCCTTCTTGGTCAAGTAGTCTTGCCATTCGTCAGGAAGAGCTTTCTCCCACACTTTCGAAAAGGTGCCTTCATCGACCGCTTCAGTGCCTACTCCTTTTTTAGTGAGAAAATTTAGTTTTTGGTCGAAAGAAAGATACTTTCTCGTGAGAAACTTCGTAAGACCCATATAGGTCATGACCACACCGCCCGCGGCAGTGATCACCGAGCCACTCATTTGAACGGCAGAAACGCCTTTATCGGTAGTCTTCGCATACATTTCCTGGTCGAGTCCATCGCTTCCGTCGTTTTGGGCAAAAGCACCGGGTGCTTGCACGAGGAGGAATAGAGTTGAAAGCAGGGCTAACTTGGTCGAAAACTGGTTCATCGATCATCTCCACTAAATGAGCCAGAAAAATTTGGCTGTCGGATGGGGTGACCATAGTTGTCGTTTGAGTTGAACCAAATCGACCAGCCAGGATTACGTCCATTTACGACGATGATAAAACGTTTCACAGATGAGTAAAGGACGTAGGCTTCGGTCGTTTGAACTGGATATTGATCCGGGCAACGAGAGGCATCGTTAAAAAGAGTGTCGGGCTGCATTTTCAGGGCCTTGAGTGCATCTGTTTGAAACAAAATTGCATCGGGCTGGGCCGCAATCTTAAGATAGGCCTGCTGATAAGCTCTGTGAATGGGGTCGTGGTCATACCAATGAAAACCCGCTACCGGCAAACGCTTGGTGCAAAAATAGCGAAGCCCTTGGGGGAGTGTCCGCATTTCGTCTTCGTCGCCACTTAAGCCTTTACCACTGGCTACCGCGACTCTGACGATGGGTTCATAGGCTTTGAGTCGGGCTTCGTCATGCTTAAAGTACGATAGCTCGCTTTCATACTGCTTAAGGCGATAATCATAATCCGACTGCGAAAACGCGTGAGGAGTTCTCTTTTTATTTCCGCAAATTCTTTTAAAATCTTGATCTTCGGTAAAGTTACCACTGACCATCATGGTGCAGTAAATGGCATTGAGGCGGTTCGTGCGCACCCAGAGGTTCGCTTCACTTCGCTCGGCTGCGGTCATTACGTGGTTCATGTTAAAATCCGCGAATTCGCGGTTCAGGGTGCTAGCAATGTCGTGCGCGCTTCGGTAGTGAATTGACTGAAAATCGGTAGAACGAAGGAATTGGTTTCCTTCTGCGATCAGCCATTCGGAAAGTTCGTAAGTGCAGCCACGAATGTCTTTGCCGCAAAGGCGTTTTACTTCGGCACGCACGGCCTGGTCGTTTGCGACGAAGCCTTGAAGGTAACTTTGTTTCAGTGTGAGTGCGGTTCTTAAGTCATTAAAGAGTGCTTCTGAACCCGTACTGTTCAGCATTTTAAAGAGTCTGGATAAGATTGAGTCATTTGCCACTGACTTTGGAGCTCGCCTTTCGGGAGCGGTCGAAGGTTCAGCCGTGTTTTTGTAAGAAATCCAAATGCGTTCTGAAGCATAAGCCTTGGTGGGCTTGCTTGCTTTGAGTGTGGCCCCGACCTCGAGCCACTCATGAAGTGCCTGGGTATCGATCTCGAGTGCTAGACGATTCGATTGGGTCAACACGTTTGAGTAGGTGGTTTGAAATTTTGCTATTGCAGCCAGCGCTTTTTGAGCATCGATCACGTCGTCTGATTGCTTTGCGATCTGAACCTGGTCAACGAGTTGGTTTCCTTCATCGACGTAATCGGTATTTGTGTCATCCGCAAACACGTGTGTAGAAAATAGGATCGCAAATGCCGAAAGCATGCGGATGCTGCGAGATAAAATTCGTCCTATTTGGCTGGGCATTCAGGGCGAATAGTATAATACTTGACTGAATTTGTAAAGTAATATAAGTCTGTTCGGTTCGCCGGGAGCAAACGACAGGGCCATTAAACGAAGTTCATTTAATGGCCCTGCACAGTTTCATTTTAAGGCTATCTGGCTAGATGAGGAACTCCAAAGCTACTGAGTGTTCGCCAAACGATCGTGACGACCTGGTTGACTCGATCAAAGCTAACGACCTGAAACACCGTGAGCGTGTCTTGTTTGCCTTCGATAATCGAACGAACGAGGTACGTATTTCCTGGCACTGGTTCGTCGGAATAATAGATTCGGTTATGAAAATGGAGGCCTTGGATTTCGAGCCCTGCTTCGGATTCGAGAGTATTGTATTCCTTTCTCCATGCTGGTTCTTTCTCTCCATTCATTGAATTGTAGCCATAAAGTATTTTTGCTACCGGATGGGTGGCGATATCCACTTTGCGAATATCGATCTTGCCCAAATCCGCGAGAATGCCGTAATCGACTCCTGCGAATCCGACTGAAAAGGCATCGGTTTCGGCACAGAGATCATTGCCATAGCCATATTCATGCGCTTTGTATTTGAAATTAAAATATGCGCCGCCACCCGGAATTACCCCCTCTAAAATGGCAGAGAGCTTTCCGCCTCTTAGGATCATCTTGTCTACGCCGGTAAACGGAAGTTCACGAAAGTCTGCGAACTTCTGTAGATCTTCGATGCTCGGTTCAAAAACCCTGTTCTTCAGTGAAAGGAGTAGCTCGAGGTATTGCGAAACTTCCTCGTGTAGCGAGCCATCCCGTTTCTTGGGCCCCAGCATCCACACTGTCTCTGGTTTTGCGTATTGCGCGACCTGATCCGAGACAAAGTAGTCCGAAAAGGTGCTGCCATCTTTAAGCTCGACACCCGCAAGTGATGCGAATTCGTGATGGGTTCGTCTAAAATTGCGATCGCCTGCAACTGTTGGATCGAGCACTCGGCTATAATTACATTCGATGACCATCTCGCCCGACGGAGTGATATCATTCGTACAATCGGTTGGAGTTCCGTGAATTGTAATCGATTTGAAGGTAAGGGATTCCTTCTCTGCAAGTGCACGTGATTCAGGATCGTGAATCAATGCTGGATCGAGATAACAGGTAACGGTTACTTTGCGGTCTTGGAGGACCTCAAGCATGGCTTCCTTGTAATTATGGATCGCACCCGGAGTGTTGTAGGTCCAACCGGCCTCGAGTTTTAGGTCTTTGGCTTCGTCGCGTTCGATCCAGCCTTTGATGTTTTGTCGAATACGGTCGATTTCATCGCGGCACGAGTCGCCGCCACCGACATGGCTTTGGGCAAATGATGAAGTACCGGCAATGATGCCGATGATCGCAAAAACAATGGTTTTACAATTCATAGTGATTTCCTTTTGGTTGGGTGAGCAATTTTGGGTTGATCTTCAGATTCTGAAATTTGAAACAACTGAATCGAGAGAGCAAATACCTCATCTCCGTTTTCAGTGTCGACGACCGCGGTCGAGAGTTCTTGTCTAAATTTTTGAATGAGCTTCTTCGCGTGAGCGAGCGATGTCGCCTTCATGGGCAAAAGCGACGAACTTCCGTAACGGTCGGAGTCTGGGTGGGTGTCGACTGCATGGTTGGCTTTTGCCAGAATTTGGCGGTGGTAATTTCGAATTGCCTCGGTAGCAATTCCTCGATCAGCAATAATGCTGTCTTGATTCGCTTGGTAACCTTTCGGTGTTTTGGTGATGAGTTCTAGCCGCTCGAGCCGTGAGAGCGCGAGCCTGACTTCGATTTCGGGTATGCCCAAGCGCTTGGCCAGAAAATCTGTCTTGCAGTTCTTGGGTGAAATCTTAAGTAGCTCAACGAGTGCCAGGTGATACCAGTTCGAGATAATCTTAAATAGATCGAGTTCGAGATTCAGTTCGGTGCTACTTTTTGCAGGCAATGGTGCCTGACTGGCAAGGTGGGCAAGCTTTGCTTTCGCAATGACGCGAGTCGCTTTGTTTCGTGAAAACTTTGAGCGAGTGGATTCGAAAAAGAATTCGCGCTCAGCGTGAGATAAGCCTAATCGATCGGCCACCTGGGCAGCCATTCTTTCGCTCATGCCTTTTTTGCCATTGATAAAATTTGATAGAAGTTGCGGTGAAAGCCCCAGGTCACGAGCGAAGGCCCGAAGCGAGTAGTTCGGGTTTGTGGCGATCCGCTCGCTTAAGTGTTCTTGCAATGTGATGCGTGGGTCTTTCATTGCTTTGGAGCATAAGCCACCCGTTTTGGATTGACTAGAGTAGGGAATACAAATGTGTATCCCGAGTTATCCTGAAGCGTATCCCTCAATGAATCTCAATGACCGTCCATGAGATTCATAATTTCATCCGGAGACACGCGCCAGCGTACGTTTCCTTCGTAGAATCCGTAATAGCCGATCATGTAAGGAGTGCCTCCATTAATCTTAAGAGTGCGGCCCGTATAATAGTCTTCTATCCTGAGTTCATCATTCCAAGCGAAAGAATCTCGAAACGGGCTCGATTGTGATCCGGTAGTTCCATGGTGGGTGAGGAGAAATCTTCTGCCGTGATAATCAAAAAAGGCTTTTTGAGGTTTGGCATGTAAGAGTCCCGAAAGCCAATAAGCAATTTGTTGGTGGGTTTTGCCTCGTTTGCTTACGGCCACATCATCTGCAGAAATGATATCGAGCCAATGGTCTGATTCAGACAGAAAACCGGTAATCGAACCGTTCATCGTATAAGCGGGTTTAAGTCTTGCCTCGATTTCTGCGATGCGGTTTGATGGAATGGCGTAAGGGTGAAGCGGAAAATTGAGTGGGTCGATATTGCCAATGATGGGCTCAATTTTTCGAGAGGTCAGTGTGGGTAGGGGGTTCGCTTGCGCGACTTCTGGAGTTGGGCTCCGAAGAAAGAAAGTGTGACTTCCTACATCAGTGTCTCGCGCTAGAAAAATAATTCTGCGCTGATGAAAAACATAGTGGGCGCCATCTTCACCCTCAGAATTAGATACAGATTCGCCCTCTTGTCTCATGCGTTTGATGATTCCGTGCATTTCGTCTTCTGAATAAGGCCCTTCAGAGAATTCGAGAGGGACGTCCGGCTTTTTCTTCTGAAAGAGGCCTGCGATTCCCTTCTTTTTAGGGGGATCAAGTTTGGTATAGATCCATTCAAAAAACTGCTCCCGATAGTTTCGAGTGCCCATGACAAAGAAACTGCTTAAGCCTTCGATTCCGTTTTGATTGATTCGATTGACGAGAAGGCTGCATGCGGTAGGGCTTGCCATTAAGATGAATGCGTCGAGCCTGCTTCGCACGCCCGAATAGAGCGAGGCTTTAAATTTTAAAAGTTCTGTTCTGACTTTGGGGTCTGATATCTTGTTGTAGACATCATAAATCGAGTTAGCAAGGCCTAGTGACGAAAACGGAGTAGGAACTGCAATCTCTCGGTAACCATGCACTTCAAGGACAACGGGGCTTGAAGTTCCGGTAATATAGACTTGATATAATTTTCCGTCTGGTGTGGCGTAGTCTACAATTTCGCCCGGTTGGTGATAGGAATACTTTTCAAGTTCATACCCAAAATAGGGGCGATTTTTGATCACGGGTTTCGAGATCCCAGAGTTCGATCCGTCGCAAGTGTTCCAAACCTCCGAAAAGAGAAGCACCTGATCAGAATTATAACGGAGCACTTTTTCTAGAATTTCGTTGCCACGCAATCCTTTCATTGCCCATTTGAATGCGACTAAGAATTGCGGATCGTGTTGATATTCGAGTAAGAGAACATCGTCGACACGACTTTTTGAAAACCAATCTTTCAACAATGGGTTTTGCCCGAACTTTTCTTTAAGCGTATTGAGGATTACTGAATCGGGATGTTCGATCAGTGCTTGATCAAACGGATGAACGAGCCCGTAGTTCGAAACGCCTGCAGTACTTGCACCTTCATGTGCAGTAGAGTTTTCTGAGCAATCGTATGCGGATGCATTGAGTGCAACGAGTAGGGGACTCGTTAATGAGAGGGTGAGTAAGGCTCGGAACATTTGACCGTAATGGTACGCTAATAAACGAACGAGATCAACTCTGAATCGCGGCACAGTTCCTTAAATGAAAGAGGTTTAAGGAAATATGCCGCGATGCTAAACCAAAAGGTGGGCCCGACCT
>CAIKYX010000005.1 GCA_903831745.1 Oligoflexia bacterium
ATCCAGAATTGATGATTCGATGTAAAAGCACACTCAACTGCGCATTGCATGCGCTAAATGAGTGGGCCCCGTCGGGATCGAACCGACGACCCACGGATTAAAAGTCCGTTGCTCTACCGACTGAGCTATAGGCCCCACTGCGCTAGTTGCTAGCGCTTGAGCGCAGATTAGCAGTTTTGGACCAGATAACCGAATGGGCTGAACTCAGCTGGAATGCATTTGGTATGCATTTCTAAAGCGTAAATAGTCAATTAGTTGCTTCTAGTCACGGCAAATGCCGTGCAATAACGAGGGAGCAAAAAATGGGAACTAGAAAAGCTAACGGACACGGACACACCTACAAAATTGGTGGATCTTACAAAACTGTAATTAGGCACAATGGACATGTTGTAACAGCCACTGCTAAAACCGCTCAGGAATCTAGACGTATTGCAAAAGAGCGCACCCTATTACTTCCCACATTTGTGCAATCAGTACCGATCTCTAAAAACAAAATTAAACTGAACGACTTTTTACTTGAGTGGCTTCAAAACGAACATCAACACAATATTGCACACTCTACTTATCTACGGTACCGAGGGTTAGCAGTTAATCATATTAATCCCTTAGTCGGCGACTATTATCTAAAAGATTTAACTCCCAAATTATTAACCTGGCTCCTTCTTCAGATGAAAGAAGCCGGTCAGAGTCCAAGATCCCAGCAGCAAGCTCGGGCGCTTCTTTCTATTTGTCTCAAGTCTGCTGAAGACCAAGAATTAATTGCAGCTAATCCAATTAGACGAGTGCGGAATCCACAAAATCGTCAAAAAAAGATATCTCCACTAACTGAGAGTGAGGTAAGGCGACTTTTAACAACGTATAAGGGCACCTGGATGGAGGCCAGATTACACATTGCAGTTCTCTGTGGTCTAAGGCAAGGCGAGGCGCTCGGGTTAGAGTGGTCGGATATTGATTTTGAAAATCGAACGCTTAGAGTAAGTAAGCAATTTCAGAAAATTAATAATATGTATACACAGGTGCCCTTAAAAACTGAAAAATCAGAAAGAACAATAATCCTTACCGAACAAACTGTAATCGCCTTGCGAAATCATTGGGAGCTTCTCCAGAGTAATCAGCAGTCTGATAACGAATGGCTACAAAATGACTTAGTCTTCCCTGGGCTCCATGGGAGGCCTCGATCTCCAGAAAGCGATTACAAGTCTTGGCAGAAGTGCCTAAAACTTTGTGGAATTCCTCCAAAGCGACTACACGATGCTAGGCACACAGCAGCAACTTTGATGTATAGCAAAGGGGTTGGAATCGAAACGATAAGTCGAGCGCTAGGCCATTCATCAAGTGCTATCACTTCACGGCTTTACGTGCACAATGCCGAAGAACCGCTCAGAAAAGCGGCCGAGATGATCGATGAATTGCTCCGAAAAGTTTAAGCGGGTTTTACGGCGGAAGGCCTTTCCCTTTTACACCCTCGTGCGAGCTATTGTTCGCTTGGCAGGTTAGGTTGGAGCTTGAAAAGCTTACGAGAGGAAAAGATGAAAAGCTTCGCTGTAATTGACTTGGAAACAACTGGATTTGGAAAAACTGACCGAATACTTGAAATTGCAATAATCATTGTCGAAGAAGGGAAAGTCATCCAGGAATGGGAAACTTTAGTTAACCCCCAACGAGACATATCTAATTCGCAGATTCATGGACTTTCTGCCGGTGATGTTTCGCTTGCCCCAACCTTTAGTGAGGTCGTCGGCCCAAGCCACAGGTTCAATAACTTTCATATGACATGCTTATTTCATGATTAGAGTTCTAAAAGTGAGAGGCAGAAAATGCAAATTACCTTTGATGCTTGGTATTTAGATTCGGCTCGTCGAGGTGGGGGAATAGCAAGAGACACGTTAAGAATTCTTAATGCACTTCAAAAATTTGGTCCCGTTGAATTAGTTAATTCCTTTGAGCCCAACCAGGGAAACTTACAAAGAAAATGCATTAAATCATTACTTTCGCTAAAGGCAATAGTTGGAATCAAAACTGATATCGCCATAAAATCGGATCTATTCTGGACAAATCAGCCGAATGGAACCATCAATTCTAAGGCAAACGTAAGCATTGTGCGAATTCATGATGTATTTCCAGTGACAAATCCAAATTGGTTCAAAATATCACGAGTTATACGATTCAAACAAGCGTTAAAACTTGCCGCTAAGTCAAAAAGTGTTTTTGTATGTAATTCATACACAACTGCAAATAAATTTAGATCTTTAGGACTTGTAGAAAATTCAAGAATAATGGTACTTCCCTGCGAAGTAGCAGAATTAGAATCAAATAAATGCAAATCTTGTGCGGGA
>CAIKYX010000006.1 GCA_903831745.1 Oligoflexia bacterium
ACTGAAACGTGTAGATCAAATTGTCGTCAGTAACCGCATATGCCACTTCGATCGGCACTGGGGTAGGAGTTGGAGTGGGAGTCGGTGTGGGAGTCGGTGTATCCGTAGGGGTTGGTGTAGGCGAGGTGGAGGGGCTGTCGCTTGAAGTTGCGGTACTGTCTGTAGTGGCGAGCGTAACCTTGTTCATTTTGAAACTGCAGGCGCTCGAAAGGCAAATGAGGGCAATAGCTCCTAAGGCCATTTTAAAATTCAGTTTTTCGAGCAACTTATGGACCGACATAAAGTCAGAACCCTCTCTTCTTTAGTATACTCAATCTTTTCGGTCAAGTATTCAGAAAAGTTAACTATTTAAGTGCTTGAAAGTGTTGATGTTTGTTTCAATTGAGTCTTGCTTAAGGCTGAACTGGGCTTAAAACGCCCGTTTTCGTCGTGATGACGGAAGAATGCCAAGCATTTCGCGGTACTTCGCCACAGTTCGGCGAGCAATATCCACATTCTCTTTTTGCAGCATTTCGACGATTTGCTGGTCGGAGAGGGGCTTCTTCGGGTCTTCTTTGGTGATGAGGTGTTTGATCTTTTCTTTAACCGCGCTACTGGCGAGGGCATCGCCCCCGTCGGCACTGTTGATGCTCGAGTTAAAGAAATACTTCAGCTCGAACGTGCCGACCGGAGTGTGCATGTACTTATTGGTGGTGACTCGCGAGATGGTCGATTCATGCATTCCGACATCAGCTGCAATGTCCTTGAGTACCATCGGCTTTAAGAAGTGAGCGCCTTTTTCAAAGAATTCTCGTTGGCGAACGAGAATGGCTTCGGTCACCTTGTATATCGTCTTTTGGCGATTCTGAATCGAGCGAATCAACCACATGGCCGCACGAAGTTTTTCGTGCACATACTCCTTGGCTTTGGTGGCGCCTTCTTTAGAGGCGTCCTTTTGAACAATGCTTTTGTAATAATTCGAAACACGCAAGCGAGGAATTCCATCGTCGTTCATCTGAATCACGAAGTTGTTTCCAACTTTTTGAATATAAATGTCAGGAGTAATGTACTGGGTGTCGGTCTCGGTAAAAATGCTGCCCGGCTTAGGCTCGAATTCGTGAATGAGCTTCTGCGCTTCGACCACGAGTTCGATCGGCACATTTTCAGCCTTAGCAATGGCCGGAATATTGTGTTTTTCGAGGTCGACCATGTGATCGCGGATGATTTTCTCTACCAAGGGCTGGCGCGGACTTAAAAAATGCGCTTGAACCAAAAGACATTCTTGCAGGTTTCGAGACGCAATTCCGATCGGATCGAACACTTGAAGCATTTTTAGAATTTCTTCGGCGTCTTCGAGTTCAATTCCAGCCTGAGTGGCGAGGCCTGCCAATTCGACATCCAGGTAACCATCATCATTCAGGTTAGCGATGATGAGTTGTCCCAGTTTCGATTCGTTCTCCATCAGATTGAGCATCGAAAGCTGCCACTGCAGATGCTCTTCGAGTGAAGAGGTTTTCGTGAGAACATTTTCATACGTCGGAGTATCGTCCGGATTATTTTCTTTCATCGACGGGGCAGTGCTGGCGCTGTCGTTGAAGTCTTCGAGATAGGCGTCCCAGTTTACTTCTTCTTTACCGGTAAGAACTCGCTCTTCTTCGGTAGTTTGCTGGGTTTGCTGAGATTGCTCGTCATTGGTTTGCTGAATTTCAGGATCGAAACTTTCGTCCGTGGCGGCAGTCTCGACATTGTCTTGAGGATTCTCGTCTGCCACTTCTTCGAGAACGGGATTCTCGGTCAATTCCTGGGTAATGAGTTCGGCAAGTTCCATGTGATTCAGCTGAAGCAGTTTGATTGCTTGCTGAAGCTGAGGGGTCATGACTAAGTTTTGACCAAGCTTGAGGCTCTGCTTTAACTGAATTGCCATAGAGCTATTTTACTGCGGACGAGCCAACTTTGCACAGAAATTGCAGAGAATCGAAAAAACTGTCTTAATGTTATGTTTTTATTAATAAAAATTAATATTAGAAGCGAAAGTTTTCGCCCAAATACTTCTCGCGGGCTTTTGGGGATTCTGCGATTTGATGCGGCGTGCCTTGCTCGAAAATGACGCCTTCGCTCAGGATGGCGCCCCAATCACAAATCGAGAGGGTTTCTCGCACGTTATGGTCGGTGATCAAAACCCCGATGTTTCGTTGTTTCAGGCTCAGAATCATTTTTTGAATGTCGGCCACGGCCAATGGATCGACGCCTGCAAAGGGTTCATCGAGCAAAATGAATGCGGGATTCAGTGCAAGTGCGCGCGCGACCTCGACCCTGCGGCGCTCACCACCCGAGAGGGTGAAAGTCTGTTGTTGAGAAACGTGATTGAGTGCGAATTCATCGAGTAGTGTCTGCAAGCGGGTTTTTCGTTCTGCATGCGAAAGTGGAAGCGACTCGAGCGTCGCCATAATGTTATCTTGCACGGTCAATTTGCGAAAAACAGACGGTTCTTGAGGCAAATAGGCAACACCTGACCTCGCGCGCTCGTACATCGGCCAATGGGTGATGTCCTGGTCATCGAGAAAAATCTGGCCTTCGTCAGGTCTGATCAGGCCCGTGATCATGTAAAACGTAGTGGTCTTACCTGCGCCGTTTAGGCCGAGAAGTCCTACGATTTCACCGCTTTTTACTTCGATTGAAACGCCTTTGACGACAGGTCTCTTTTTATAGGCCTTTACCAGGTTCGATGCTTTGAGTGTCTTCTTAATGTTTGTAGATGGCATTGCTTTCTTTAACCTCGATGATATCGGTATTGCGATTGTAAATGATCACATCGCCGGTCACCGTGTCTCCATTTTGATAGATCTGCGGAAAGTCCTTCAGCACAAATTCGTTCTTGTGCTCATAATAGATGGCTTTTCCGCTGGTTGCAGTAGAAATGTTTTTTGGGTCGTGAAAGTCACGAATTGAAACTTCCTTGATCGCGGTAATCGTTTGGAGTTGTTTCTTAGGGTCGAGTTCGACTTCAAGCTCGCGTGCAAACAAATCGAGGTCATTTTGCTTTACCTTGATGAGTTGCTGTTCGATCGGGCGAGCCTCGTTCATGGCGAAATCCAATCGATTGATGGCACTCTGATAAGTCGCCAGATCAGAGTAAACTTGGGTCTTCTTTTCACCGTTCAATTCGACCGCAACCTGGCTGAGCAGGTAAAGCACCTGAGGTTCCGAATCGCTATAGGTCAGGCCCATTGAAGTAAAGCTTACCGGGTTCTTGACGTCGGTTCGTGTTCCCTGAACCATCTCTGAAGTGGGAATGGTGATCGTCGTGTGGCCGCTCGATTTTACTTCGGCGTAATTTGTCTTGATCACCACTCCGTTATTGAAGGTGGCAACGACGCTGCCATAGAACTTTCCTTCATTTTTTTGCATAAAAAACACGCCTTCGTTCGCGATGACCACGGTGCCGTCCGGCAGGTCAATTCGAATGTCTCGGCCATGAAGGAGTTGCTTTTCATTGTAAGCACTCGATTTTCGGGCAGAAAGCTTCCAATTGGGTTTAGATTCGGTGCTCGAAAAGGCCTTGAATTCTCTCAGGGTATAATCGGGCGCAACCCCTGCGGGTACGTCGGGAATGCTGGTGGGTTCCTTTTGGATAAAAGCCAGAAAGTCTTTGGGGTGAATGATACGAACCCCGTTGAAGTCTTCCTCAAGGCCTGAGGGCGAAAGCAGCATGAAATGGGCAACAAAGAATACCAAAAGCCCCATGAGTAAGAGGGATTGGATTTGGGAGGTTTTGATCCATTTCAGCTGAGTAGACATTCCTGCTTAACAGTATGGCATTCTTCACCTGTTTCTTTCTATTGCTTCTTTCAGTTCCGGCGTGTATTCCTGATCGAAGTTCTAAACCATTAAAAATTTCAAAATTTGAAAGGGGGTGACTCGGATGCCAGGAATAACCATTCGTGAAGGCGATTCCTTCGAATCAGCTTTAAAACGATTCAAAAAACTGATTGAAAAGGCTGGAACGATCGCAGAAGTGCGTAAGCGCGAAGCTTTTGAGAGAGCCCCAGTAAAGCGCAAACTTAAGGCTATTGCAGCGCGTAAACAGCGAAGTAAGGCCCGTTCTTCTCGCCCGCGATCAGAAAAGAATTAGTTTATATTTCAACAATTTATTTGTTAGGATGGCGAGGCCGCTTTCAAACTGGCCTCGCTGTTTTTTTAGGGTATTTTTTAGGAGATTCGCTATGCCGTCCATCAAAGAAACCAATCAGGAAACCATGAAAACCGCCATGAAGAGTGGTGACAAGGAAACCGTACAATTTTCACGAAGTCTTCATGCTGCAATTCGCAAGCGCGAGATCGACGAACGCAAAGATTTAGATGACGGCGAAATCATCAAGCTGATCGGAACGCTTCTCAAGCAACGTGAAGAGTCGATCACCCAGTTTCGTCAAGGAGGCCGCGAAGAGTTGGCCGCTCAAGAAGAAGCAGAAGCAAAATACCTTCGTCAGTTCATGCCTGCCCAGATGTCGACTGAAGAATTAAAGGCGATCGTGGCGGCGGCGGTTACCGAAGCCCAAGCCAAAGATGCCAAAGATCTCGGAAAAGTGATGAAACTGGTACTTCCTAAAGTTCAAGGGCGCGCCGACGGAAAACTGGTCACACAAATGGTAAAAGAACAACTGGGCGGAGCCTGATACAGGTTCGGGGATTTAAGTTTTGCAGAAGAAAGTGCGCTTTTCGTCCGAATGGATTCAACAGCTGAAGCAGACTGCTTCGCTGATTGATATCGCTTCGGAAAATATCGATCTCAGAAAAACGGGAAATCGTTTCATGGGGCGTTGCCCCTTTCATGGCGATCGTTCGCCGTCTTTTTCGGTGAATAAGGATTTCTATTATTGTTTTGGCTGCAAGGCTACGGGCGACGTCATCAAGTTCATGACCGAATTGCATGGCCTCAGCTTCGAGGAAGCCTGCGAAGACTTGGCTGAAAAAGTAAATCTGGCCATTCCGGAAAGCGCCTATCAGATGACCTCGGAAGAGGAGCGGGCACTTTATCAAAGGCGCCTACGGAATCAAAAGGCGGCCAAGCTGAATCATTTTGCCTCATTGCAGTTCTATCATCAGAATTTGGTCAAAGGAACGTCGAGTCCGCTTTTTCAAGAAGCGCGCGATTACTTGCAAAAGCGTGGTATTACCCAGAAAATCATCGAGGATTTTCAAATCGGAGTGGCAGGCGGGCAGG
>CAIKYX010000007.1 GCA_903831745.1 Oligoflexia bacterium
GATCCCATGCGCGAGATCCCATCTCGAACTATGGATCGATGCCGAACCGGATGAACAACCCGCACCACCCGTACAAGTCACCGTTTCTGCTGCATCTGCAAACGTCGCTGGATAACTTGCAGACGCCAGGATTGAAAGATCTCCTGAACCCAAATTTGATCCACCCGAACCACTACTGGTGCCACCACCGCCACCGCCATAGTAACCACCACCCGAAGAAGGAGGCGCAATGGGTGGTTGCGCAGGCAAATTACCGACGAGCGGAGGGTTTGCAGGATTCTGTGCGTTTGCGTCGCTACTCGAAGTAGAAGGCTGACGATTTGCAGGATCTTCAGGGTAATAGCCATTCGCAGGCATCATCGGAAAAAACTGGGGAATATTTCCATCGAAATCGACTACCGACGTGGGATTCTCACCGGTTTTGATTTCTTCTTTCGCAGCCACTTCGGCCGGAGTCGGACTTGGAGAAACTGAAGGACTCGGACTGGCGGCAGTCAACATCGCAGGCATTTCGACCGGAAGTCGTCTGACGACCACGGCTTCCGCCTGCGGAACCAGAGACGGAACAGACGGAGAAATTCCACCCGCCATTTGATCCTGGGAAAGCTGGTCCACTTTGTCTTTGAGCGAAGTGCTTTGCACCATTGGTTCTTCATGCCTAAACGCCGAGACCGTATAATAGACGGCCGACACGAGTCCGAGCGCGAAGAAGAACTTAAAGAATACACTCTTCAAAAAGGCAGGAAGAGAACCGCTTTGGGAAACCATATTTCATCCCTATATTAGCGAGAGGTGTGCCAAGGAGAAAACCGCAGGATATCAAGCCTTTCACGCAAAAACCGTCGAAAATACTGACGAAATCCGTTTCGGGTGTCTAACTTTTAGTCACTTATTAATTAAACTTTGTTTGTTTACAAAGAACATGGATTCGATTAAACCTGAGCCGTGAATATGGCAACCGGCACTGCAAATTTGAAGCTCCTCTTTCTCTCCTTTGTCATGGTTTTACTCATGGTAAGCCCGGTCTCGGCGCAGGAGATGAACCTGCCCGAACGGGCGATCCCCGCGGGTAACACCCTGATTCCGCCGAGAGCACTCGAACAGCTGATCCATAAAGCCATTGCCGATCTGGTGAAAGGCGAATTCAAAGGTAATGAATTGCAGTTTGAAACCCCACTGGTCGCCCAGTCGATTCCATTCGATGAAAAAGACCCTTCTATTTTCATTCTGACCACGCTTGGACTTCATAGCCCGATCGGTGCGACTCTCGAGCCGATTCGAGTGGGACTCGAAATGCCAGACTCGGGCCTGAAAGTAAAAATCAAGAAGGACAATCACAATCGCTTCGAGATTCATGCCCGTTGGAAAATCACCCACCTCAAGGCCAAATGCGAAAGTTTACACATTCAGGTTCCCAAAGGCGTCTTCGACCGCACCTTCGAAATCGAATCCACCCCGCTCGTAATTGAAATGACCAAAAAATCGCCCGCCCTCACTCTCGACCTTTCGATGACTGCCGACCTGACAGATTCCGGCACCCAATTTTACCTGCGTGACATCAGTACCAATATCGATTCTACGCAAGAAACTCCCGATCTTCACCTGATCCTGGGCAAACTCTCGATTGATCATCGCACTCGCGACTTGGAACTCAAATCGGACGGAGAAACACTGACTGCAACCGAGGAAGACATTCGCGCCCAATTTCAAAGTCTCGAATCCGAAATCATCAAGAACGTACGCACATCCTTGAACCAGAGCTTAAAAGAGCGGATCAAAGGGTTTCAAATGTTGATTGCGAAAAATCCTCCGGTCAAACTCACGCTGCAAGCAAGCCACCTGCTCAAAGACTCGGACGGCCAGCCCGCCTTGAATCAATTGTTAAAAGACGCCCGAGTAGACTTCTTATTGAGCTATATTCAGGAAGTTCCGAGTCCTGATCTTTATTCTACTCAGATGGCGGCTCACGTTTGTTTTGCAAATGAATGCCTTCCTGAAATCGTAAGCCCCACTCAAATTTCTGGCGCCGACTATCGCGACCTGAAAGATCCAAACTCCGTGGGGTTTCTTCTTTATGAATCCTGGCTTCAAAACGTCATTCATTCGGATATTTTCGAGCGCCGCTTCAGAAGTTACTTTCTGGATCAACATAAGAACGACGGCATCGGACTGGGCGCAAAGGGTGTGCGCATCCATTTTAAACCAGAAGAAAATGCGGTTTCTATCGTCATCAATCTCGAAATCGATATCTGGAAGACAGCCGATCAGGATCCCAACTTTAAAAGCGCGCTTCAGACCAGAGCCGGAGCGCTCTGGGAGCGATATCGCGGAGCAGGCAAACTCATCAACATCCCGGTAGAGCTGACCATCAGTTCAACCGGAATGATCAGAGAAAATAATGGCAACAACACACTTCATCTCATCACTAAATATCCTTTTCGCGCGGATGGAACGGTTCTGAACACTTATGGTTATCCGAACAATACCGATAAAATGACCAAAGAAGTAAAGTCGGCATTTCTAACCAAAGTCGAAGAAACCATCCGAAAACAAGTGCCTGAAAAACTCAGTTTTCCGCTCGGCAAGGATTTTTCTTTTAAAAATTACCACTTCATCCCCAAGTCGGTTCTCATCACTCCGCATAAGAGCCTGATGATGACCATTGAAATGGGAAAAATGATGCTTGAATCGGAGGTCGAATGAGATTTTTATTCAATCCAGTCATGATTTTTCTGGGCCTCAGCGTCCCGGCATTTGCCGGAACCACACCGGACTTGGTCCTTCAAACCCGATTAAGCGAAGAGTCACTCTCCTGGTTGATCAATAAGACTCGAGTCATCCTGAACGATACCCATCTGCCAGATGGATTGGCCGGCACCGTAAAATTCAGCACTCCGACCGAATTCACGCTCGAAAATCTTTCAACAGATGAGCGCTATCAGAAATTCATGAGCATGTTCGCCGGACTCTTTCATATTGATACCACTGCCGCCAAGCTTCAGCTCGTGATACCGGAAATCAGTTATAAGATCGATACGATTTATGCGAAGCCACTCGACCTGGGAGTCAAGGATCCGATTCTGAATCTGAAGGCTCAAGCCATGCTCTCGGGAGTCTATGTCGAACTTCCAAAAGGACTGACCGTCAACCTGATCCTGCCAGATCAGAGAACGAAAGAACCCAAAGCATTCCTTACCGCAACCATCGATGCAATTTCGATTCTAATTCCACCTTCAGCACCTCCTGTTGTATTTGATGTAAATTTTCAGACGATTCGTGACCGAGAGTTCACCTTTAAACTCGTGGATTCGAACTTTGACCAATTGCCGATCTACGTCCGCGCCAATCAGGACAAATTTGTTCTAACCGACACAGAAAAACACAGCACCCTTTCGGCTGATAGCATTCATGTGGCGCCGATTACTCTCGAACTGGGAAGCGACCTAACCCGTACTTTCGAATTCGAAACTTTCAAACCCGTATTGCAGGCTAATTTTCATAAATTGATTGCTTCGATTCTCGGATTACTTGGCGATAGCATCAAAGAGAGCCTGGGCAAAACCATCCTGACTTCGGTGTTTTCAAGCAAAATTCAAAGCGGACTCGAAGCCTCAACTGCAGATCTCTATGCGCTTTACAACACGAGTCACTTCAGTCAGCCCGATTCCTCACAGCTGAGTCTCGAAATCGACGGAACCCTTTGCACCGGCAAGAACTTCAAGGACTTTCACGAAGAATGCGTCAAGCACGAGGACCCCATCGAACCTGTACGCGCGATAGAAGATGCCGACCATCAGGGTGGGCTCGATGAAATCAAATTGAATCTCGCTGCCGGTAAAGAAGACGTAGCCGTAAGTGTTTCCGAGGAGTACCTGAATCGTTTGCTGAAAACCACGATCGACGCCGGCTTGTGGGATGAAAACATGAAAAAGAATCATCTCGGTATCGGTCCACGAGGTGCCTTTATCATCCTCAAGGAAAAGACCAAGACTCCCGAACTTTTCATGGACGTCCTTTATACGGGTGAAGGTGGCGCACTCGAAAGCATCATCGTCAGTCCGAGACATCCTCTGAGATTTCCGCTTCGCATCAGCGCCGGCCTGAACTTCATAGAAAAAAATGGAATTCCCTACCTCGTCATTAAAACAGACAAAGTTCTTTCAGATCAGGAAGAAATCATTGATGGTATTCCGGAATACGGCCTCCCCAGCCACCTGATTTTTGCATTGAAGAAAAAGATCGCCCGATTGATTCTTGAACAAGCCCAAGGAATAGAGGGCCAGACAGCACTCGAAATGGACCTGCCGATGTTCAAGGACGTGGGGCTCGAACATTCAACCTACGAAGTGTCTCCGCACGGTCGAATCAATCTTTATTTTAAGAGCGATGGAATCAAATTCTGAAACACGGTGAGCGCCTGCTTTTCAAGCTCGGAGCGAATCGGGAGATCGTAGTAATGCAAATAGACCGGCATTTTGAAATTCTCGAAGCCTTCATGAATTTTTAATCGGGCATCATCCTTAACCAGATGAATGGGCAACACGCTTTTTCCCATTCCGAGGGCTACGCCTTCGATGCACCCATAAATATCGTCCATGTACGAGCGACGGAATACCTTGTTTTTTTGCCCCTGTTTTTCGTAGAACTTGAATGTAATCAAGTCGTTCTCATCGTTGCTGAGATAAAGCTCCGGGTCGTTCGAGCCTTTCGAGGCCTCAAACAGAGCGTACTCTTCCTCACCCAGGAGGTTCGAGCAAACCTTTCCGCGGCCCATTTCGTAATCGAGAAAAATAAAATCCGCCTCGCCTGATTTTAAAAGATCAGGCAAATCCTGAAGTTCGCGCATCAAGAAAAAAAGTTGAACTCCCGGATTCTGGGCTAAAAAGGGCGCCAGAGCCTTCAAGACCACTGAGCGGCCAATGCTGGCATAACATCCGACTCGCAGCACCCCTTTGATCTGCTGACCTTGCGTGCCCTTCAGCTTTGAAAGGAATTCGACTTCGAGAGAATTCTTTAACTTCGCATACCGTAAGAAGTCCTCACCTAACTCCGTGAGTTTCAATCCTTTTTTTTCGCGAATGAACAAAGGAGCTTCGAGAGCTTCCTCTAATGCCGAAATCCGGTGTGATAGTGCCGACTGAGTGACTTCGAGGACCTCCGCAGCTTTAGAGAAATTCTTAACACGTGAAATGACCAGAAACGCTTCGAGTTGATGGGTTTGTAGTGACATAACTTGATCTTAGCTTGATCCGAACGACGGATTCAACTACCCTTTTGGGTATGGAAGCTTTTCGTTATCCGGTCGCATTCTTCAGTCATGGCACTCCTATGCTTGCATACGGCGAAGACCGTTATCAGGAAATGCTTCACCAATTCGCAGCCCAATTTCCGAAACCCAGAGCCGTCATCATTCTTTCGGCCCATTCGGTTTCATCTGATCGAATTCATATATTGCGCACCAAAGAAAACCGAATACAGCACGACTTCAATGGCTTTCCGACGGAACTCTACGAAATCGAGTACCGTTGCCCGGGCGAGCCCGAGGTTGCCGATGAGGCCGGACAGTTGTTAAAGGCTGCCGGCATGGCGGTCAGTTTCGACGACAATGCACCTCTCGATCATGGCATCTGGATTCCCATGCTTCATCTATTTCCAAAAGGCGATGTGCCGGTCGTTCGGGTCAGCCTTCCCCTGAATCTTACCCCCGCACAGATTCTAAAAATGGGGCATGCTCTGGCCAAGCTTCGCGAAGAAGGCGTTCTGATGATCGCAAGCGGCGGTGCAGTTCATAACATCAGAGAGCTGAAGTGGTCCGAGAAAACCGGGAGTGGCGCCCCATGGGCTAATGAATTCGAAGAGTGGCTCGTGCAAATGCTGTTTCAGAAAAATGTAGACGCCCTGATCACCGCAGACGAGCAACCTCAATTTTCAGCAGCCCATCCTTCGCTAGAACATTATCTACCTATCCTTTTTGCCATCGGAGCCAGTCTTCCTGCCGATGAACCAACGGTTCTTTATCGGGGAGTAGAATACGGCTCACTTTCGATGCTGTGCTTTAGCTTGAATCATGCTCAAAAAAAATCACTTCATTAACTCATCCCGAACGGTCTGGGGGCTAGCGGTTTCCATCCTCGTCGTCGGACACCTACTCGGAGCATGCTTCTCATTTGGTTTTCATCAACCGGATGAACATTTTCAAATTTGGGAATGGGCGAACTACTTTCTAGGACTTTCGCAAACCAATCAAAATCTTCCATGGGAATACACTACGCAAATCCGGCCATGGTTTCAGCCTCTTTTTCATGCCGGATTCATGCAACTCTTTATCAAACTAGGCATATTTGATCCATTTTCGACCGCATTTTTCTTCAGATGCCTTTATGCCTGCTTAAACGTTCTCGGACTGATCACTCTCTTTAAAGCAGTGCAAAAACGTTTTGGCTGGTCTGATCATTGGCTCATCGTCATCAGCCTTTTCTGGTTCATGCCTTACTTGCACGTGCGCACTTCGAGCGAAAATCTTGCCGGCATCTTGCTTACATTTGCCTTTGCACTTTTATTGAACGAGAAAAAACTCTGCACGACCGGATTTTTTTTCGGGTTGGCCTTTCTGGCGCGCTATCAGATTGCCCTGGGCCTGGCCGGAATGGCTGCCTATCTGATCTATCGTGATCGAAGAATTACTGCTGACCATGTCCGACTGTTTGTCGGTTTTTGCCTGGCACTCGCCTTAGGGGCGATTCTAGACCGTATCGGCTACGGAAACTGGGTTTTTACCCCTTACCGTTATTTTCAGGTCAACTTGTTACAAGGAGTGGCTGCCACCTACAATCCTTATCCCTGGTACCAATACTTTATCTGGCTTGCTGAGCTCAATCCGTTTCTGTCACTTCCTCTTTTATTTGGCATCACACTCTTCTTCCGAAATCCACGATCGAATCGTCTTTTGCCTATGGCCGTGTTTGTCGGAACTTTCTTTCTCATTCATTGTCTGATCGCAAATAAGGAATACCGATTCTTATTTCCAGTTCTCAACCTAGTGCCTTTTATAGCCGTTGCAGGACTTCAAGGATCATTTCCACTCACCTTTGCCAACATCCTCAACCGCCCCGGATTTTGGATTTGCCTGGTTTTCTTTAACGTTCCTGCGTTCATGATTTCGACGTTGCATGGTGCTTCGCCAGAACCCCTTTGGGCGCTCGAAACCGCACATCGTCTGGCAAAAAAAGACGCAATTTGGTTCTCGAATTTTGATTATAATGCGGGAAATACTTTTCAGTACTATAAACTTTCGAATCACTCCGTCGTCACATTCGAGGACGCCCAGGGACTATCCACCCTGCTTCAGAGTTATCCTCCCACAAAGGTCCTGATTCGAGGAAAACTCGATGATCCAAAGATTACAGAATTACTGAACCTTCTCGAATCGCATCGCTGCATTGCCATTGCCTCGGCTTATCCCCAATGGCTCTACTCTCTTCATTCTCGAGTTACTGCGATCAGACGGATTCCTTATCAGGCATTATTCGATTGCAGTTACTCCCAGAAATCAAACAAGTCATGACGTTTTGCCCACTCCGGCAACTCAAGCAACAAGGGAGGTCGCACCACATAAGTTTTGTCGGTTCCGTACGGTAAAAGGGCGGCGCGTTCCGGGTATAAGGCGTTTAGAATGTCGCTCTGAAAAGAATTTTCACTGGCTCTCAGCAATCGGTTGATAGAATTTTGCATCCAGGACGCGTGACGCTGAAACGATTGGCAATACACCACTCGGTAATCTTCACCACTTTGCAGGACCCCTAGCTTCTTCATCGCCTGAGGCACCATCAATAAAGAAGGATGATCTTGTACTTTTTTAGCCCACTCGACTTCGGGAGGTACGCGAGAAGCCGACAGCGGAATAGTGACCATCGCCCAAAGTCCATCCATCCATTCTGCGATCCGGAAAGAAAAAAACTGCCAGCGACCATGATCAATCTCTTCGAACAATAGTCGCGTAATCACATCAGAGTGACTGACCATTGCTTTTAGTTGGCCATAAAAGGCACTTTCGTTTTCAAAAAAAACTGCGGCTTCTTGGACCGCAACTTGAATAAAGCGTTCCTTCCACTTTTCGAATAGCACGTGCTCACTCAGTTCGATCACCCGATGATCTTCTGCGTGTTCGTCCGTCGACTCGACCGATAGATCGAGGGATTGAACCCACGCCTTCCGGGTAAGTTCATTCAACACCATTTTCTGAAGAAATAACTCCTTCAGGCGGAGGGCCACTTCGGGTTCGACCAAAGAAAACCCGTCGATCAAACGATTCAATTCAGAATCCTTTTGATGCTCCATGCCTTGCATGAATTGTTGATATTGCACGGGACATGAAGGTGTATCGACGGTCTGGGCGTGCGCGGAAACAAAGTTGGATAACCATAAGGCCAGAATAATTGTCATAAACTCTCTCTCTGGCGAAAGGGTGTATCTTGTTCATTGAAGAATTTAAACTAAAATCCTTAAATAAAAAAATACCTGAGTATATTACCTTTGTTTACTATAGTTTTTTGGCAGCTTTACTTAATCAACTCTTCAAATTCGTTCAAGGCGCTTTCAAAAACCTGAAAGGCCGAACGAATAGGTTTCGAATCACGAAGATCGACTCCTGCTTTGATCAGGGTATCAAGCGGATCAAGACTTGAGCCCGATTTCAGGAAGTCGAGATATTTCTCACGAATGACGGTATCGCCATCGTAGATTTTTCGAGCAAAGAACTGTGCTGCCGCAAAGCTGGTCGAGTATTTATAAACATAAAAGTCATAATAGAAATGAGGAATTCTCGCCCACTCGTATTTGATCAGTTCATGTTGTTTTACATCCGGTCCGAAATACTTGGCATTGAGCGTAGCGTAATGCTCGCTCAGGCTTTCTGCTGTCAGTGGCTCGCCCTTTTCGACCATCGCATGAATATCGCGCTCGAATTCCGCAAACTGCACCTGACGGTAAAGTGTTCCGCGAAACTGCGTAAAAAGATGATCAAGCAGATACAATTTCATCTCTTTACTCTTTGCCTGATCATAGAGATGAAAGTGCAACAGCATTTCATTCGTGGTCGAAGCCACCTCCGCCAAAAAGATCGGATAATTCGATTTGGTATAGGGCTGCGACTTCTGCGAAAAATAAGAATGAAGCGAATGGCCCAACTCGTGCGCGAGCGTAAAGGCACTCGAAAGATTGTCTTTATGGTTCAAAAGAATATAAGGCTTGGTCAGGTACATTCCACCGGAATAGGCACCGGAGCGCTTTCCGGGAGTATAATAAACATCGATCCAACGTTCACCGAATGATTTCTTCAAAGCTTCGACATAAACGTCGCCGAGTGGCTTGGCGCCCTCGATCACCATCTTCATCGCTTCTGGATAAGGCAAATTCACATCTGCAGGTTTGACCATCGGCACAGAAAGATCGTAAAGGTTCAATTCGGGTAGTTTGAGCAACTTCTTTCGCAATCGCACCCAGCGATGCAATAACGGCAAATGCTCATGAACCGTGTCAATCAAACCGTCATAAACAGAAGTCGGAATGGTATCGGAAAACAAACTGGCTTCACGAGCACTCTTAAAGCGCCTGGCTCTCGAGTAGAAAATCTGCTTTCTGACATGGCTGTCGATGGTTGCAGAAAAAGTATTCCGATAATGGGCAAAAGTTCCAAGATAGGTTTCGAAGGCATTCTTTCGCAAAACCCGATCGTCCGATTCGATGCAAGTCGAATAAGTGGCATGGTTCAGCTCAATCTCCTGACCTTGGGCATTCTTAACGGACGGAATCTTCATGTCGGCATTTTCAAGCAAACTAAATGCCTTGTAACTTCCGGACAATGGGTCGGCAGCGAGCGTGAGAAGCTCTTCGACTTCGGCCGAACGCTGGTGCGGTTTCGAACGAATCAAATTTTCGAGTCGACGGCTGTAATCCTTTAGACTTGCGTCGTTTTGGTATTCTTTCAATTTTTCAATCGGCGCTTCGAGCAGTTCCGGATCAATCCACGAAAGTCTCGCACCCACTTCGATGGCATTGGTTCGGATCCGATCGACCCGTCCAAGGTTCGCAGCGTTACGAGTATCTTCGTCCGACAGGTGGTGGGCATAGCTATAAAGTTTTTCAACCAGAAGATCGAGCTCCGTGCTGGCTTCGAAGGCTTCTTTTAGAGTCGCTGCGCTCGAGATCAATCGACCGCGAAACGCTTCGACCTTTTTGGTCGCCGCTTCGACTTTCAGGAAGTCTGCTTCCCATTTTTCGGGAGTATCGTAAATCAGATCCAGGTTCCAACGGTACTCGACGGGCACTTCACTTCTGTCTTTATAGTTCATCTAATTTTGATCTCCCACATCCCCGGGAATGTCAAATTCACGGGGGTAAAGTTGATACTACTTTAATTGAATCACTGAAACCATCCGGCTGTTCCGGTCGCCTCTTCGGTGACTGAAATACCTGAATTCACTTTTCTCGTCCTTTGCGCAAAAAGTACAATCAGGATGAACCGACTTGATTTGCACACCCAATCGATTCATCACTGCAGAATTAATTGCGATCAAATCGAGACGCCTAGGGGCGGGTTCGATCTGCGTTCTTGGAATCCAAGAAAATTTTTGCACAAATTGTTCAAGAAGGTCAGCTCCGAACTCATAGCAACAGGCTCGAATCGATGGCCCCAGATGAGCACTCCACTCTTTCGGATCGGCGAGATCAGCAGGCAAAGAATGAAAAAAATGCTCGACGATATTCTTCTCTGTGCCCTGCCAACCGGCATGAATGGCGCCCACCGCTTTTAAATCATTTCGATAAACCAGAATGGGCACACAATCGGCCGTAATGATTCCAACAGGTAATCCGGATTGTCGGGTCCAAAGTGCATCCACCTCACCACAATTTTCGCCTTCCAACTGTACTTGCGCAACCGCAGCCCCCCTCACCTGTTTCCAGTTCGGGAGTTTTTTTTCAGTCATTAAGGGCAAAGGCTGTTGACGAGTTCCAAATCCAAAATTCATGATAATTGTCATAAAATTTTAGCATTTTTCATCAAAAATACGATACTTTTTAATCAATAAATGCTCAGTGCTTTGCTATGGATTCAACTCTTTGTCATAGGCGCCCAGGCTCGGGTTTATGACCTCTACCGCGCGGATTATCCGAAGGGGGCATTTTGCTCGGCCATTGCGGGAGCCTGCGCTTCAGACCCCACCCTCGAAAATGCTTTTTTTCAAAATCCTGCTGCTTTGACAGCAAGTGGCAATGCGGATTGGGATTTTGACGGTGACTATAACAGCAGCTCGAGCCTTGAGCCCGGAATGAAATCTCAAAATGAAACATGGGAAGACCAATTCATGGGGGGCTTTGGCTGGTCTAACGGCGAATGGGGAATCGGGATCGGCTTTGCCGGAATTCAAGACAATGTCGACGCCAACGTGACCCTGACTGATGACGTGGGCTTCACCCATAACTTTCCGCTTTCCTCGCATTCAACGAGCCTCGAAATTCATCTTCCGGTGTCTTATCGACTTGGAAAATTTTCATTGGGCGCAGCTCTGGTGGCTAACAGTTTCAAGTTTTCAATCGATCCTGGACTGAATTCTCTCGATGTCCGAATGGGCTTCATCCTCGGAGTAACCGAACAGCCCTTACCTAATTTTCGCTGGGGGGCTTGGTGGAAATCGCCCGTCACCAATTATGTGAATACCGGTTTTGATGTACCAGCCTTCGGAAATACCTTGGTCTATAACGAGGATCTAGCCATTCACCATCCCTGGATTCTGGCAACCGGCGCCTCTTACATGCCCTGGTATGATGCTCGCACCGTCTATTTCGACATCGATACCATCGGCACTACCGACCATGGCTACCTGCTCACTTATGATACGTATTCTTCGACCAACCTCGGAAGAAAAACCCTTCGTAAAAAAGGCCGCCATGTCGCATTCGAACCTCGCTTGGGGTATCGCATGCCTTGGCCATGGCCTGCGAACAATAAAGGAACGCTTCATTTTGGCAGTTATCTCGAAACCTCCCGCTGGGAAGGACTTCCAGATCGATTGCATTATACTTCTGGAATTTCTTATCAAGTGTTAAATTGGCTAGAGTTAATGGGGGGCATCGATGTCGCTAAAGACTTCACTCAGTTGTTTCTTACTTTTCGCTAGCATCACTGCGTGTAGCGATCATTGCAGCGTCTTCAGCTCGCTGTTCGGCGAGCCCCAATGCAGAAAACTGAACCTTTCATCACAACTGATTCCTCATTTTACTACCGCTGATTGTAGTCAAGCCGCCCATAGCCGCCAAATCAGTGTTTCGTGCCCAACCAGCGCGGGGTCGTATGGCCAATGCACGTCGCTGTCAGATGGCTTTAACGTTTATGCGGTCGTGGTTCCCAATAATTTTGGCGGAGCCTTTGTAGACACGGACGGCACCGCTTATTTTAATTGCGGAAAACTCTTTCAGAATATCGGTAATGGCAAGGTTCAAAATGTTCTCGGGGTTTTTATTTCAAACTCTCTTGTGTCAGGCGACCGACTCGGCTGTGACAACATTTCTGGCTGCGTCCTTAACCCAAGTACGGATTGCTTTTCAGGCTGGAACAGCGTCAGCCGCGAACCCGAAGGAACTGCCAGCCTCCCCGCTGCTACGAACGTCTTGGTGTGCGCTTACATTGATAATTCGAGCCTGGTCAACCCACCTCCACCTGCTTCCAATTCAAATTTCACTTCAGCCATGACAGCCATTACACTTACCAACACTCCCACCGGAGGAATCGATTTGAATAGTTGGACCGATGCTTTTTAAAACCATGAAAGTAGACATCAGAATTCTGGCCCTCGTCTGTGTCATGCTCGGTGGAATGGGACAAGGCGTGGTCTCGCCGAGACTTCCCGCACTCCTTCACGAATCGAACCAGATCGCGTTTGATGCCGGGGCCAGTGCCGCGCTCATGTATCTGGGAATTTTCATTTCGACTTTTTTCTTTGGAAAGTGGGCTGACCGGGGTTGGGTGAATCGAATCATGGGCTTTGGTCTTTCGGCCTACTCCCTCATTCTCGCTGGTTTTATTTTTGCAGCGTCAGTGTTTTCGATTTTTACCCTCCGTTTCATCGAGGGCGTGGCTTTAAGCGCCATCTATGTTTCTGCTGATTTTATTCTGGGTCGGGCTTCAGAACCAAAACAGCGCGGAAAGTGGCTTTCCTTTTATGGCATTGCGCTTTCGATCGGGCTAGGCCTCGGTCCAGTCATGAACTTGCTCAATTCCGATCAAGCAGCCCCCGTCTTTTCTCTCTGCATGGTTGCTGCACTGGCACTCCTCTTGGGCTGGGTCATGGGGTTTCGAATTATCCCCGCGGTTTCAGACGAACTGTCATCCGAGCCCTTTCAGTATTCCTTTCCTGCCCTACTTTCGGGCGCATCTTACGGATTCATCGAAGCAGGACTGGTTGCGGTGCTACCGGTCGTCGCACTTCAACAGTTTCATTACTCTCCAGAAAAAGGACTCATCGTCGTCATTATCAGCGCAGCCTTGTTTTCACTTCTCTGGGGCGAACTCTCTACTCGAATTCGCAATCGAACGATTGTTCAGTTTCTTTTTCTCATGTTGGCCGTCGGCTGTCTGGCACTTTTCTTCAAATCCCAAATCATCCTGAGCTGCATCCTTTTCGGAGCAGTAGCAGGCGGACTCTATCCGATTGGATTTGCCTGGTTGCTCGAGGGCCTGCCGGAAGCGGCCTTTGGAAAAGCCTCCGGAGCTTTTTCGAGGGCGTACGGACTGGGTTCTTTGGGTGGCCCGCTGACCTTAGGCTTCCTGGCTGAGCGATACTCTCAAAATGGCTTGTACGCCGGGCTTTCTGCTATCGGCGCCTTGGCATTTCTGGTCATCACCTTTACAAAGCCAAAGAAAAACTCTTAAGTGTTTTTCGACGCGACACTCTTCGCAATGGGCGCCTTACCCTTTGATGCCAATGCGTTTTTCTTTTGCTTTATCTGATAGCGGACTTTACCCACGACGTAACCGATGGTCAGAAAAAGAAAGTGGTTGAGATTCAGGACGAATGACTGAAGTTGGGCCGAATCAAAAACAAAAACCAGAACAATTCCGAGCGAGACCAAAGAAAAAAGTACCTCGCGGTGACGCTGAAACTGACAAAACTGAAGACCAAGCAGGGTCACCAAGCCCAGTGATCCGCCCACATCCTTGTACATGATCAAGCTGTTCGAAAGCGCAGGATGGAAGGCTTCAAAGGGCATGAGGATCAGAAAATAATTGATGAAATCATCAAAAAAACTGACGAAAAAGAAAAAAGGAATGAAAAACTTAGCCGGGTTCTTTTTCTCGGCCCAATGAATGACAAAGAAATAGGAAATTCCCCAGATCAAAAAATGTGCGGGATCGAAATAGAGATAGTCACTAACAAAACTCCGCATCAGCCACTGTTGCCACGGGGCGCTCGCAGTAAATCCAAAATCATTCAACGCCCATGATGGAATATTTCCAAAACGATTGACCCATGCAAAAAGTACAGTAGACGTTACGCTCGCAAAAGTGGTGACCGGATAGTCCCCAGCAAATCGAACAAGCTTGCGCAGTAACCATCGTGCTCCGACTTGCGGGCGAGGTCTGAACGCCACCAGCAGGGTCAAAAGAGCGGCGAACCAGGCACGAGTGTCCGATTGCTGCTCATTTCGATTCAAGACCGCAAGGTGAATGTCTTCCCAGACCTTCGGCTTGAAGCGCTTTCGAAAAGTTTTTAGGCCATCAAAATTATAGAACTTTCGAATGACTGCGGGAATTCGATGAAACAGCAATTGAATGCTGCGAGGCAAACGATGGGTCGACCGATCGTCCATCGAGGTTACCGATACCACACCCAAACTGGCCAATTTAATGCCCGATTCCTGAAGTGCCACCATGGCCTCGAGAGTCAGCAGTTCGCCTACCCCTCTTGGCGCATTTTCAGTGCACATCAAATCCTCGAGAAAATAACTGCTGATTCCGGGAATGGGAGTGGCAATGAGAAATGCGCAAATCGTACCCTTCTTGTCCTTTGCCACAAAGTAACGACGATCCTTTGCACCGAAATAAGGATCTACCGCGTTCAGAAACCCACCGAGATTCACAGCACGATCAAATTTCCACTCATCGCAAATTCTTGATATTTCGTTTCTGAGCTTTGCACTCTCCGACACATCCTGGCCCGACCATTCTTCGACCACCACGCCTGCGTTCAAAGCCTGATTTCTGGCAGAACGAACCCCTTTTCCGGTATTTCCGCGGGGAATACAATCCTGCAGCTCTACCCACGGCTCTTCGCCCACTTTTACCCACTGAAAGCCTTGCTCAGCAAGAAGAGTAGCCAACGCCTTGTAGATTCCTACAAAGGCAACTACCCGAGACGTAATCGCACCCGAAAAATCCTGCCAGGCAATTTCAAACTCCTTACGAACTTCTTCGTCATAGACCGTGGGAGCACCCGGAATCAAGGGCTCGAGCGCAACCAGCACTACGTCATTTCGTTTGTAATAACAGAAGACCCAGCCATTCGAGGTTTCGTAGAAATTCAGATCGGCCATCAGACATACGAAGTGGCTTGAGTTGCGTCCCATCTTTAAAAAACGTTGATAAGCTTCGTCCGGTTTAAGTATGGGCATCAGTTTTTCCTAGGTACTGAAACGGTTTCTTACTCGAAATGCACGAATTAAAATCCTGTTCTGCCGCCTGCTTTTTGCTGGCCTTCAGGATTTGTGCATTGGTCATCTCTTTTTTCTCGGCTTTTAATTGAACAGCCAGGTCTGCCTGATAAATTCCTTCCAAACTGTCCTTCCAAACTTTCTTTGCGCCCAGAGTTTTTGCCAGGCCCAGATCGGCATCCCAAAAATCGATTTCATCGTAAAGCGTCGTTCCAGGGGTTTTTGTTTTTACCACAATAAGCCCGTCATTATATTTTAGGTGATTGCTTTTTAAAAGTTGGTAGCGGTAACTCTTATCGATGCCCGCATGCTGATCAACCCTGTAAATCATTTCATTTCGCTCATTGGGCACAAAAGGAACCGGCACATCCTGTTCGGTAAAAAACGTGTAGCCACCCGCGAACTCGGATTTTACTTCGGCCCTTCTCATTCCATCAAAAATCGAAGTGTAATCCGAAAAGCCGTCGAGCACTTTGATCACTTCCGAAAGCGGTGCCTGAATCAGAAACGTTTGGCGCACTCCAATGGCAAATTCGCTTCTAGAATCAGAATAACATTCAAATCGCAGGGCTGATTCAAAGGTGGCTCTTTCGATCTCTGCATCGTGCTTTTCGAGAAAAGTCTTTACGGCAGCCGTGTAAGGACTTTGAACCCCTGGTGGCGCATCCGCATGTGCGCCACAGGACAAAAACCCCATGAATATTGCGATCAGCATTCCTCAAGCTTAACCCGATCGCCTCGAGACGGAAACAAGTACGAGATGCCTACCCCTGAATATCATTCATTTTTTTGACAGCGGCCCCTTTAGATTAAATTAAATTGATTTATAATGCCTGGCGTTATAGAAGCTTGCGCAAGGAGATTTATATGAGAAACACCACTATTGGATTATCGCTTTTATTTACAACATTTTTGGCCCTTTCAGCCGACGCTTCGATCTTGAATCTGAAGATGGCCAAGGAATTCGACAGCAACGTACAGCTTGCGGTCAACGCTACCGAAACGGTAACGGGAGCCAACAAAACCCTGACGATGGCAGGAGAAGGACTTCGCAAGAAGAAAAAAGACTTCATCAATTGGAACGTCTACGTCGCTCAATTTTTTGCTGAAAAACCAGAAGCATTTGTTCGGAACACAGACGGCGCCCTGGCTTCTTTGAACAACGTCGGCGTACGTGCGCTCCAACTCACTTTTCTTCGTAACGTTGCGATTACCGACATCACTGAATCATTTCTGAGCGGTCTGAACGCCAACCTCATCACTGACCAGGCGACCTACCAAAACGACGTCAACAACTTCATCAACATGGTGAACTCTGGTTCAGACGCCATGACTGGAAGTGCAATGACCCTGTTTGCATACACCATGGCTGACGGCACTGAAGTGTTTGTTTACGAAGATTGCAATGGAAAATCCCAAACGCTGAAGAGCCTTTCAGCAGGTTTCGCGAATAAAGTATTCGCAATTTGGTTCGGAAATATTCCTGCAGGCGATCAAGGCCTTTTCAACCTCGAAAACTGGTTGATGAATGTTCCTAGCGTCACTCCAGCAGAATAATCATTAAAAACAACAACCATCGGGAGACCCGGGTCACTGGATCAGGTCTCCCCTTTTTTAAGGAATCAAAAAATGAATTCAATCAAGATTTTAACCATCAGCGCCCTGGCGGCGCAACTCGCGGGCTGCGGCGCCTTTAAGGCAATCGATGCCGTTCAGCACATGGACAAAACCACGAGCAATTTGCAAGGATCGACAGACTCGATGAAAGACACCATGACGAAAAAAATGGATGATCAGTATACAGGAACTGTTCCTGCCATCCATGATCAAACCCTGGATGTCGCCCTCAAGGACATGTACGATCCGATCAACACGCGTTACATCACCACTTCATCGACCACTCCCACGGCTATTTTGCCAGCTGCCAAAATTTTTGGTGAAACGGCAACTCCGCAGGAGATCATTGAGCTTACCTATGCAAAACTTCTCGAGATCAATACTGCTCCGATCGATGACAGCCTGATCGATCCGGCAACCCACAAGTTTCCAGCGGCGGTCATTGCTAAATCGGATAATGAAAAGTGGATTACTTTTACTATTCTCAGCGCAATTGCCGGCATGGCTCCTCAGGCCAAGATCGAGCAGTTGATCAAGGAAAACATCAGTGCCGACAGCCGCTATGAGCATACTGCTTACAATATTCTCTGGCTTCGTCACAGCTTCATCCACACCTTCATGCTCGACATGAGTCTGATGACAGAAATTTTCGATGGCCCGGGATATTACGAACAGGCATTCGAATACATCGATCAACTCAAATACATCGAAGGTCTTCCTTTTGCAGGACAAATCAGCCTTAAGTTAATGGGTTTTACCAATCGCAGTCTCAATGGAACCATGGATATTGCCGGCCAAAACGCCACTAAGGACTACTATCCGGAATTGAAAACCCGCTTAACCAAGCAACTGGCTGGACGATTTCAGCATCCTACCGAACAACGTGATCTCGATCGCATGAGCAAGATCCGCGCTATTGTTACGGCAGGTGCCGCCGCTGCAGAATCAAAAGTTCCGGCCCCAACGCCGAAACCAGTTCACTAATCATTCAAAACATTCAGGCACAGTGCAGATGGCAGAACCATCGTACTGTGCCTTTTTTCTATTCAGAACGTAAAGCTTCGATCACTTGCAATTTTTCCGCACGCAATGCCGGCACCAATCCACTCGCAATGCCCACCGCCACAATAGAAATCAAAGATAAAAATACTGCTACGGGCTCGAAGATCCACTCGAACTTCAGATGGGGCACGAATTTCGTGGCCAGAAAAATCAGAAATTCATACGAACTGAACCCGATGATCACGCCGATGATACCAGCCACCACACATAAGCCCACCGATTCCATCAAGACCAGGGTTCGAATGCTCCGATGGGTTGCCCCTAGTGCCTTGCGAATCCCGAACTCCTTGACCCGCTCCGAAACCGACACCAGCATCATATTGTTGATTCCGATTCCACCCACCACCAACGACAACAGGGCAATGGCACTGAGAAGCAGTTCGAAAATATTCAGAAACTTTTTCATTTGTGCAACCAAAGTGCTGTCCGAATCGACGGTAAATCGACCGGACTTCGCGTAACGTCGAACAAAGAATTCTTTGATTTTTTTACCGGTCTCCTCGACATCGGCGTGGGGTTCAAGCTGTAGAACCGCAGTATGAATCTCTGATTCCCACCACCGCGAGACCACGCTTTGAAAATAAGGATACGGAACCATCACGTTCAGATTCGGAGGCCCCGAGGAATCCTTGTTTGAAGAAACATTGCTGAGAACCCCGATCACCTTACAAGGAGCATTCAACTTCTGCCCGTCCGTAACATTCAAGATTTCACCGATCGGATTTCGATGCTCAAAAAGTCGCCCGGCAACATCATATCCGATCAAGCAAACCGGGCTTTGATTCTGAATGTGAAACGGGCTCAATGACTCGCCGAGAAGCACAGTACGATTGGTAATGGCCAAGTATTCTGGCGTAATGCCGATCAACCGGATTTTGTCCTCAATTTCAACACCACCAGCGAGCGCACGGTTATGTCCGCTGATCAGCTCGGGCGACATGAACTGAATCTCCGGAAAAAGGCGCGGAAGTACCAACATGTCTTGGGCCCAGCGAAACTCGCGAAACGATGTCTGTACCTGATCCGAGGCCTTTTGATTGCGATTCCGCCACCCTTCAATTTGAAGCTTGTTCACTCCGAGTGTTTCATACGATTCAAGAATTCTAATCTTCGTGAATTCACCCAAAGTCACCATGGCAAGTACCGCAGCGACTCCAATGATGACTCCGAGCATGGTCAAAAAAGACTTGGCTTTGTTTCTGAGGATATTCTGCAAAACTAATGGAAACACGGCTTTTGCAATTCGCCGATACAAGGGCAGCGAATATGTTTCGGGCAACTGGGGCAGTTTACTGGAGGCAATACGAGCAGCCAAACTCGATTGCACCTTAAAATTTTCTTGGAATCCGGTAAATGCACCATCCTTCAAAAAATAAACTTTCGAGCAACGCTTGGCGACCTCTGAGTCGTGAGTAATCAGAATGATGGTCTTGCCGAGACGGTTCAATTCCGTCAGCAAATCAAGAATCTGCATTGCCGTTTTACTGTCGAGATTACCCGTTGGCTCGTCCGCTAAAATCAAATCGACATCATTGATCAGCGCCCGCGCAATGGCCACTCGCTGTTGCTGCCCACCCGAGAGCTGATTCGGTAGATGCTCGACATGCTCACCCAAACCCAGTTTTTCGAGAAGTGCAAGAGCCGCTTTTTCTTTGGCTTCGCGCTCGCTGGCACTGACCTCGATTTCGCTCGGATAGCGCGTAGGCAAAAGAACATTATCGAGTGCCGTCGTCTTGGATAGGAGATGAAACTGTTGAAACACAAAGCCGATTTTCTGATTTCGAACCAGTGTTAATTGATCCTGGGTCAATTTCAAGATATCGAGATCATCAAAAACCACGGTTCCGGAAGTGGGTTTGAGCAGGAAGCCCAGAATATAGAAAAGTGTTGATTTGCCCGAACCCGACGGTCCTTGGATGCCGATAAAATCGCCGGGGCTGACTTTGAAGTTCAAGCCGCTCAGCACATCCACCTTACGGCCATCTACATCGTAAGAAAATGAAAGGTTTTTGACCTCATACATGTTCAGCTCAGGTTCCCTTCACGGTCGAAAGGAAATCAATTTGCTGGGCCTTTTCGCCCTCACTGACACCCGACTTAATCTCGACATCCTCGTCATTTTGAACACCAATGGTAATGTATTTCTTTTCATTGTGATCGTTCGTGATGAAAAAGCGATTTTCTTCCTGTTGAACAAATTCGTGTCGAAGCGTCAGTACACCCTCGAGCTTATGAGTAATGATATCGACCACAACCGACATTCCGGGCTCGAGCGCGTGATCCGGATCCGTAATATGAAGCCTGACCGGAAATTCGATCCTCGACTTATCCCAATCGGATTGATCCTTGGCAGCAAGCGAAATGTGCTCGATTTTTCCGTGATACGACTTTCCTAAAATTGCAGAGGCCTTGATGGTAGCCTCTTGTCCCACATTAAGTTTGTTCACTTCGATTTCCGGAGAACTCGCTTCTACAAACAATTCAGAAAGGTCGTCGATTCTGACCAAGGACTTTCCGTTGTTACCGCTGCTGCCGGAATCGACGTATTCGCCTTCGGTTTTTAAAACCTGCACGACCACTCCTGCGAATGGAGCCCTCATCGGAAAAACTTCTTCCGCGCTTCCGCGAAGTGACTGAGCCATACTGACAATCGAATCTCCGGCTTTTACGTGATCACCGATTTGCACATAGATTTTTCTCACATAACCGTTGTAGGGGGCAGAAATGACAGTCTTATGATTGGGTACGACCGAACCCGCAATCGTCACCCTTTGTACCAATTCTCCTCGCTTGACGATTCCGATATTAATCGATTTCGAAAGTGAAGCAGGACGATTTCTCATATGTCCGGCCGTCAGCAGGATCACGATCATCATGATCCAAATTATCTTTTTATTGAGCAAATTTTTCATAAATTTTTCCGTTATAGTAATCGTAAGTGAGGATATTCTGAAGGGCATCGAAATAGGCCGTCGAAAATTGAACCCGGGCATCAAGCAAACTGTTCAATCCGGTAATCAAATCGAGATAAGTTACCTTGCCATCACGATATCGCTCGTCAAGTTGGGAATACGATTCTTCTTCTAAAGACAAAAGGTCCTTCGTCAGCTGATAGTTTCGTGAGATCTTTCGTCGCTCGACCATCAGGTTCGAAATCTTAGAGCTTAGATCAATCAAGGTCTGATGAATGCCATTCTCCTGGATGATTTCATTGGCTTCCGCAACCTCGACATCTCGTGCGCGGGTTCCCCAATCCCATATATTGTACTGAAGTGATAATAGCGCATTCCACGACAACTGGTGAGTAGCTGAATAGGGCTGATCGGAATTCAGGTAATTCAGGTTCGAATAGGTCATTCCTGAAGTCAGCGACAATTGTGGCCAATACTTGCGGCGCGTAAGCGTCGTTGTTTTTGCATTCACCTCTTCTTGCAGGCGAGAAACCCGATAATCGTAAAAACTCTCGAGGGCGGGCTGATCTCGTCCTTCGAGCTCCTCCATTCGTCGCTGGCGCTCTACCGCAATAGGAACAAATCCCGTATTCTTCGACTGATCGTCTCCTCCACCCAGCAGGTTTCTGAGCTGAACTTGCGAAAGCGCAATCGAATTTTCAGCGCTGATCTGATCAATCTCGGCCCGTTGCAGTTGTGTCTTAAATCGCAAATAGTCGATCTTTTCCTTGAACCCCTGCTGATATTGGCTGGTCAGAACCTTGAATTGTTTCTCGACCATAGCATGCTGCTGCTTTCTTACTTCTAGAAGCACATTGGCAAGTGAGTACCGATAAAATTCCTGGGCTACACTTAAGACCAACCCATCTCGAGCTTTCTTAAGGTTTTCCTGGGCAATTTTCGAATTGATTTCTGCAACCCCCAAATTAGTCAGACTTACCCCATTATCGTAAAGAGTTTCAGTCAGCCCCAGACTAAGAGAACTCGACCAGGGAGCTGTGGGATTAACTGTCGAGTTTCCGGGCACATTGGTGATCGGGACATTGTTCTGCAATCCGTCTGTCGTCGAGAAATCGAGTGACGGTAATAGTTTGGCAAATGAACTTTTATAGATTCGCTGTTGAATCATTTCCGTGCGCCTGACCGAATCATACGAAGGTGACTTCTCGAGTGCAGCCGCAATACTTTCTCTCAGCGTCAGACGATGATCAGCCGCTTGCGCTTGCGACAAAGACGCAATCATCAAAGCAGCGATTTGAATCCACAGCCAGTTCATGAAACATGTTCCTTGGGATCTACGATCAGTCCCCTGAGCAACCAGAGGTCTCCGATCAGACCAGTTAAAAAGCCTATAGCCATCAGGATCACCAGTTTTCGGATCGACGTAAAGGGAGAAAACACCAAAACACCGGAAGCCAACATCATCGCACTCGAAACCAGAATGGCGCCAGACCCAAGATGATTCAATGAGTCTGAAAGGCTCGCTGACTCCTTTTTTGAATAGCGACCGAAAATGAATTGAACCGTATTATCACCGGTAATTCCAGCAAGGACCGAAAAGAAAATGCAAGAGGCAAAATTAATTCCAACCTGAAAAACACCAACCAAGGCGAGGACAATCGAGGCTCCCCAAAATGCCGAAAGAATAATGAGCCCGGGCTTCGGAATTCTCATTTGAAGGCAGAGAAACCAAAGCACCATTCCGACAAGCCCGATGCTGAGAAACAGGCTCTCGAATAGTGTTTTAAAGACGGCTCGCGAAAACTCGGCGTAGGCGAAGATCACCCCGGCCGGAAAACACTCCGCATTACAGGATTTTCGGATAGAGTTGGCGAGCTCATCCACTTGCAGATGATCTGAAGAGTTCAGATAGACGATTACCCGCTCGTAACCATTGGTCGAAAAAAGCCTCGCTCCGGCAGGGCTTGATTTCCAGAAATTCGAAGCCGCCTTCCTTAAGTTTTCCGGCAGCTGCTCGAGCAAAAAACCTTCCTCGGCACGCCCCTGCTCTATTTCGGTGACGAGTGGGTTCTGCTTCAGGAGATTCAGCAGACGCATTTTTGTAACGTCACTTGCCTCTGGATTGAACACGACACTCGCACTGGTTAAAATCGACCGATGATCATAGTAGGCCTGAATTGCCTGGCGTAAGGGATGTTGCGTCGGGAATATTTTTTCAGGCTGGTCGCGAACCGGTATCTCACGAATCATCAGAGGAGAAACGGCGACCAGCAATAAGAGACTTCGGGCAAACCAGCGGGGAAATGGATTTTTCCTTCCCAAGCGGTCGAGCCATGGCTGGCGGCGGTCGGCCTTTACCCAGGTTCGAAGTGCCGGAAACTTTTCGGCCAAAAGAGGCACGAAGAAAAAGAGCATCGCCCACTCGACCATGGATGAAAACGCGCAGATTGCGCCGAATTTTCGGATGACCGTCAGGCTCGAAACCATTAAGGATCCGAAACCGATAAAAGTAGTCAATGACGTAAAAAAACTGGGAGTGACCAACGCCCGAAACGATCGTCGCCAATGCGCACGAGGATGGGTCTGCTGATAGAACGACAAATAGATGAAATCCTCGAGAGTGGCAATCAGGATGAAGATGGGCAAGCAAGAAGTGAGCTGATCGATGGGAATCTGAAACCACCCCATCGCCTCGTAGGTAATCACGTAGGTCAGTAGAAGACTAAAAAAGAAAACCGCACCGCTTCGCCAAGTTCCGAACACCAGATAGAATAATCCCATGATCAGGACGAATCCGAGCAGGTTCATCCATTGAGACTTCTGAATTCCCTCTTCCATGTAGGATTCATACGGGCCGTTTCCGATCCATTGAATGCCAATCGAGTTCGAAGCCCGAAGTGGCGCCCAGTAATTCTCTGTGAATTTTGAAACCTTCCAAAAGGCCTCAGGATGAAAGTTTTTGCCATCGGTTTCATCATCCTCATATTTGATATCCAGCTGTACCGTCAAAGATGGCGTTTTCAGATCATAAAGCGTGGCTCGGCCCGGTACATTCTCAGCTTGAGACAAGGAGGCATCCGTCGCACAGGGCTCGAGCACCCTCGGAAAATAAACCCGTCCTCGATCTACTACAGATCTACGCCACGAAAATACCGAATAACTCGAAATGATCTCAGGAAAATTCATTCCGGCATAAGAGATCCACTTATGGATATTGCACAAGTCTTCAGGGCTAAACGGCTGACCATTGAGCTTGGTGAAGTTCGCCGTCAGATTCAGATTTTCAGGAAACTGCTCCTTCAGCTCAGTTAACTCATGATAACCCTTGAACTCAGCCGAAAGGTAGTCTTCTACGGCCAACAATTGCTTGATCTTGAGCACTCCGGGCGCCAGGGCCAGAGTCAAGCCCGCGAAAACAACCACAGTTACTTTTCGACGTTTGCGCAACTCTCGCTGGGTTTTTACGAAAACACGGTGAATTTTTCGAACCAGATTCATAGGTCATCCACTCGTCTAGAAAAAGTAGCGTATTCGGCTACCACGCGCACAATGAGGCGATGCATGCGAGGAAGCGCACTCAAAAGCGGAGAGCGGCTTGCCACCAGCGCCATTTCAGCCTTTCGAAACCAACGCGAAACATTGGTTCTCATGAATTCGGTTGCAAAAATACCCATGGCATTTTTCAAAGTACCCACTTTTCCGAGATGCACACTGATCGGATAACGCTCGGGTGATCCCGCTACAAAGACAGAAAACGCGACCGGCTCGCCATCGACTTCGATGATTCGACTCCATTCACAATCAATCACCGCGGAAAAGCCCTCCTGCCAAAATAGAAACTCCTCTTCGGTGCATTTAATAAAGTCAGGAAGGTTCGCATAGGCCTTCATTAGAACCGGATAAAATCGTTTGAGCAAGGAGCCCCATTCCGCCGGGTCGATTTTACGGATCGTCACCTGAGGAGGTTTTCGCCTCGCCATGAATAGGCCAATCCAAAGTGGAGCCTGATAACCATAATAGCGAGTCGAAACCCAAAATCCATTCTCCTCGAGAATCTCCACATATTCTTTCGGATGATCGGGCTCAAAAAAAAGCGGTGCTCGAGTGGTACTAAGAGTATAGCGAGAGCGATTAAAAATACTGCCATCGATCGGCCCACGGATTTCGGTTCTACCCTGCTGCTTAACCCAAAGAATCACCTCGTCGAAAACGGATTTTACAAAAGACCTGCCCAAGGGAAGCGCACACTCAAAATAACCCAGAGCCACATAACCATCGGGAGCATCCGGTCTAAACGACGCGAGTACTCTGACCAAAGGCTTGCCGTCCTGCTCGCATAGCCAGGCCTTCCATTGATTGTTTTTCGAAAACGGACTATCACTTTTGAAAATTCGTTCGAGCTGCTTTAAGGAACCAGGTTGCCCCAATTGGCTAAAGCGATCGAAAAAAGCTGGGTCCCACGTTTCGATCGAATGAATCATAGGTGTTCGATCATTCCTGATGAAGCATTCATTCTGATTTTCTCTCCATCGCGAATCAAGGAAGTTGCACCATTCACACCGACGATGGTCGGAATGCCAAGTTCACGACCGATAATGGCGGTATGAGACAGGATACTTCCTTTTTCAACGATCAAGCCGGCCGCTCGGGTCATCAAAAAAACCCAGCCTGGATCAGTCGATACCGTTACCAGGATTTTACCATGTACCTCGCTTGCCCGATTTTCCGCGTCCTTTAAACTGGTGAAAACGATCGCACCTGCTTCAATCAAACCCTCCGAGCAACCTGTACCCTTGAGTTGCCCAGTGCCCTTTTGCTGAGTCACCGGATAATAGTTGCCTCCCGCCACATGATAACGTTCGGAAACTTGAATCGAACTTTGTCTCTCAAAATCAGTTTTTCTTACAAGCACCCGTGCACGCTGATCGGCTTGGATCGTACGATCGTCGAGCGCTTCATCCAAGGATAGAAAAAACACATCGCGCGGCGATTCCATGAAACCTTTTGAAACCAAATTCCGCCCAACGATCAATAGCCCAGAACGCATGACACCATAAACACGCGAACGCATCAAACGTGCGCCTTCGCGAAAATTAATCGACTCCCGTGCTTTTCGAAAACACCATTGAACCCAAAGTCTTTTTAAGCCACCGATGTTAGCTTCTTTCAAAATGGCTTCTGGTGTTTTTCGTTCAGGATGACGCGCTTGTTGCTCTCTTGGATTCAGCAGGCGATGCACCAGCTCGAATGGATTATCTCTTAAAGTCAGGGTCTCGAGCTTGAGTTCTGCAATTCCGCGATCGCCAAACTCGTAAACATATTCATTCCAAAGGCGTGCAAACTCCGCATCCATGACCCTGAGTGCTTCAAAATCAAACACTTCGCTCTTTTGTGCTTCTCGCAAAAAAGTACGGGTTTCAGGATGGGCCTCTAGTCGGTCGAGCAAGGCTTCCATCCTGCGAAGCGGCTCGAGACTTTTCATTTCGTCGACCCCGAGAAACAATTGATTGAAAACCTCGACTGAAACCGAGCGCTTTAGTAAGCCGCAGAAAACAAATGCGTAGACATCATTAATAAGAGGAACCTGCCAAAAATCAAATACCTCATTCGTAATCCGCCTCAGCTGCCGAAGCAATTCTGAGTGTGACGTTGCTTCCTCGTCTTTGCTGAAAATATCCAGTCGAACCCATTGGCTCTTCAGGAATCGCTCGCAGCGATAATAGAAATTACGTTGATGCGAGCCCAGGAAAATAAAATCCCGGACGAGGCTAACGCCGATTCTCGAAACCAAAGCCAGATCGTAAAGCCATCCGGCCTTTGCCCGCTTACCCGGTCCCACGGAATCGAGGCCGAGCATTTCATCCCAAACCTTGATGTAGGATCCTGTAAAAGGGATCATTTGCATCATTCCATACCAGTTCGTCAGATTGTAGAAAATTCGACCTTCGTGAACATGCACCAATTTTTCGAAAAATGGGTTTCCCACTCTCATGGATTCAGAAAAGCCCAGGCGCTTGGCAGCAGAATTAAAAAGGGCGGCATAGACTTGCACCGCTACAGACTGAGTCATCGGAGAACTCACTCCTGGAAAACTTTCACAAATGTTTCCATTATCAATCATGAATGATTCTTCGTTTTGAATCCGGGTAATCGGTCGGGCCTGCAAAAAATAGAATTCACCCCGCGAGTCCGTACACCATTCGACGTCCTGGGGCTCCTTCATTTCAGCTTCAATCGATCGAACCATTTTTCCGAGGTAATCAATTTGCGAGTCCGTCAGCACTGCTTGCTCTTGAAGTTCGAGCGGAACATCGCAGTTCGAGATTTCTCCATCCGCAGCAGGAATCCCACGTTTCATCTTCAGTTTCTTGCGAACAGCTTTTTTAATCTTACCGGGCCCCTGAAAGACGAACTCATCCACCTCAACCTGATTCGAAACCACTCCTTCACCGAGACCGTAACCTGCGTGAATCAAAACTCCTTTGTTTTTTCCTGTTGGATCCTGCGAAAATGCGATTCCTGAAACATGACTGTCGACCATGGCTTGAATGACCACTTGCATCGAAAGGTCACGACCGTTTTGCAGCACCCTGCTCGCATAATCAAGCACAGACGGAGTATGAGCAGAGGCGAAACAATCCTGCACTCGGGCTGCCACCTGATCGGGGGTTACATTCAGAAAAGTCTTGAACATCCCTGCGAAGGAGTGGGCTTTAGAATCTTCGCAACGAGCAGACGAACGCACTGCAAGTTTTTGAACACCCGGGAAAAAATTTTTCAAAATGAATTCGATTTCGGAAGCCGGAGGAGCTTTGAGTAACGTAATCCACGCAGGAACAGAAAGACCCATATCACTTAAGACATGTAATCTGGCAGCTTTACCCCCAAGATCCTTGAAGCGGGGGTCGGACTTTTGGTGAACGTAGGCTGTCTCCATAGAAGTGAACCGAACTCGAAACTTTATTCGAGTTTTTAGTCTAAAGCTAGGGTATAATACTCGGAAATTAGGTAACCATCACCGCAATGAAAAACATGTACTCGTTCTTTGATCGCGCGACTAAAAAGATGAACCAAGAGCCAGTCTATGGCCTGGGTTTTTTGAGTTTTGCCTACACGCACCCCTTCGGCAAAGTCCTCCTTGAATACCTTTTTTCGAGAAAGCCACTCAACCAACTCTATGGAATCTACAAAAGGAGCCGGTTTAGCCAAGCGAAGATCGAAAAAGACATAGAAGAATATGGAATCGACCTGAACGAATTCCGCGAACAGAAGTATCGAAATTATTCCGATTTTTTTCTTCGCAAATTCAAGGACGGGCGAAGAGCCTTTTCATCCGATCTCAATGAACTCGGAGCTTTTGCCGAAGGAAAATACCTGGCCTTCGCGTCGATAGATGAAGGCACCCGCTTTCCGGTCAAAGGTCAGGTACTCAATCTCGAAAGGCTATTCGGCGATCAAACTCAATGGAGCGAACGGTTTCGAGGAGGATCCGCCTGGATCTGCAGACTCTGCCCAATCGATTACCATTGGTTTCACTTTCCGTGTTCCGGCAAAATCATCGATCAATACGCGATATCTGGCCGTTATCACTCGGTCAGCATGTATGCCCTGAGCCACCGTTCTGAAACGCTATTTACGAACGAACGACAAATTAATATTCTCGATACAGGCGCAAATGGACTGATCGCCCTCATCGAAGTCGGCGCGCTCTGCGTAGGAAAGATCAAGTCAGTTCACGAAAGAAATCGTCCCTTTGCCAAGGGCGAGATCAAAGGGTATTTCGATTTCGGCGCCTCGACCGTAATTGTACTTACCGAAAAAGGAAAATGGCAGCCTGACCCAGATCTCATCGCACAAACCGTCCGTCAGGTCGAAACGCAGGTCAGACTCGGTGATTCAATCGGCCGGGTGCATTCTTTATAAACCGAGTAATAGTCCGGATAAATTGCAGCAGTCTTTTTGAACTCCGAATCTTTCATCAGGCACTCATGTAGTTCGGTCAGGCCAAAACACGGAACCTGCGGAAACCGATGATGCTCGATATGCAAATTGATGTTCCAAGGCGAGAGAAAAAAACGATCGAACTTACTTCCAATGACAGTTCGAGTACCCAAGACCACCATGCCGTGATGCTCGGAAATGCCCCGGATTCGGCGAATTACCTTAAGCGGCATGAGCATCGGCAATACCCAGAAGAGCAGAAACAAGTGAAAAATGTGAAAATGAAATAACACGAAAGCAACAACCGAATAATAAAGCAAGGTAGTGATGAATTCCATCCAAGTCAATCTGGCGCCAACGTGACTCTGTTGCCCACTGAATCGTTGAACCATTTCAAACGTATTCAATAGAAAAAAATCCTTCAGAAAAATAGAAAACAGATGAGATGGGGACATCGGAAAAATCCAGCCATCCAGTTTAAGCCGTCTCGCCCAATCCGGATCATGAACCGGATCATTGGTATGGGCATGATGGGCCAGGTGTTGAGAGCGAAAATGCTTCATTGAGATAAAAAGAGGCAGCGAAAGAAAATACCGGGTAACAGCATCGTTCAATTTCTTATTCTTAAAAATCAGAAAATGTACCCCTTCGTGCATCAACACACCCATTCCATGCTGTCGGGCGGCGATCACAAAGATGGCGATGGGATAAAACCAATAGGACTGAAGGGTGATGGCGATCGCCAGAGCAATGACCGACAAATCGAAAAGATATCCGAACAAAATTCGTTCCGGGTGAAACTGCTTCAGTCGTCTCATGACAACGGGGTCGACCACAGCCATAGATCAGAATGGTACTTGTGCGCACTGTTTTTGTCACCTAGGATAGGCAGCATGAATCCGCAATTCAAACGAGTGGGCATCTATCTTCGCGAACGCTATCCGGTCGTTCCCGGCTTGATATTTTTTTCGTTGATGTATTCCAATCTGATTCATCTTTATTGCCATTCGCTTCATCAACCGTTTGTGTTTTCGGCGGCACACTTCATTAAAATTGTCGCCTTTGGCTTCTGCTATGTTCTCGGCATCCGCCTCTGTGATGAATTCAAAGATCGAGCAACCGATGCAGCCGTTTTTCCTGACCGAGCGCTTGCCCGTGGGGCCGTACTCTATTCGGACATTTCGTTCCTTATAAAAATTGTCATTCCGGTACTGGGTGCCATTTGGCTTTTTTCTCCGGCCAAGGGATTAGGACTGATTCTGTTTGCCTATTGGTTCCTGATTTATAAGTGGTTCTATGCCGAAAAGGTTCTCTCTAAAAATCTTCTTTTGGCACTCCTGACCCACAATCCGGTCGTCCCGCTCCTCTATTTGTACTTGCTGAATCTCTATACGGGCCGAAATGTCATTACCTTAATAGAAACCGGAGCACTCGTTCCGGTTCTGGTCATCTGGATGTCGGCTCTCGGATGGGAAGTCGCTCGAAAAATCAGAATTCCTAAAGATGAGGACTCTTACATTACTTATTCTAAAATGATGGGCTATCGGGGCGCCTCTCTCTTTTTACTTCTAATCGGTCTAGTGTTCGGATCGTTTCTTCTCTCGCTATTACACGACACGCAACTCTGGCTACAGGCCACAGTTGGAATTACACTAATTCTATTTATTAACCGCGTGATTTTGTTTATCTTGAGACCTTCACATGCGCCGCTGAATCTGCTCAAAAGCACCGAATTTTATTTTTTCTTCACGCAGTCCCTTCTACTTCTTTGCAGTCTTTGGTGGTAGGCTCGCCTCCAAGATCTAATTGAAGGAGTACCGATGTTGAAATTCTCACAGAAATTTGCACTAAGAAGTTCCCTGATTCTCATCCTCGCTTTGCAGGCATCTTCTGCAATGGCCGCTCCGAAAAAGAAAGATCCGAATCACAAGATCAACGCCGAACAGTATAAGAACATGCTCGGGCGCATTTCCGACAGCGAGCAAAAAGAGCTCGAAAAGCTTTTGGGCAGCAAAGCCTATCGTTCGATCGCGCTGAATGAAGCCCTGAACGACAACTTGCCGGAACTTGCCGCACTCAAAGTATTCCGTTCTAAATTTTTTGGAATCCGCACTGCAGAAAATCTCGAAGGCCTGATCAGAGAATATCTTCCACACCGTCCGACGACAGCAGAAATCATTTCAGAAGGCGTGAACGTAAAGGATCCGTCTTTCGATGCACTCGATCAGAACGTTCAGCTGGCAGTAGCCATGCTGGATAACCTGATGGTCTATAAGAGCATTGCAGAACGCATGCGCCCGATCTTTGAAGAAAAGAATGTGTTTGGTGGCGGCTACCACGAAAAAGTTGGGTTTCTTCATACCGCAATCGTTTCGAATGTTCGTGTTGCTGTCGGCGCCATGAAAACGTATTTGCCAGACCACCAATGGATGGCGATCCTGAAGTTCTTGACCGAGCCCATGGACAATATGGGCGGACCACTTTCTACCCCAGAAAAGGTGCAGGATTTTGTCAGTACCGACGTCTACGCTTCGATGGCACTGACGAATAATCGCATTCTTAAGATTCTTCACAAGATCAGAACTGCTAAAGAAGAAGCAGGCAAACGCGTGATCTGGGATAACAACCTCTATTACGGAAACATGAACGATGCGAGCGCAGCCCATCCGGACACTGGCTTTCGCGACGACATTGATCGCTATCGCGAAGTTCGCGAACCAGAACTTCTGGCGATGATGGCGCTTACTGCCCAATCGATGGCCGGTATTGCAATCAACAGTGCCTATACCCTGACTGGCGCAATCGGTACCTATAAAGACTTCTTTAAACTCTACGGTATCGAGCAATTCAAAGCCTCGATCACCGGAGACATCGAAGGAGCTCCAGTGCGCGACCGCGTTGGTGAACTCAACAAGAACAGAAACTTGTTTGTACTCAAAGACGCTGGTTGGATGGAAACTGCGCTCGAAAACCTCAGAGCTGCCAATAGCGACGCTACCCTGACGTGGAACTACTTGAAAACCCACCCTAAGTCGAAACTGGCCGTATTGGATCCTGCCTTGTTTCAGCTCTACGGCTCACAAATCGATGAGAGCGTAAAAAATCGCACTAAAATTTTGCGCGGTCGTGAAACAGTGATCAGCTCGGCCACTCGCGAGCCGGTTGAGATCAACCTTCCGCTTTTCTTTACCAGCCCTCCACCCGACCTTAAGGCGTTTTTGCCGATTGGTCCGTTCGTCGATGACGAAATCAGCGGACACCCTAAAAGCGATGTGAACGGCTCGAAACTTTCAGAGTTACGCAAAACTGTTACTGCTCCTGCTCAATGCGGAACAGCAACTCCGAAATGTACCATCGAATATCGCAATTTCAATGAAGGTAGCGCTCAACACTGGAACTGGCGCGAGTATCAAAAATATATTCCAAGTGTAAAAAGCGATGCAGAGGTACCGAATGCCGCCCGCATCATGAGCCAGGTACTGGGCACCGGCATCGGTGGAATCATGGCGATTGGAATCCTCTAATCCCGCATTTTTTAATGATCGTCTGAACTATTCTTTGTCGAATGAGGACACCTCGATCGAGGTGTCCCTTCAACCTCAGAATGCAGATACCGTAGTAACCATCGCCGGCAGCGGCAGCCGGGTGTTACCCCTTTTTCGCAAATCGCCAAAGGAGATGGTCATCCTCGACCTCTCCGAGCAGCAACTCGCACTTACCGATCTCAGGATCCAGACCCTCAAACAATTCGACTATCCTGACTTTCTTAAGCTCTTTGGCTATGAAGAAGCCACCACTAAGATCAGACGACGTCTCTTTGCCCAACTCACTCTCGATGAGCGTACCCGGGCCCGCATGCAATCGCACCTAGAATCCCACGAGGACCTGCCCTTGATCTATACAGGCAGATGGGAACAAACCATGCTGAAGCTGCACAAGGTCGTTAAAACACTCTTTAGTGCGCGTGAGATCAATCAAATGTTTGATTGCAAGACCGACAAGGAATGGAGCACTTACTATTTTAGAAGTTTTCCGCATTTTCGCTGGGCCGCTCTCGTGCGTCTGCTTGCAAATACCCAAACCCTGAATACCCTGCTCTATCGCGGCTCGCATCCCCGCTTGAACATGGCTTCATCGAATTACGAGTACTTTGCGCCTCGCTTTAAAGAAATGTTTCGAGCTGGACCGCCGAGAAAGAATCCGTTCTTTCAATTGATTTTCTTGGGCAAGCTCCAATACCCGGAGGGTTTTCCTTCGGAAGTCGAATCAGAAACCTCATATCTTGAACAAAAGCGCGGAGCACTGAATTCGGACATTACCTTGAAGCGCCAAAATATTCATGAGTATCTGGCTACTCATCCTTCAATTACGTTTGCATCGCTCTCGGACATTTTTTCGTATCTGACACCCGAGGCAGCAAACGAGGTATCATCACTCCTCGCCTCGAATGCCTCGCATTCGTCGGTCATCCGGTACTACCTTTATCGCCCGATCGAATTGACTACGGGCCAACTGATCCGACAAAGCGACAAAATGAATTTTTACGAAATTCTGCAACTCGGGCCAAACTTAAGCCACGCCTCTTCATGAGCTTTTGCATACTTCTCGAAAAACGCTTCGCGATTCGGCTCGGCGACGGGATCTTCAAAAATAACCACAACCTTTCCTGGCGATAGGCTCAAGAGTGGCTTTAATTTCGAAAGTCGATATTCCGCACCGATGATATGCATCGCTTGCACCTTTGCGTGCCCGTCCTTCGCAATTTGAAAAGCCCCATTCTTGAATCGCATCAACGTTTCGCCAGTTCCGCGGGTTCCTTCCGGAAAAATCAGAAGATCATGCTCTTGCCTGACTCGATAAACTCCCATCTCGACCGGGCTCGGGCGCTGACTCGTATCACGATCAACAGGAATAGTGAGTGTTTTTTTTAAGGCCCAACCGAGCACTGGAATTTTAAAATAAGCGCGCTTTGAATACACATGCATGGGGCGCTTCAGCAGATAGATGATGATGATCTGATCGAGCCAGGAACGATGATTCGAAATAAAGATTGTGGGTGAAGCGGAATTCAAACCCTTTTCATGACCAATGACTTCAAGTTTGATTCCGAAGATCTTAAGCGACCCCCAGGCCCACACTCGAACGTGTTTCCAATACTGTGGCCACGACTCTTCACCAGAAAACACCAGATAAAGAGCACTGATGCGAAACATCAATATGGTCCAGAGCCAATAGACTAGCCATCGACCTATGTTAATCATTTCATTCTTTCCCGCAAAAAGAGTTCTACATTTTTGGCTGGGCTTAGATCCGGACGCCCAAGATTAGGCAGACTCCCCGACTGCGAACGAACTTGAAAATAATAGGGCCCACGATGAAGACCCTTTAGAAAAGCCTCTAATTGAGAAAGCCCTTCAACCTCTTCACAAATCGGATACCCCAAGGCGCGAGCCACTTTGATCAAGAGCTTTGCATCACCCGACAAGGGCTGCCCACCCGTCGATTCATGCATATTATTTTCGATCACCAAATGAACCAGATTCTCGGGACGAGCGGCGATCACCGAGCCCCAACTGCCCAGCTGCATCCAGGCTGCGCCGTCTCCGTCGAGTATGCAGATTTTTTTGTTTTTTTCGATTTGAGAAAATCCCAAGGCCAGCGACGAGGCCGTTCCCATTCCTCCGACACAGTAAAAATCGCGAGCATGCGTTTCACTTCGCTTTTTTCGAAGCTCAAAAAGCTCTCGAGACGTTTTACCCGTGGTAGAAAAAAAATAAGTGTCAGACGGAAGTGTATCCAGAACCTTCTCAATAATCTGCCAACGAAGTGGCCACGAAAACGAAGACTTGTTTTCAATGGCCGCCGAACTGTCTGGCGACTTAAGCAGTTGATGCGGCACCAAGAGAGCGGCAGGCCCCTCTTTCAATAAATCAAAAAGTTCTGGTAACACCGATGCAGCATTGTTTTCTTCAAGTTCGCGATACGGTATTTGAAGGAGATCCAAAAGCTGCGGAGTGACTCTTCCCATCCATTGATGCTGAGGCTCGTCGGGCTTTCCGCCAAGCTTGCCACGCCAACCAACCAGCATCAGCATCGGAATTCGCGCAAGTTCGGAACCATAAAGACTGGTCAGCGGATGAACCGTCTTTCCAAGCCCAGAGTTTTGAAGGTAAACCACGGAAGGACGTCCCGACGCCAGATAATTTCCTGATGCAATGGCAATCGCCTCACATTCATTGCTCGCCACCGTATGAAGCATTTGAGGAGCAACCAAAACCAGATCAAGCAAAGGTTGAAGGCTCGAGTCGGGCACACCCACCCAGGTATGGAGCCCACGCTCTTTCAGCATTTCAAAAAGATGTGCGGGATTCATTTTGGTTCGTCAATCAGCTGAAAGAGATCCTGCAGCGAAATACCAAGCTGAGACGCTTCCTGACATCTTCCTTCGCTCAGGATACTTTGGGCCGCTTCGCCCATGGCCCGAGCTGCCGCACGCAATAGAAAATTGGCGTAGATGACGAATTGAAAATTTCGTTCAATCAGCTCTGATTCTTTGACGGCACCATAGCTGGTGGGAATACACACCAATGGAACCTGCTTTCGCGATTCTTTGAGCAGCACCTGATACCCCTTCGAGAATTCAAAAACCTCTTCAGGCGAACGAGCGCGAGAATGAATGACGATACCATCCACTCCCGTTTGCAAATAAATCTTGGCTCTTTCTAAACTTTGCGCCACCGTTTCGTTTGCGATAAAGGATTCAATCCTGGCAAAGATCATGAAATCAGAAGACCTTCGGGTGCTGAGTGCGAGGTGAAGCTTCTTGGCAAAATTTTCGGGCTTTTCTAAAAAGTGTTCGCATTCAATCAGGCTGTTCTGTTTGGGATAAATTTGGTCTTCAAACACCACACCCGAAGCGCCGTGACGCTCGAGCGCCGCAACCGTGTACTCGAGTTGAACCATCGTGCCGCCGGAATCACCATCAACAATGATCGGGCGATCGCTCACAGCGGTAATTTGATCCAGTGTATTGAGTTTGGCTGCAATGCCGAGAATTTCGCGATCAGGAACCCCTTGTGAGGCTGTATCCGTCAGACCACTCAACCAGATGCCATCAAACGTTTTCGTACTTCCATCAGTTGCCTGAACCTTGGCGTTTGAACCAATGAGAGCACTTAAACCAGAGTGGGCTTCAATCAAGCGGATGATCGACTTTCCGGATTTCTCGGTGAGTAGTTTTTTGAGTTGGGATCGTCGTTGCTCGGGAAGGATTCCTCGTTTCATCGCTCGGAGCATCCTACCTGTTTACCCAGAATTTTGGAACTCAATCCTTACAGTCAATCGAATTGATTGCTTTGGGAGCAAGAAATCCTTTGAGAATCCAGACATCGCCGATCAGCGTCAGCCAATAACCTAGAATCATGAAAAGGGCGAGCACCCGAAGGGCCCCGAAATCAGAAAAGAAAAGCACTCCCGAAACCGCGGTCATACAAAAAGTCAGGAGCGTTGCCGGAACGGCCAAAGTATCGACTCCACTTTGAAGTCCTCGCCTGCGGCCGAAAAAAAGAAATTGAATGGCGTTGTCACCAGCTAGACCGACAACAATCGATGCTATGATGCTCGTCACAAAAAACACCTTGATTTGAAACGCCCAAAAGACAAACAACAGAGCGGTCACCCCCCACATCGACGAAAGCAGAAGCCTAATGATTCTTTTTTCTCTGAAAGAAACACATAGGAATACCAAAAGCAGCCCGACCAACAGTAGACTCGACGCGAGGCTTGAAAATAAAGTTCCCAGGACCCGGCTTCCGAATTCACCATAAGAATTCAAGGTTCCAGCCAGATGGCAATCTGCAGAACACAAAGCCGCCATTCGCACTCGAAGTTCATTCATATGAACAATGTCGGTGGATTTCAGATAGAGCACTGCCCGAAGATCTCCGTTTTCAGAAACCAGACGACGGGCAAATACACTCGTATTCCAAACCACCCGCGCTAAGGCATTTTCGTCATCCAGCTTTGACGTCTCGAGAAAGTCACGCGATCGATAGGGATCTTCAACATATGCTACCAGAGGCTCGTCCGACCGGATCTTTTGAATAATCTGACGATTCCTTGCCTCGTGCCGATCATCTTCAAAGACCAGACTGACCTCAGATTTCCAACCGCGTGTATTCTTTAAAAAATCAGCGGCTCTCACGACCGCATGATCCTGAGGGAAAATCTCTTCCGGAGAATCATTGACGTTTAAATTTCCAGGGATGAAGAGTAACCCGAAATAGATGAGCGAAAGCCCGGCACTGAACCGAGCCTTTCCACGAACTCGAGAAATGAAACCTGAAAACCGCTCAAGCCCACTGATTCCATTCATCGTCCAGGAATCGAGATTCGGGTACTTTCTCAAGAAGCTCGGCAACACCAAAATGATGACAAAGTATTCGACTAGCGCTGCAAGTGCACACTCGAGGCCGAAGCGACGGATAATCGAAAGATCGCTGGTCAAAAGAGAACCAAATCCAATGGAGGTCGTCAGGGAAGTAAAAAATGCTGGAACCAGGATTTTTCGGGTCGCAGATCGCGTACTCTGCCCCTTTCTTTGCTTCAGATAGCTCAGGTAAATGAAATCTTCTAAAGTCGCCACCATAACGAGAGTCGGTAACGAATTTGAAAGCGAGTCGATCGGATAGGAAAAGAGCCCCATGATTCCATAGACCAACATCAGGGTAATCATCAGTGTCCCCTGAAAAATAAGCCCGCTTTTCCAAGTGCCGTAAATTAAGCGGAACAAAATCAAAATCACAGCAATCGCGAGCAAGTTCAAAATCGCAGATTGATCGTAGGCCAATTTCAAATAGTACTGATAGGTTCCTATTCCAGTCCACACCGCTTCGAGATTGGGATGCGCCGCTAAATAAGTCGTCTTCAAGGAATCCCTAACGGCTTCAACAAATTTCGGATTGAATGCTCCGAAACGAAGATCTTGCTTTTCGTCCTGCAAATAAAGACTGACCACCACATCATCGGCTTTGGATGAAGTCAGAAAGCCTCCAAATGGGCTTTCCTTGATTTGATTCAATTCGGCACTGACCTGAGGCGCCTCTATCGCGTCGTTTCCGTAACGGCCACACTGGGGGCGAAGGATCGGATCAAACCGGATGGTACTTTGAGTGTGATTGACAATTCGTGGCCCAAAACTAGAAAAAATGTGGGTTACTCCAGAAATACGTGCAGCCTGCCCCATCCACGCCAAGAGATCACAGAGCTCGGAACTCGATGGCGATCCTTGTCCATCTTTTCGTTTCAGCACGAAATAGATATTATTTTTGTCAGGAAAATTCTTACGAAGGTCCTGCATCGATGCGTAGGTGGTAAAATCATGATCCATCAGATCTTCGATCATGATCAGGAACCGAATTCTCGATGCAAAAACAAGTGAAAGTAGCAAAGCCAATACGGTGGTCCAAAGAATGACCTTGGGCCGCCTCAAACCAAATCGATAAATGCGAAAAAGACACCTAGCGATGATTTGCATCAAACTTGCTCTCAATCACACCGATTCGTTTTAGGCCGGAAAGAAGTAGAAAACTCGAATCCCACTGACGCGGGCCAAAGCCCATTCTCGCAGATTTAGGATAGGAATGATGATTGGCATGCCAGCCTTCACCGAAAGTAATGAGCGCAATCCACCAGGAGTTGGTGGCTTGATGCGTTTGCCCAGGCAAGCGCGAACCATAAAGATGCGAGAAACTATCAATCGCATCACCACAATTGTAAACCCAGACATAGCAAAACCAGGCTATCGCCAAACCGATCCACCCCATCCACGCCACTGCAATTCCAAGGGTAAAGGTCGTATGAATCACCACACACCCAAAATAGTTCCAAGGGCGTGATATCCAACTGAGAAAAGGATCAGACTGAATATCCCCCGCCAGATGAACGTATTGCTGATTAGTGCGAGGACGGTAGATCGCATCAAAATACGAACGAAGCGGACCCGCGAGCGCGTAGAGAATCGAAATCAACACACTGTGCTTTTGCAGATACCAACCATTATGTGCAAACCAAAAACCATGAAAATGTGGCGAATGAGGATCAAGTTCGGTGTCAGCGTGCTGATGATGGGCACGATGATTGCCGGCCCATTGGACCGGAGTACCCGCAGGCAACCCCGCGATCACAATTAATCGTTCAAACCAAAGTTTAGCTTTAAATGACTGATGCGCAAGGAACCGATGATAGCCAATACTGGCGCCGAGTTGGGCCACCCCCAGAAAGCCCAAAAAATAAATCAGCGCCTTAAGACTGAGCATTTTTCATCGACCAGAGAATTCCATGCAAGGACTCGGTCGAAACCCCATGAAGCAACAACCGTTTGCCTGCCTCCGCAGTAATGGCAGGAACCATCGGATGCTTGTTGTTCAATAGCACCAAACGCCCCTCGAGGCCGTACATCTTGGCGAAATAAAGCCCAATGGTCTCGTCGAATTGCAAAGAATGGGTCGAGCGCCAGAATTCGCGATCCGTCAGAAAAAACTGAAATACAGGCGTATAAATCTCGATCGCCGATTCAAGGTCGACGACATTCAAAAAACCGCGTTTAAAATCGCCGACCCTAGTATCCGGCACCCGAATGGCACTGAAATCGACCGGAGACTTGGCCTCGAGCTTCAAGCCCTTTTTTCGAAGCTCGATATTCAGCTCGATAATGAAATTATACAAATTCACATCGTGATGAATGAAAAGATCTTCCTTGAATTCTTCCAGACTCTTTGGGTAAAGGGGGTTGGTCTTCACCTCTACTCCTTTGACATTGTCCTTTAGAAATTCGAGAACCTGAGAGCCAATATGAAAATGCCTGAAAAGCATGAAATTGGCTTCAGGGGTAACAAAATTGCGAAGGCAAAATACCAAGATGCGATGAAGTACCTTTGAAGAACTGAATGCATTTGGTACAAAACTTCGGTAAACCTGAAACACCCCCATCTGAATACGCAGAAACGGACGAAGCAAGGGTAGGACGAACTGGCGAAAGCGCGTACTCGCATCCTTGGTCCACGCACTCTTTAACTCGGGCGCAAGCGGCGTACTCTGATCGAGTTCGAGAGCAAGCCAAGGGCTCGGGTCCGTACGATCATGCAGTCGCTCCCACGCCTCTACGTTCATAGATCGAGGTTCTCCAATTGCATCAGATAAAGGTCGGCCACTGTTTTTGCAGTTTCAACAATTCGTTCGGCGAGATTCGGGTCATCCGAATGATGAACTGCGAATGAAACTGCGCTCATCCAACGAATCAGATGATTCTCGTCATTTTCTCCATGATATTGCAAAAATCGATAACACTCGGGCCCAAGCTTGAGTTGTTGTTTGATGAGTGGAAGCTTGGCCGGAATGATTCGCTGTCCGGTACCCTCGATGATATAAATTCCACCTAACAAATCGAGCGCATTCTTTTGGGATGCCCGGTAAAACATGAAAGCATTCAGAGCCTCACCACCGCGATTTCGCTTCAGCTGATCAGGATCAGTAATTGAGCCACCCGAATTCAAGTAATCTTGAAACAGGATTTTCCAATCATGCTGTTCTTCGCCTGCATGGGTGTCGATGGTTTCTTTCAAAAATGAATATTGCTCACCCAAATTAGCGATGGCCAGCCTCATCCACTTCGATCCTTCACGGACCTGCGGCACCCAATTCTCCATCCAGTGCCGGTAATCCTTTTCGGTAAATCGCTGGGAGTGGATTTTTTGATGAAACTTAGACCGTAAAAACCGTGAGCGATAGTCGTGCCAGACCGACGATAATTGCTGTAGCACTTTTGACAATCTTTCATCTTCCGTCGCGAATGCGGGCTCTGGAATTTCGACATCAGTCGGAAACGCGGTACTCGCAATACTTTGAGGAGCCGCTACTTCGAGCAGAATAAAACTTACGGTAAAGCGACCCGACTCTGGAATAAAGCAAAGGATCTTCTCACCCGGCTTTACTGGTCGTTCCTTCAAAAAATCATCAAGCATGATGAAGATCGACGCAGAGCCGGTGTTACCTTTTCTCGTTAGATTCGAATACCAGCGTTCTTTTGGAATCGAAGCACCGGCCTTTTCGATCAATTCAGCGACCACTGGAGCAAATTTTTCGGAAGAATAGTGGCAAAGAAAGTGGTCAATCTCGTTTGCCTTAAACACCCCATTCTTCTGAAGCTCGATATATTCATGAACTCCGAGCTCAAACAAATGCGGTAGCAGTCGAATGTTCTGCCTGAGCAAAAAAGATCCGTCCTTTTCGGCGTCATGAAGTGAATGATAATCCAAATAAGACTTTTCAGGTTGATCGAGAGGGGCCCCGATTTGCATGCACGTCGGATAGTCACCGCTAAAAGATTTAATATGAATGTGATTGAGCTTAAGACTCACCCCTTCCGCGCGGGGTTCGTTCGACAGAATCATGCTCCCTGCTCCGTCGGACAACATCCATCTTAAAAAGTGTGAATCAAAATCGGCATGGTATCCCGATTCGGTAAAGCGGGTTTTCTTGAACATGCGCGACGGAAATTCGCATGCCGCCACGCAAGCCTTCGAATGGCGCCCCAATTCTACCGCATCGGCCGCGTGCCTAAGCGCAATCACACCTGAGGCACAGATTCCGGTATGAGTGCTGACTTCCATCGGAGGGGCTTTGAGTTCGCCCTGCAGCATATTAGCAAACCCCGGAACCGCAACATCACCACCGACCGTACCGGTGGTCAGAAGCGAAAAATCCTTAAGGGTAAGCTTTGCATCACTGAGTGCTGCATGAACTGCGTTCGAGGCCATTTTCGATAATGAAATAGTCGTGTTTCCTTCGGCATCAATGCCGTAGTAACGGGTTTGAATTCCGTTTTCGCGAAGAATGTTCTTCTTCAGGCGTTCAGATTGGCGGTTGATCGGCTGAATGAACGTATCAATCTGCTCATTCGATACAGGCTCACCCGGCATGAACGCTCCAGTTCCGACAACATAAACACCCTCATAATTCATTCGCGAACTCCTGTTTGAAACCACTGATCGAACCACGGAAGCAAAAAGCCATAATTACCGGTCACCACCTGATGATGGGCGGCATGTCGCCTGGTAAACGATCCAAGCGTCAGATTGCTATGCCCAAGCGCATTCAGCACCAGACTCATGACGGGCAAACTTAAAAGACTCCATACTCCAAATTTGTGCATAAGCATTGCAGTCGGCATGACCGTACCCAAGAGCAGCGCCTCGAGCCAATGCATTCGAAACGCCGAATAAGGCGACACCACTCGAGAGCGGTGGTGTGCAAAATGAATGCTTTTAAACAACGGGCGAAAGTGCAGGATGCGATGGATGATGTAAAAGTGAATGTCGTTCCAAAAAAAGAGCGCCATTACCTCGAGAGCCACTTGAAGTGCACCAGGGTGATACTCAATCGCTAAAAACCCTTGCTTGACCCCAAACTGATTGAACACGCCGATAAAACCAAACATCAGGATCGAAACGAGTGAACTAAAAATCTCGGACCGAGTCTGCCCCTTCGGAACATCCACAGACACGATCTTTTGAAGCCACGACACCTGCCCGCCATGATTCGCCAACCAGGCGACCGGCACGCAAATCATCACGTAAAGCATCGCAAAATAGGCGCAGGAAATTGCGAATACTTCTGTGCTGCTTAGGCCTAGAAAAAAACCCTCAACCATAAACTCCTGAATAACTTCGTAAACGAACTAGAACATCATGAAAGACATGGCGATTCCGAATGGAGTACCTCCCCAAGTCTGATTCAGGATACGAGCAGTTTTCTTGACGTCTTCGCTGTTATTCACGGATGGAAAATAGTTTCGATAGATTGCAACACGATCGGCCAACCAGCCCTTTGGATTTCCGAGGTCGTAATTTCGGTAAGGAAGATGAGATTTTGGCTCGATCTTTTCTTTATCCACAAATAAATCGCTCTCAAAATCATTCGGAAGAAACTTCTTCAAATCGCCAGGAGGCGTATTGAAAAAACTCCTAAAATTGATTCGTACCACGTCGCCTGCCACCATCGAGCTCAGCACAGGCTTTCCCAGGATAATGTCGTCGACATTGGTAAACGAAGTATTGATCACCCGAACAAAGGGCAAAAAGCCACGCGGATCGAGCAGTGTCGTTTGATGATAATCACCTTTGTCCTGAAGCCCTTTGGTAAATGCCCAAGAAGCTTTGGCGTGTCTGAGTCCGGCGATAAACCAATCATAGGCCCCGTTGCCATCCTCTGCATCCAGTCCTTTGCTACCGCCCTTACGGGTCCAAGTTTCTTCGCCTGGCACAAGCTTGAACAGGGAATCATTTTTTTCGATCTCGTGAACTCTTCGCTTTGCCGTCATGCTGTCCGGACTTGCCACAGTACTAAACCCATAGACGGTACCTAAATCTTGCGCGGTTCTAAACATGTCGAACCAGTTATAGGCCACCATGAAATAGAGACCACTGACTGCGAAAGAAATGCCGGAGAGTTGGGTATTTTTCTCGGCATTGCCGTAAAGAACAAAACGATCCTTATCCGAAGCAAAATTGGCTTTACCCCAGAAAATGCGATTGTCAATTGCCAGAGGTGAGTTGGTAGGAATCTCATTGATCCGATTATAGAGTTCAACAAATGCTGTACTCACATCACCTGCAATCAGATTTCGTAGCTGAACTTCGTCACCAATCTGCCCCGGTACGCCTACGTACGGCTGGGTCAAATATGCAAAGCCCGCTTTCCACTGTTGTGAAGGAAAGATATTGTTTACGCTGGCATTGATACCGCGGATAAAAGAAATAATCATTCCATGTACCATCGGCGTATGGTCGCGCTCGAGAATCGTGCGCATACGATAGGTAATCGCACGAAATGGCTTCAGTGCAATTAACTGTGCAACCACCAGTTTTGACGACGGAGAAAGTGTTGAATAGATCTTTTCGTAATTCGAAATCAGAGTTGCGAGTGCTGGGCCATCTTGCACGCCCTTTTCTTTGATCGCAGTTTCTACGCCACCTTGCCAGCGATTGCCGCCAACCAGTTCAGCAGTCAGGTTTTTAAAATCTTCAGGTACGCCCGAGGCATAATCGAACGCGTCGACTTCGGCAACACCACGCGAACCTGCGTCCTTTTTTGCCTGAGCCATGATCTTTTCGTAAGCAGCCTGAGAAAAATGGGGGCCTTGCTGAAATTGATGCGAAGTGGCTTTTAATTTCTGGGCAAAGGAATTCGCACCCATCAAGAAGCTCAAAGACAATGTCATTACGCTAAAATAAGAGATTTTCTTCATGCGCTGGATTTTGCCACATAAAGCCACACTTCAAAACGAATATTCTCTGCTATTCGCTATCTACCCTACTCGGAAAACATCAAAAGAATTGAGTGCGAATTATCTCACCACTGTGATGTTTCCGGTTTTGTGCACCGGCCTGCTTTGGGCAGCACCGTCCCGCATTTTGTAGACAATATCGTAAACATAAACGGTTGCATCCACCTCGCGTCCATTGAACTTTCCATCCCACGCAGCATCCTGCGCAGTCGGTGCTTTTAACTTTTCGAACACCAATTGCCCCCAGCGATTGAAGATCCTAATGTCGATGTATTCGAGCATAGACGATCCTGTTCCCTGTAACAAAAAAGTGTCGTTTACCCCATCGTGGTTACCCGGCGAAAAAGCATTCGGAATGCCGACGTTGTCATCGATCACTCGAATATCTCGCCCATCTTCGCTCACACACCCATTTTCAAAAGTAACAATCGGATGAATATTCTGAATTCCAGCATCTTGCTCTTGCCAGGTGTGTCCTGTGCTTGCACCGGATGCGATCAAATTGCCGTTCGCCAGCCACTGCACCGACTTGATATTGCCGGGCGAATTAACAGCGAACGTATTTTCTTCCCAATAGTAGTATTCGGGCGCTTGATTTGGCTGTTGCTCCCACGGATTGGGCCCGATTTTCCATTCCAAATGAGCGGGCGCTACTGAAAATACATATTCAGTGGTCTGAGCTGGCTCGTAAGTGTCTTCGCACCAATTCGTCAGATGCACTGCAAATTTACGCACTTCGCCTGCAATATGGTGATTGATTTTCAAAGCATCAAATCGTACGTCCTTTAAATCCAACTCGCCGGGCATTCCTGTACCGGTGAATTCAATACTCTGATCTTCAAGATTGTTTGAATTGATATGGGCTACCCGCCATTGATGGCGGGTCGTACAACTAGCTGAATGTGCTCCGCTCAAATGCGGGGTATCTCCACAACTCATGACTACCGGAGGTACTGTGCCATCGAGTAACGTAATCGCAGGCGTCGCCGTACAATGTGCTTTCGTGGCACCATAACAACCCCAGGTTTCGTGGGCATTTACTGCTTGCGGCACCCATTGATGAGGACCCGTTGTCGCCACTCGCTTCATCATGATCACATTGCCACTTCCACACATGGCGAAGATATCTTCGTTTTGATCGGTAAAATCCATACCCCATACCGAAGAGCATCCGAAGTCGCCCACTGGCGTCGTTGCACCAGTCGTCGTGTCGATTTCGACCAAAAGATCATTAGGCCAAACTCCCGCCGCCATATAAAGTTTGTGAGGGCCTTTTGGACTAAATGCAATATCACCTGATGGAGTTGCTCCGAGCATTCCTACCACTGGAGTTTCGACTGCAGTCGCAGGGTCGACCCGGTAAATCATGTTTCCACCGGCAGGTCCGGCCCCAGCCGCCCAAAGCATTCCATCAGGCCCGAAGGTTAATCCGATCGCCCCTACTCCAGTCGCACCGATCTCGGTCAACACACCATTCGCCGGATTAATTTCAAATAGTTTGGTTTCAGAATTGATTCCAAAAAGCCGGCCTTGAGAATCCGAGGCCATGTCGTACAAGGATTCAACCTCAGAACCGTCGGCCTTCTTCATATGAACAGGCGCATCGAGCACATGAGTATCTAAATGGTATTTGATGAGATCGTTACCGCCCGTATCGAAATAAGCAATTTGCGCTGAAGCAAAAGCGGGAACCAGAAGCAAGAGCAAGAACATGAAACGAAACTGCATGCATCCTCCTACGAATGCAGTCGTTATATACCTATCCTTGATTCGATCAACAGAATTATTGGATCAACGAAACAATCAACGGCCGCGATTGATTACTTGAGAATCGAGATCGTCACATAACCGCGAAATTGGTCGCTGGTTTTGTCGTGCGTGGCCATGCCATTCAAAAAGACATCTTCAGAAACCCAGTATGGCTCATACCATAAGCGATCCGGATCCATAATGAGAACGCGCTTGGTTTTAGCATCGTATGCAGCGATTGGCGCAATGTGCCCGGCCTCTGCATCGTCGGTGTAAACCTTCTGATTAAAATTGGCGATAATGAAATTCTTCGCAGATTTTTCGTTTTCAACCAATGCCTGATGAAGGGCCTTCTTTGTTTTTTCGGAAGTATCGTTGGTGTGGACGACGGTAACTGCAACATCATTGACATTGTACGCTTTGAGACTTTTTTCAATCAGGGGCTTGAGTTGATCGAGAGAAATGCCATGACCGACGTCTGAAAGACCTTTATTCCAAATCTCGTCATTGACACGTTTTAAAACACCGGCTTGCGTAGCCAGCTCGTCATCAACAGTAAGCTTTTGCCCAGAACGGGCAGCATTAACAATCATGGTCACACTTGCAAGCGAGCACGATCGCCCATCTTGCTGAGGAACATAATAGGGACTGATAACCCAATAGTCCGGGGCTGCATTGTGCTTCAAGTACTCATGAGATTGCGAAAGGAGAATCGCATTCGAACCATATTTTGGTTTTGGTGCTTCTGCGAATCCTGTGTTCGCAGAAAATACGGCCAACACAAACAGGGGCAGAAAAAAACGATTCAAACAATGACTCATAACAAGACTCCCTCTTAAATTATGTCTTTTTATAATATTCACTCATTCAATGTTCAAAGAAAAGACAAAAAGAGTCAGGTAGCGATCAGGGGTTTTCGTTTCATCGCTTACGCCATGAACGCGCCGCCGTTCACATCGATCGATTGCCCTGTCATTGAAATTTGACGATTTGAAAGAAGGAAATTCACGACTTCGGCAATTTCGCTTGGCTCTGCCATTTTGCCGAGTGGAACGAAGCTCATTTGCTCGGCACGCGCTTCTGCGTAAGGCTTCTTCATTCCTTCAGCAAGAAGCTTGATTCCCTGTTCGGCCATATCGGTTTCGACCCAGCCAGGACAGATCGCGTTGACCAATATTTGATCCCGAGCGAGCTCTACCGCCAGAGATTTGGTCAATCCAAGAAGTCCCGCTTTCGAGGCGCAATATGCGGAATAATACGGCACCCCAATTTTTGCAAGAATCGACGAAGTCATGACGATATGTCGCCACGGATTCGTTGAGCGCTTTAAATAAGGAAGAAACTCATTAATCAAATAGTAAGTACCTGTGAGGTTGGCATTGAGAATCTCATCCCAACGATCACGATCTCCGTATTCATTCGAGCCGCCGACGCCGGCGTTGGCAATGATACCGGTAATGTTAATCGATTCAGGAAGCTTTTTATGAATCGCTTCATAGTCGGCTTTTTTCGAAACATCCGCCTGAAAAATAAGGTGTTCGCCTTGAAGTGTGCGCGCAGTTTCTTCAAGAAGGTGTCTTCTTCTTCTTCCCAAAAGAATCAATTGCTTGCCTTCCTGACTCAATTTTTTGCAAATAGCGCGACCAATTCCTGAACCAGCTCCTGAGACGACGATAGTTTCCATAGCAGGCTTTATAGTCTCAAAAACCAGGACTGAAAAGCCTGTTCGACATTCAACTGCTTTCAATTAATTTTGTTTTTTTAACCAGTAACCGAGGATTTTTCTTTTCCATGCTCTCAATCTCTGACTTAATCCCAACATTATGCAAAAATTAAGTTTTGTCTTCGCCTTCGCAGCCTTATTATCTGTCACTACTTTTCACTCAGTGAAAGCTACAGCAGAAGAGGCCGCATCACCTCAAGCCCAAGAGCCAACGGATAAACCAGTTGAGGTAAAAATGGAGAAACCGGTAGAGAACCCTACAGATGCGACAGCGGCTGCGCCAAGCCCAGCTCCAATTGCTACTCCAGCACCAGTGACTGAAAAGCCAGCCGAGAAGGTTGCCGAAAAACCTGAAGAGAAACCTGCTGAAAAAGCACCTGAAAAAGAATCAGAGAAATATACTTACGGAAAAACATGGCGGCCACTCGGCCAATTTCTGGTTGGTCCCTATGGTACAATTGCAGCCCTTCCCCGTCCGATCTCTTATGGTATCGAATCAAAATTTCGCGATATGTTCGGCCTGTCATTGGGCTACGGATACTTTCCTAAAGTTACCCTGAGTTCAGTCAGCCTGAAAATCACTGGATGGGACGTGCGATTAAAATGGTACCCGTTTCAGGGCGCATTCTTTTTAGGAGCAGGTCTGGGCAATCAAACACTTGAAGGCAGCTCTACGCAAACCGTTTCTGGCATTCCAGCGACTTTGAACATTACCCAGGACAACGCTTTCTTTCTTCCGCACTTGGGATGGAACTGGATTTGGAGTTCTGGCTTCTTTATGGGAATGGATCTCGGCGTTCAGTTGTCGATGAGTCGCACGACCAAATTGACTTCAAACATTACCGACCCAACCCTGATCGCATCTGCAGATTATCAAAAACTGCAAAAGGATGTTCAGGACAAGGGCGATCAGGTCGGAAAAATTCCGCTTCCGCTTTTGACCCTGCTTAAATTCGGATTTTTCTTTTAGTTTTAAGAGTAAATTCATGAGCGCACTGCTTAATATCTTATTACTGCTACAAGGTTTCAATCCAAGTGTTGCTTTTGGAGAGAAGAGCCTGTCGACGCTGGACATAGCAGCCGAGGATGCAGCCGGACCGTGGTCGTATAAGGACGGAACTGGATTTGCAAATGACCTGGTGGTGGCGGCGTTTAAAGCTGCGGGAGTCGCCGTTCACCTCAAGATCTATCCTTACTCCCGGTGCAAATACCTTGCGGTCGAAGGGTTGGTTGCGGCGTGCTTTAGCATGTCACCCGAAGCGGAATTGAAAGATGCAATTATTTTTCCGAAGAAAGCACTCTTCGCCCTTTATTCAGACCTATATCAAAATAAGAACAAGCGAATCCAAGTTACTGCGGAAGGAAAGCTTCCCAAAGGTACGACCATTGGCATTGTTACCGGCTATGAATATCCTGAGGAAATTCTGAATCTTAAAAAACTAGGGATAGTCCTGCAAGAGGGGCGAAGCGAAGAAACCAATCTTAAAAAGCTAGCAATGGGTCGCATCGATCTTGTTGTGGTCAACAACAATGAAACAAAACCTGCAAAAAAAATTCTAAAGAATGCCGACGCACTGACGGAAGTCGAAATGCTTCAGCGAGTTGCTAAATCGAATGCCTACATCGGATTCAGCAAGAAACATGCTGACGGAATGAAAGCATTAGAAAACTTCAATCGCGGCTACAAGATCATTCAAGAAAACGGCATCGAAAAATCGATTCTGAAAAAATGGATTCGAAAGACCTCTTAATCATTCGCCTCCATTGGCTGGATTTTTATTTACTTCAAAATAGAACGCACTTCCTTGCCCCTTTTCACTGATCACTCCTACCTTGCCTTTATGAAGTTCAAGTATTTTACGGCAAATATATAATCCAAGTCCCAATCCCGGATGCTTCAACATGGCATCCGACGGCAACCGAACAAATCTTTCAAAAAGCAATTTCTGCTCTTCGCACGAAATTCCAGACCCATGATCGACAACACTTACCCTTACCCACGCGGTGGAAGGATGTTCTATTTTTATTTCGATCGGTTTATCCTCGGGGCTGTATTTAATCGCATTATCGACAAAGTTAGACAGCACCTGAAAAACCTTTTCGCGATCAACTTCGACGAGCGCAGATTCAGAAGGCTCCTGATAAATCAGAGTTCTGCGTCCTGGAGTTTGTCGATATTCCTCGAGAAAAAGGAGAATCATTTCGTTCAAATCCGTCTTTTCAAGACTGAGAGTCAGCCCGTCTTTCTCTAAGCGGGTTACATCTAAAAGATCATTTACGAGCACAGTCAGGCGCTTTACCTGCCGGTTCATAATGTCCAAGGTGGATTGGGCAACCGGAACTCCCTTTTGTATATCCCGTCTAGTTTTTTCAAGAGCAAGAGTCAATGGAGTTAACGGCGTCCTGAGCTCGTGTGCTGCAATATTCAAGAATTCCGTTTTCAAACGGTTTGCATTCTCAGCAGCTTCTTTTGCTTTTTTAAGCTCAAGGTAACGCGATTCCAATAACGAAACCATGCGCTCTATCGAAGACCATAGGCTCTCGAGTTCACCTTTGAAAGGAAACCGTTTTAGTGCAAAAACCTGATTCTGTCCGGTACTGATTGCCAGTGCATTTCGTTCGATTAGACGAAGTGGCTTGATGACAATGGCCCAGTTTACCAGCGAAAGACCGACAATAAGAAGAACGTCAAAAATGAGGGCAGCCAGAGCGGAGTTCGTGGCTATCGACTTCAAACGCCCCTCAACAAATCTTGCACTGGCAGTCACGGAAATCTTACCGACTTCTTCTCCTGAAAAGACCACTGACTTGCCTTCAGAAATGAGATTGCTTTCAGACAACAGACTGGATTTGCCCATGATCACTTGCCAGTTTTCATCACGAATAAGACTAAAACTCTTGCCTTGTAGTTCGAGGCTGACCGAGTAAAGCGACGGTTCTTTCATGCCGCTTTCAAGAACCTTAATGATCTGTGCTTCATCGAGATTCCAGATAGGCAATGCAAGACCACTTACCAGCTGTTCCGTATTCACGGAAAGTCCGTCTCTTAATTCTTTCCAAAGCCGCTCTCTTTCATTATTAAAGCTGAAGGTACCAAAAATCAGAAATACCGCCGACGAAATCGCAATCAGTGCAACTGCCTCGATAAATCCGATAGAAACTCTGTTAAGCTTTTTGTTTTGAAAAATGTTCAATCCGCTTCAGTCCCTTAATTGATATGATCGTCCATTCAGATTAGATCATCTGTAATTTATGCTGAAATATTCTGATAATCCAAGAAAAATAGCCTGCAGGCAGTCTCCGCATCACTGTCACTCACTTCCGCTCAAGTCCCATAAGAACCACCATACTTCCATAAATCAAATTTCAGGATGAACAGCAAAGTGAGCCGACCAAGGCGTACACAAAAGTACGCCGCGTGAAGGCGAATCTGCAGCTGGGCGATCTGAAATTGGATTTATGGAAGTATGGTAGGCCCTAAGGGACTTGAACCCCTGACCAATCCGTTATGAGCGGACTGCTCTAACCAGCTGAGCTAA
>CAIKYX010000008.1 GCA_903831745.1 Oligoflexia bacterium
CGAAGTAATCCCAAGAACGTCCTCAGCCTACCGGCTTGCGGATTGTTCTTGGGATCACTTCGAAGGCCAGAGTTTGCCCAGTTTAGACCTAGTGCCTTTGCTGCGTCCTTAAGCGGCGGCGTAGCTTTAATAAATGTGGGGGAGTGCTCGCTTTTACATTTTGTCTGGAATAATCCGCAAGCCGATAGGCTGAGGACGTTCCAGACAAAATATAAAAGAGAGAAGTCGTCTCAATATATTTGATCCAACGCGTTAAATAACTTGACACCAGCAATCGAGCCATTTTGATACTGCTGTCATTTTTTTTCTCACTCATCACGCACGGATTCGATTTCATCACGGCACGGTGATTGCTCATCTCTATGTTGAGAAATGGAGTTGAGCCCCTGACGTAAGTGTCGTTCACTTGTTGGTGTCCTATTTTTTAAAAACATAAATTCACGAGGAGTTTATCGAATGAAACGGATTTTATTTTTGCCCGCACTTCTTTTTCCTATGCTTTCATTTGCAGTGGCAAATGATTCGACCCATGTGCAACTTGCATCGAAGCTGTTGGGTAGGCCGCTGGTGGTTTCACAGGCGATGGATCCACTCTCGAGTGGTCAAGGCGTTCAATCGCAAACTGCGCTTCAGATGTTCGGTAAATCAAAAATTTTAAGTTTGTTCAATCTTCTGACGGGCTCGCGAACATCTAGTAATACGCCCATCTACAACACCAATTGGTATATTGGAGGCACCCGTGTGTTGACCGGAAGTTTGGTTCAAAACGGAAGCACCTACAGCTATAACGGTAGCATTGCCCCCACTCAAATTGCGTTTCCGATCTTTTCGTATCCGGTGGGTCCGGTGGTGCTCGCGGTAGATTCGGGAGTTTCGCTCCAAGGCAATTTGTCTGCATCAGTGGCGCCTGATGTTTCATTACTTGCGAGTTCACAAGTAACTGGCGATCTTCAGGCCAATCTCACGGCCGCGGCCTATGTCGAAGGATATGCACAATTTCTTTTCATGAAAGCCGGTATCGGCGGACAGGTAGATGCGATCAGTGGCACGACCGGTGCCCATTTTAACATGACTCTGGCGCAGGCTCTCGCGGGCACTCAGCCTCAGCTACAAGGCTTTGGCCGGGTTTCGCTACTCGGGGGTAATGTTTATGGTTATCTCGGCTCCATGAAGATGTCGTTTTATAAATGGAGTGGCAAATGCTATTCGTTCGACCCAAGTGTTTCATGCGCACAATAGAAAGAATGCCACATGAAAACAAAATTTTTTATTGGTTCAATGCTGCTACTGGCCCTGTGCGCGACTTGGTTTCAAAAATCAGCAGCACTCAGAAAAGTGGTAGATCCGATCATTGCTTTTAACCCATTCGTGTCCCCCCACACGACAGCAAAACCCCTGAAGACCGAAACCTTCGAGTTTCACCGACACCTGGTTGCGGTTCTTCAGGGGCCGGAGCAGAATAAACCGTTTGCAGATATCGATTTCGGCGGGTCGTTTACCGTCGATTGGAAAGACGAACAGACGGCAAGAGTGTCTTATCAGTTATCGAATGGCGAAAAATCGAGGCTGGCATTCGAAATCCATCTGTCGAATTGGAAGTTGGTTGAAATCAAATCAGAAGTCGCGCGCGACAAAGCGGGAATTAATGAACAGAATATCTTAAAGGACTTTGCTTCGATTTTTGCGTATCGTTCAAACGAAGATACGACCGGTAAATACGAAGCCGAATACACAGATGAGCCTGAACGCCTGTTCAAGAGAAAGACGCTCTATAATTCTGTTGCAGGGTTGTCGGTTCGAATTGTCAAGTCTGAGCACGAATTCACGCGCGATCCCGGAACCCTCGAATTGATTTCCGGGCGAGGCGAAGAGGCAACTCGAGCCGTGGTATCCAAACAAAGCTTCATGCTTGCGGTTTCGAGTTACACGATTCGACGACTGAATAGTGTGGTCAGTCGAAGGGTTGCACAGTCTGATGAAGTGAGGCCGGATACCTTGCGCCTGACTCCAGAGTCTAAAGGAGTAGCCTCGTGGTCTCAGGTGAGAGGTGGGCTAGAACGTTTCAATCAGATGAACGAACCCGAACGTTTGAAGCTCTATCATGATGTTTCGCGGACCATCGTCGCTGATTCCGAAGGCCCGAGGCAGTTCAATGATTGGATGAATATTCATTTGGATCAGCCGAATCTGCGAAATTTCTCGATTGGCGTATTGGCTACAGTAGGAACCGCTGAAGCTCAGCAGGCGTTGATTAAGATTTACGCGCAGTACCCTGAATCGCGAGTGACCGTGCTTAATTCTCTGGCCACTGCCGGAGCCCCCTTTTCAGAAGAGACCCATCAGTTTCTTTCTACGCTCTTACTCTCAGGACAAGGCAATCTGTCGTATGGGGCAGCATTCGCGCTCGGGGCGGGTATCCAGAATCAAGTGACGCCTGCTTCTGAGGATGTGCAGCAGTTGAGTCGCCTTTTGACGAACGCAGCTACGCCGGATGAGCAGGAGATCTACCTCGATGCGATCGGAAACTCTGGCAGTCTCGCATTTCTCGGTGTGATCGAAACCAGCATGCAATCGCTCGACGAAGGGGTGCGCGAAAAAGCCGTGCTTGCGCTTCGAAAAATGCCGGCAGTCGCGACTCAGTCACTCCTCAATCTTGCGGGTTCGGATGCGTCGGTTCGGGTAAAGGCTGCGGCCACCCAGGTCGGACTCTTTCAGTCGGTTGATGGGTTTTCCGAGTAATTTCGAGCATCTAAAATATTCAATTAAATAAATTTACTAGATGAATGAGCTGGGGTACTCAAGGTTGCACCCAAGAAATTGGTGCAGGAGTGTTCAATGCTTAAGAAATGTTTTTGTCTCGGATTTTTGTTCTTAATGACGAATTCAGCGCAAGCTCAACCCGCGACCTCGATCCAGATCAGTCCGACTCAGGGAAATCTGTTCACCGATTATTCGGTCAAGGTTTCGGGGCATGGTTTGCACGAAACGGGTGCCGTCGAAATTGCAAATAACGTGGGCACGATCGACATTCACTCGATGCACCTTTCGACGTTCATTCAAAAGCGGATTCCTTGGGGTTCGATGACCCTGTTTCAGGGGATGGCGTTTGATCCGACTCACTTCTATCTCTATTGGATATACTGTAATGTGCAAAAAAAAGTGTCTGGGTTCTATTATGAATCGCCTTACTCACAGGAGGGGTTCAGTGATGTCATTATTGGAAGCTGTGATTCTACCACTGATAAAACGAGCACCTTGATCTCGCTGCCAGCGGTAGAGCTTCCGATGCCCAAAGGCGTGCCTGGATTCGAAATCATTGGAGATCAGATCCATCTGCCTGCCAGTGGGGTTGGTACGGTGGCGATCCAGAATCGTTTTCATGCCGAGCGTGAGAATTTCAATTTTATTCCCTTCGCTGCGGTGGATTGCATGAAATGCGGAACGCCGCGGACTCGGAACGAGGCCGGTTGGTATGAGCTGCATTCGCTTTTTTTTAACGAACTCAAAGGGCGCGCTTGTTTCGGCATTTTCTATCTTTATGCTGATCAAAAGTACCCGATCGATCTCGAGTACACGCTTTGTTTGCCGGATCTCGATCGTTCGCTCGATTATGCGAGTTTCGAGGCTAGCTGGAAAAAAACCACCAATGCCGAATTCATCGAAAAGCTGAAATGGGAGTAAATTAAGACAGCCAGCCGGCTTGGCGGTATTCGGTAAACGCGGCATCGACCATCAGGGCGACCTGGTCTTTGTTCAGGCGTTGATTGAAATCATGCACAATGAGTTTTCGATTCCACGATTGCTCGATCTCGCGCTTCGTAATCTTGGTCGAAAGGCCTGCTTTCATGGCATCCACTTCCTTGCGATAAAAGATGAAATTGGCGTCGATTGTGTCTTCATTGAGTTGAAGCTGCAGGATCAGTTGCTCTAGAAAATTCCAATCTTTCGAATCCGGTGGATCGAGTTTGAATTCAACCCATTGGTCTTTGCCGGCCACCGTGTTCTTGAGTGCAAAACGGTAGTGATGGGTAAATAAGTCGATCGTATCGCGCAGGAGTAGGTGGGGTTGGATGTTGAGGCGTAAATGCGCCAGTTTCTCGGGTGTATGATCGGCGCCATAAACGATGTAAAGGCTTCCGGTGTTGTCAGAAATACGCGCATTCAGAGGAAGCTGAAAGTTCCAGTCGAGCGGCGATGCCTCTGCATTTAAGGGTTCGATGATCTTAAAAGCCTTGGCGTCTTTGTCTTTTACTTTTTTGTCGCGGGCTTCTGCAAGTGCGACAAATAGCTTGGTAGGTGACTTTGCCTCGAGTCGACCCGTGAGTTTCTCGCCCTGAGGCCAAGTTTCGCCTTCGATGACGATTCGATATTCAATTCCGTTTTGAAATGACAAACCCTTCATACACTAATTGCGGGCAGCATATTGAGTGGGAACTGCAGCTGCAGTTTCCTGTAGCTGAAGTCTGAACTCGTTATGAGCGATCAGTGCAGATAGGCGAACGGCTTCTTGTGATTCATGGGCAAACCAGCAGGTCAGGGGTGCCGAACCCGCTGCAGTTGTCTCTGATACGATTTGACCCGCTTGGGCAGTCAACGAGTGGGTGACGTATCCTTTGAGTGTTTTTATTTTTTCGATGCCTTCGATTCGAGCGACGATGCCACTTGCGGCAGCCGGATGCGAAGTGATGCGTACGTTTTGCGAATAGCTTACCGCTGGAACCCGGGTGTTTCCTCGAGTATAGACCTCGATATCGGCATGATACGGATCGAAGTTGCCAAAGATCTGAGTCATCAACGAAGTTCTATAATGGGCGAAGCCTACGGAGAGTTCCATGAGGACCGGACCCGTTGCAGTCAGGGTGATGCGGGCATGAGCAGCTCCGCGGATAATGCCCGCCGCTTTGGTGGCAGCAATGGCATATTCTGTCAGGATTTCAAGGTGAGGGTGGCGGATATCGCGTCTCAGGATCAAGTCATGAACGAGTGGATCACCTTGGGTTTGCTCGGTAGTTCGGGTTTCCCATGCGCCAGTCAAATGCACTTGTTGGCCATCGGCAAAAATGTTCAGGATGTACTCAGTTCCGCTCAAATGCTCTTCAGCAACGATCAGGCTCGAGGTATTCTCGGTCTTGTAGCTAGAATGTTTGATGGTGGTAACAGCATTTTGAATCTCTTCATCACTGGTACATTTGAAAGTCAGATAAGCGGGGGCTGCAGAGCGTGGTTTGATGATCACAGGGTAGTCAAACTTGCGGGCAAAACGAACGGCATGAATGATCGATGGGCAGATGGTGTGTTGCGGAATTCGCAAGCCTTTACCGGCGAGCGCCCATTTGATGTCGATCTGATCGTGATGAGCATGCTTGGAGTCGACAAAAGTCTGAGGTACGCCTAGTTTAGCCGCGAGTACATGTGAAAGATGCGGACTGGTTGCTGAACCCGGAATGACTGCGGAGTAATCATAGTGCAGAGCGCCCAGTTGAAAAATAATTTCTTCGATTGCATTGCCCGTAATCACATCCAGGCAATGGGCTTCATTCTTTTGAAGCGTGGCCGTCATTGGGTCATCCAGTGAGGTGACGATCGCTACAGGGCGGAGTCCATGGCTCAGGATCGCTTTGATCAAAGGAATGTCGCTTGGGGTGGGATGCACCAGTACGACTGCGTGAACGTGGGCTGCGCCTGACTGAAACGAAAAGATCTGACGGAGGAAATTTTTCATAAACGAAATTTTATACACGGATTATGTAATTAATACAAGTTCAAACCGGTCGGATGATTGCCGGTCATCAGCCTTTTGAATACATCAAAGTAATTTAAAAATGTCGCAAAGCACCTCTTAAAATCATTGGCGTTTTTTAATCCGTGGGACAATTTTTCATCAAGACCCCGTTATTATTGGATTAAAACTCAACCTTTTTTCGATCTGAACGATAGGTACGTGAACCGTTTTTAAAGACGAATATTGATTACCGCTCGAGGAGAGACGAAACATGAAGAAAATACGTTTGGGTAGCACGACGAAAAACCAGAAAAGCAGGCTCTTAGAAGCTGCTGCATTCCTGGGTGTGACCGCCATGACCATGGCCGGTTGTAGTAAAGGAGCGGTAGATGCAGCTATTTCTGCCGCGGCACCGACTTCGGCAGCACCGGTTACTTTGCCGAGCACTGTCGTGACGAATGACGGAGGCTTGAAAATTCAGGTGACTAATTTAAGTGCCGCCATTCATGGCGCACGTCAGGTTACACGAAAACAAAAATCGAAAAAGATTGCAAGCAAGTCGGCTCTGGTTCGCCAGCGTGATGCGGGTCCGGTTGCGGCATGTACTATTAACGTCTACGACATTACCGGTACCGAAATTCTGGCCACTGGTACCACCAATGGTTCGGGGATTGCGAGCATCCAGAATACTGATGATGCAAATGCCGACCTGAACGGATTGAATGCAGGTACGCCGTATAAAGTGATCGCGGACTGCGGAGCTAACGGAAGTTATGTAAATATCGTAACTGCGAGCTCCGACCTTCCGACTGCTCCGGTAATTACAGATCCAGATTCGACTGTGGCCGCAGTAGAAACGGTAAAAGCGATCAGCGATGCCGTAGCGAATGCTACCGCAGGCTTAAGCACCGATGCTGCAACCGCAGTATATGCATCGATTGCAACACCGGCAAACGCATCAGCGCAACTGTAAGCGATGCAATTGCAAACGGAGCGATGGATCCTCCATCGACCAGCGATAGCTCACTTGCCGATGCGATGGCCAATAACGATCATAGTTCGGCAGAAGGACAACTCGGTACGGTTCCACAAATCGTACTCAACACAGTTTCGGGTGCATCTTCGGCTGCAGCCGCTTTTCCTGCCTGTGATTCTTCGCTCGGCGCAGTGGCGAGTGTACTTAAATGTACCGCGGCCGTTGCAAAAATGATGATGAACGTCATTCACTTTGACGTTCTCGTTCTGAAATCGGGTGGCGCTTTCGGTGATACCAGTAACTGTACTTCTGCTGACTTGGCTGCAGCCTTTCCGGGAGCGACCATCGCAGTCGGTACTGGTTCAGGCGGAAATCACGTGGATTCAGCTTTTTGCTGGGTTCATAACACGGTTCCTTCGTTCAGTCGTAACCAAAGTGCAAGCGACATGGGCGGCGGCGACAACAATCACGGACCTATGTTTTCTGAAACGGGTGGTTCGGGTGCAACCCAAATTCATACCGGAGTGCTGACTGCACTCGGAACGGCTCTTTATAATAACGTGAATTATCGTTTGTCAGACATCGATTCATTGGTATTCGGTGCAAACTATAACAGCGGAACCATCGGAGGTATGGCTGCAACTAAAGCTGGTTTTAACGCCCGCTTGGTGCTCGAGGCAGATTCGTATACTTGGCCACAACCATCCGGTATGGGCGGGGGCGGTGGAATGGATTATTCTTCGGCGACCTATAAGGTGCTTGCGACTGATGGAACCAATAATTCGGTTTCTTCAGAAGCGATTCCAAACCATTCTTCAGGGCCTGAAAATGGTAATCCGTATCACTTGGGATGGAATGATACATTTACTTTTACCAATGCATGTTGGGAAAGTAACACCAATAGTGATACTTCAACCCTATCATCTGACATTGCTGCAAGCGAATGGACTGGATCCATCTTCTTCAAGAAGTTTGGTGGAGCGATTCCTTCACAAGCGGAAATGGTAGCTTCGATTGTAAATTCTACCGGACATCAGGATCAAAACCGTACGGGCCAGGATACGTTCTTCGTGATGTATTCAAAACAGCCGGACTGGAATGATTCGAACTGTCAGTGGGGAAGCAATCCAACGCTTTATACTCCTCCACAACCTGCTGCTACGCCAACCTACGATTGCGTTGCAAACGATGGTACACCGACTCCTTTCGTAACAGTTGATGTTACTGTAGGTGCAGTGGATGGTACTACTCATACTTCATTGATCACTCATGTAAATGATGGTGGAACTTCTGGTGCTTACTACCTGCAGCCTAATATGGATGCCGGCGGTTTCAACGGTGTGCTTTCACTCATCAATGCGTCGAACGGTCACATGATGGTCGATGAATTGTTCAATAAACGATTCATTTTGGTCATCTTGGATACTTCTTCTCAATGCGGAGCTCACGGAGTTCCTTCTACGGGTGCCGGATGTGCCGCAGGCAATATCTATAACATCAGTGGAAGCTGGTCTTGTGGCGGAATGGGGCCTTGTACCTTTACTTATACAGCGCTCAGTACTTCGCCGATCGCGCATACGTACTCGATGCCAATCGTGTACCAAACCAACCAAATCTGGCCACAAAATGGCGGACAAGGTGTAGTCGGTGCGATTCCTTCTACTGGTAATTCGGGACAAGGCGACATGAAGGCAATTCAGGTAACCCTCAATGCCAACGGAAGCGTCAGTGGCGCTTCGGTGGTGAGTAGCGGAACTTCACCGGATGCAAGTCACTACGTGATTGTGCCGCAGTGGAAATGTACTGCTTCGGGCGATACCTGGTCTTGTAATCCAGATGGATATTTTCTCGTCGGTCATGACGGAGCTCCGTTCGAGCACGCTTCTGCGGGCTTGGCTTGCAGGTCTGGCTAACTTCGATTACGATATCTGCATCGGTAACGGTGGCGGATGTACTCCTTACACCAGTTCTGATCATGTAGTAAAATACGATGACACTTATTTCACTGGATTAGGTGGAAGCGTATTTGCCTATACCGATAGCGGAACTGCTTCATGGCAACACGTTGCTCAGTGGGCAATGGTGAACATGGGGCCTGCTTCGAATCCTTCGTACGATTGTACGCAAGATCCATTCTTCTTGAATGCGTCTTGTACTGCGGATGATAATTCATCTGGTACTTGTAGCGTTGGAGGAGGAGCATACGATGGTAACTACAGTCAATGTAGTCAACACAGCGGGGTTTGGACAGGTTCTGGAAGTTCATGTACTCCGGGTGATGGGACCATTCACTCTACCGTGGTGGATGGACGTAATGTCTGCTCGACCAAGACGTTCAATAATCCGCAGGAAGTGGTCAATTACATCTATGGTCAAGGCTGGGTTCAAGATCCAGTCACCCATTGGGATGCTCTGACACACATTCAGGCAAATGCAACAAATGCGTTTGTTTATGATGATCCGAAAGCGGCTGTAGGTCTCTTAAACACGGCATTTGGTCCGATGTTGGATGGTCTGCACACTCTGACGACGTCGACTAACCTGAACGCGCTTCAAGAGTTCGGTTTGGTGTATATGTTCCTGAGTGCACGAAACAATCAGCAATATGTTGATGGACTTCTTCCTGATGCCGGCGGACATCCTCAGAATCAGTTTCTGATCGTGTCTCCTGCGATGAATGGCGGAGGATCAAATCCTAACGACGATATCAATACTTTGATTGGTAACTCGTTCTCGACTTATCATCATTGATCGTTAGATTATTTTAAAGAAAAAGGCCGCGTGGGATCTTCCCACGCGGCCTTTTAAGTATCAGGCTGCTACAAAGCAGCTAAAATGATCTTGATTCAAATTCCTTCGATATCTTCCATGTAGTCATAAGAAGCTACAGAACGGACAATTTGACATCCGTTTGCTTCGCCGCCGCAGTTACGAAGAGCCGACTGCTCGGCGCTATATTCGCTGTCGTGCATTCCAGCGGTTCCCCAGTGACGGTTATTACCCAGTGCAAGAGCGATCCAGCCATTCTTAACC
>CAIKYX010000009.1 GCA_903831745.1 Oligoflexia bacterium
AAGTGCGCTGGTTGCTCATCCAAAGGTGGCCGAAGCCGCAGTGGTCGCGAGACCCGATGAAATCAAAGGAAGCGCACTGGTTGCTTTCGTCACCTTGAAGGCACACGCGCGTGCGAATCTGAATCTGGACGAAACCAAAGAAGAACTCAGACAATGGGTGGCTCGCGAAATCGGCCCGATCGCGAAACCAGATGAAATTCGATTTGCGGATGCACTTCCGAAAACCCGCTCCGGAAAAATCATGAGGCGACTGCTTCGCGAAATGGTCACGACCGGAAGCACGACTGGCGACACTTCAACCCTCGAAGATTTTTCGGTTCTCGAGAAATTAAGAGCAGACGAAGAATAAAGCAAAGGATCAGACATGCGTACCTCGATACTGACGATTGGTGATGAGCTTTTGATTGGTCAGGTTTTGAATTCAAACGTTCACTGGATGAGCGGACAGCTCACTGATATTGGCGCCTCGGTCACTCGCCACCTCACGGTGGGTGATGCCTTTCATGAGATCAATTCGGCGCTCGATTACCTGTTGCCTCTCAGTGATGCCATCGTGATTGGCGGCGGCCTGGGCCCCACCCACGACGACATCACTTTAGAAGCGCTCTCACGATATTTCAAAATCCCTCTGGCGTATGATCACGATTGGATCAGCCAAGTCGAAGCGTACTTTAAATCGCGTGGCCGCATCATGAGCGAGAGCAATAAAAAACAGGCCTTGCTGCTCGAGTCTGCCGTTCGAATCGATAACGATTGCGGAACCGCTGCCGGACAACATTTGACCCTCACCCATCAAAACAAAGTCGTCGATATTTTCGTAGTGCCGGGTGTGCCCCACGAAACCAAGAGCATGTTTTTACGCTATATCCTGCCTTATATCGCAAAAAAATCGATTCAGCCCAGTGAGAAAATCCTGAAACGTACTTTTCTGACCACCGGAATCGGCGAAAGTGCCTTGGCCGAACGCTGCGATCCGTTCGTACAAAAGGTAAAAGCCAATCCACGATTCAGTCTGGCCTTTCTTCCTTCGTCCACTCGCGTAGCCCTCCGCTTGCAGATGAAGTCGATGTCTCAGGAAGATGAAAAACAATTCGAACAAATGGCTGCCGACCTTCGAACCTACTTAGGCGATGATTTTTACGGATGCGAGCCCGAAGGATTTGAAGAACTCATCATCCGAACCCTTCAAGCGAGGCACGAAACTCTGGCTTGCGCCGAAAGCTGCACTGGGGGATACTTGGGGCACATTCTCACCCTGATTGAAGGCTCGTCCGATGTATTCATGGGTTCGGTCGTTTCGTATCAAACGAGCATCAAGGAACAAGAGCTCGGAATTTCAAACACCACCATTCAGAACCAAGGTGTCGTTTCAGAAATCGTTGCCAAAGAAATGGCGGAAGCGATTCGAAAGAAATGGAAATCGACTTACGGAATCAGCATCACCGGTTATCTCGGCAATCATTCGGGAGATACCTTTGCAACAGCGGGTACCGTCTGGATTGCCCTTGCGACAGAAAACAAAACCCTGACGCGCAAATTTCAGTTTGAAGCTGACCGCACCCGCGGAAAAGAGCGGGCCGCACGAGCAGCTCTCGACTTGCTTCGCCGAAATATTGGCGCATGATTTTCTTGGGCCTTGCCTGCTCCTTGCGATAAACTAAAAGTAAGGAATACTTACCATGGATCAAGCTCGCGAGTTTCTCTCCCAGTTTTCGGGACCCAGCGTTTATGCTGCATTTTATTTTCTGATTTTTGGATGCGGCGTGGGCCTGCCCATGAATTCCGACTTTTGCCTGATCACCGCCTCTGTGCTCGCAGCGCTTGGCGTGCTCGACCTAAAGCTCCTGATGGTATTTGCATTTCTCGGGCTCATGTCGGGTGATACGGTTACGTTCTTTCTGGGGCGGAAATTCGGAACCCGGCTTCTGAAGGTCAAGCCGGTTTCATGGCTTCTCTCTGAAAAGAAAGTCCTCATGGCAGAGAACTTCCTGAACACCAAAGGCACCAAGTTTCTCTTCATCGTCCGCTTTCTGCCGCTGATCCGCACGCCGTTGTTTTTTGCGGCGGGCTCGCTGCAGGTTGCTCCCCGCACTTTTTACATCATGAACGTTTCCGCATCCCTGATCTATCTGCCGATCATCATGCTCTCTTCTTTTTATGCGAGCTCGAATATTGATCAGGTCATCCAAACCCTGAAGCGCTTTCAATTTGGACTTCTCGGCGCCGTCGTACTGACTGCCGTCCTGATGTTTTTCCGTAAGAAGGCCAGAAGCACGGTAGTTTCATGAAACTTTCGCTATGGATGGTTTCGCTTCCGATCATTGCACTTTGCTCGCTATTTCAAATTACCTTTGATCTGGGAGAGCAAGGCAAGCTCGACTCACCTTTTCTCAGAAACGAACTCTATCCGATCTCACGCTCGATCAACGGCATTGCCACCAACATCAAGTTTCGCTGGAGAGGCATTCGTAAGCCCCAGCAAAAAATCGTCATTGTCGCAGCAGACGATCTGGCCATGAATCATTTGGGTCGTTGGCCCTGGCATCGCGAAGTTTTCGCCGATGTGATTTACACCACCTTTAAAATGGGTGCTAAATATGTGGGCATGGACGTGGTGTTTTCCGAGCCGGAAGAACGGATTCCCAAGGATGTTTATACCCTGCTCGAGAAAAAGAACTCCACCCTGATCAACGAAATCAAGAATTTCGAGGGTGACCCGGTATTCGCCCAGGTCATGAAACAGTACCGCGATCGCTTGGTCCTGGGTTACTCGGCTCAAGCCTTTTGCCAGCCCCGGTACGATCTACCCAAGGATTGTCCGATTCATGATGAAGGCTTTGCCAAAGACTTCAACGAACAGTTACAAACTTTCGCCTTACCAGAACGGTCTTCACTCAGTTCGGCCGAAATGGACCGAACGCCGCTGCCGTATATGCTGACCACTGTCGCAAACATTGCCCAATTCCGCGATTCCGCCCGCTTTGCAGGAAATTTCTTCATTTCGCCCGACCCGGACGGCTACATCCGCAGGTATCCTCTCATTTTCGTTCATGATCGCGAGGTCTATCCTTCCTTGGCACTCAGCATGGCATCGCTTGCCTTACAAGACAGTCCGCACGTCGAATTCACGAACGATGCACGGATCAAAAAAATGAATTTTTCAAAAACGCCCGATCAGATCATTCCTACCACCTCTTTGGGATACATCGATTTGAATTTCAAGGGACCAAGCGAATCTTTTTTATACATTAGCGCCTGGGATGTACTGAGGGCGGCCACCCTCGGATCAAGCGACCCGCTCTATCAAGAAATTAAAAAATCGCTCGACAATAGCCTGGTGCTGTTCGGAGTATCCGCGCTTGGCATTTATGATATGCGTGCGTTTCCATTTGATTCCAACACGCCCGGCGTCGAGGGCCACGCCACCGCACTCGACAACTTGCTTTCGAATGATCCAATTCTTTCTCCCACCAGCCTGAATCTCGATTGGCTTCCGCTTCTGCTGCTTCTTGTTTTCGGATTCGGTTTTGCATTTCTCTTTTCGAAATTCGAAGCGGTTCCAAGCCTCCTGATGTTCGCAGGTTTCATTGCCGTCGTGGGTTTCATCGATATCTGGGTGCTTTTCTCACATCAGATCAATCTTCCAACGGCTTTCCTGAATATCGAGATTCTGGGAATCTTCATCCTGATTCTGGCCATTCGATATATCCTCGAGGAACGAAATAAAAAATTCATTCGCTCCGCTTTCTCGCGCTATCTTGCTCCGCAAGTCGTCGACCTGGTCCTCAAGGATCCATCGAAATTGGCAGTGGGAGGAGAACGACGCGACCTCTCGATCCTGTTTTCCGATCTTCGCGGCTTTACTACGATCTCGGAAGGCATGGAGCCAAAAGTCCTTTCGCAATTTCTAAACGAATACCTCTCTGAAATGACCGAGATTGTGTTTGAAATGGAAGGAACCCTCGACAAATACATCGGAGACGCCATCATGGCTTTCTGGGGTGCGCCGATTCACCAGATGGATCACGCCACCCGAGCTGCGCAGGCTGCGGTTAAGATGCACAAGAAACTTCGTGAGATCGCCCCGAAGATCAAAGAAAAATACAATGTCGACGTTGGTATGGGCGTGGGGCTGAACTCGGGAATGGTCAGCGTCGGCAACATGGGATCTGACCGAATCTTCGAATATACCGTCATCGGAGATCACGTTAATCTGGCTTCCCGGCTCGAGAGCTTGACCCGCCTTTACGGAGTCGACGTGATTTGCACGCGAAACACCCTGAATGCTATTCAGGACCCCGAAAGCCACGGCATTTTCTTCCGGGTCATCGACCTCGTCAAGGTAAAGGGTAAAACCCAATCGACCGAGCTGGTCGAGCTCAGCGATCGCCCTTTCGATCCCGAAGCCCTCAGGGCGTTATTAGAGGGTCGGCAAAAGTTTGCCGAACGCAAATGGGATGAAGCAAAAGCCATTTTCGGCAAATTCATCGAAACCGATTCAGTCTGTCGCGTTTTCTACGATCGATGTGATATTTTAAAAGAAACCCCTCCCCCGACGGATTGGGATGGGTCAGCAGAGATGCTGCAGAAATAAGGGGCTTTTATGAGTGCAAATGAAAAATCGCTGAAACCAAACGAACTTCTCTTCACCGAAGGAGACCAGTCGAACTCCCTCTACTTCATCAAACGGGGTGTCGTTCGGGTGTTCAAGCAAAAGCAGGAAGGCACCATCGAAATTGAAACCATTCGCGCGGGCCAACTCCTCGGCGAACTCTCATTTCTCGACAATCAACCCCGTTCGGCTTCTGCCGAAGCGGTTACCACCATCGAGTACATCGAAATTTCAAGATCTACGCTCGATGAAGCATTGGCCAAGCTTCCAGAGTGGTTCATGGCAATGGTCAAAACAGTCACGTCGAGACTGAGGGCAGCCAATAACAAGATTCGAGCCCTCGAGTCGGTAAACACCGAATACGAAGTCGATCGCCACGGAAACCGCTCTCGCGAATTCACTTATATCAACACGAGCGAACTGCTTCGCTTTTGCACAGGACTGCTTGCCGTCAGCGTTCGTTATGGCAAACCCAATGCTAGCGGCGTAAACGAGTTTCCCTTGGCCATTCTCGAGCGCTTTGTCACCCAGATTCTTCAAGTCGGTTCATCCAAGACGCTTCATCTGGTCGAAGTATTTAAAACCGTGGGGTTACTCTCTGGAGACCTCGTACTCACCGACGTTCGTTTCTTGGATCAGTTTATCTCCTTCGTGAATGAACAAAATCTCGCAGAGCCCTCAAAGAAAAGAACACTCACAGCGACAGGCTTTGCAGCGCTTCTCGCCTTTGCACCCAACATTGCCCATGCCGAAAAAGTGGATGAAGGAAAAAGCAAACTCAACATTGCTCCGGCGCTCGAAAAAGCCGGCTTGGCACTGACTCACTTGCAAGAACTTTCGGACCAAAAAGTGGTGCAAAATGTGCTCGTGCTCTCGACTACAGAAGTAGTGGTCGAGTTCGATCCGTCTAAGTTCGAAACCGAGTACAAGACATTTTGGATATTGAATGAAATCAGCAAGCTGAATACCCAGCGCCGAAAAGCCTGAGAAAAAGGTGTCCGACAACTTAGATATTAAATAAGTGTTCGACACTTATTTAATATCTAAGTTGTCGGACACCTATTCC
>CAIKYX010000010.1 GCA_903831745.1 Oligoflexia bacterium
ATCAATTTATCTCTCGCAAACTTTCTATGCCCCGCAAGGCTATGCTGGTGATGCGTATCGAATCACGCTGATCCCCAATTCAGATCCAGATGGAACTTATTATAGCGCGGGTTCGGTCGAAGGCGCCTATTTTGGACTTCAAAAATGCATTGGCAATTGTAACGGTGGGAACTTCAACAAAAACCTAATCTTCTCGGTTTGGGACAACGCCGGACAATCAGGTCAAGTCATCGATAGCGGTTCACTCAATTGCATTTCTTTCGGTGGCGAAGGAACAGGATGGAGCTGTACGGAACCATTCAACTGGCAGGTGGGAACGCCTTATGAATTCACCTTAGAGTGGACTACGACTGCGACCTATATCGATTACACTTTGTCAGTAAGAGACCTTTCATCCGCGTCGACAACTCCGACTCCCGTAGCGACGCTTCGGTATCAAGGCAGTAAAATCCAGCCAAATTATTTCAATCCTTTTGCAGAAGACTTCGCTCGAGACGAAGCGCCTTGCAATCAAAAACCTATCCGTTCGATGACCCTATACGATGTCAGCTTACGTAGCGCAGGAGCCTGGACTCTACTTACCGAAGCAGACGTAACCTTTGGCGTGGGCGATACTGAAACCCCAACGCGTCTGAATGGTTGCGCAATTGGCTTTGCGGGAACCTCGACGACTCGCGGTTGGGATCTGGTTTCAGGCAACATTCACCATGTCACTAATCCATTTAGACAACATCCTTATGGGGTGGGCGACATCCACCATATCCCCGGAAAATAAAAACTTATGATTATTCTCATTACCGGCGCCACGAGTGGCTTCGGAAAAGCAATTGCAGAAAAGTTTCTCTCAGTCGACAACACAAAAGTGATCGGCATTGGCCGTCGCAAAGAAAAGCTCGAAGAGCTCTCCCAAAAATATGGTTCGCGCTTTTTCGGAATCACCTTAGACATTCAAGACGAACACGCCACAAAAAAAGCGCTCAATGCATTACCCGCAGACTTCGAAAACGTCGACCTCTTAGTGAATAATGCAGGTCTCGCACTCGGCCTAGACCTCGCACAAAACGCAAGTTTATTTGACTGGCAACAAATGGTGAATACCAATATCAACGGGTTGCTCTATTGCACTCATGCGATTTTACCAAAAATGGTCGAACGCAAAAAAGGCCACATCATTAATATGGGCTCGGTTGCAGCAGACATTCCGTATCCGGGTGGCAACATCTATGGCGCCACTAAAGCGTTTGTAAAACAATTCAGTCTAAACTTGCGCGCCGATTTATTAGGAACACCGATTCGAGTCACCGATGTTGAGCCAGGGCTGTGTGGAGGCACTGAGTTTTCGGATGTTCGTTTTAAGGGTGATCATGTAAAAGCGCAGGCAATCTATAAAGGCACCCAGCCCCTTACCGCTGACGATATCGCAGGGGTCGTTTATTGGATTGCAGGCTTGCCCCCTCATGTAAACGTCAACACGATTTCACTGATGCCCGTCGACCAGGCCTTCGGCCCCACTGCGATTTCACGAAGAACATGAATCGCTTTCATCGACGCATGAG
>CAIKYX010000011.1 GCA_903831745.1 Oligoflexia bacterium
AGGGTTGCCAAGAGTGCCGATAACAGCATTGTAAGGATTATTCCAATGAACAAAATCATATTTAAAATGTTGCGCAATGCCATACGTTGATAGCAAAAACCCTGTAACCATTGCTGAATTACTTAGTTTTGAAATGTTTGAGAGGCGAAATAAATAACATGCAGCAAGAAAAAGTATGATTAGACTTAAATAAGACAGGTATCCAGTGCGCCGTTGATACGCGCCAAATAGACCAATATACTTATTATCTGTTCCTACATAAGCGACACTTAGGGTTAATAAAAAAATTAAGGCGAGGATTGTTGCCCATCGAAGTGCTTGGATGCTTTTATAGTTCTTAAAATTCAAAAGTATCCATCCAATGAGCCAAAATCCCGTAATGGATAAAATCCAACTTTTAGGAGCGTTAAAGGGGTCATTCAATGGGGCCCAAAAAATCAAAGTCACTAGGCAGGCTCCCCAAATTAGCCAGTTCAAAGCCTGATGTTCTCCTAGTAGGGCATTTTTCCTCATGAGGGCAGATTACTCCCTAGGCAAGTCAGGGGATAGTAGAGATAAGGGTAAGGACTCGTGAGTCCTTTTGAATTGAATATTATCTTGATGGTATGTTTCAGAGTCCTCTGGAGGGGTAATGAAGAAAAAAAATAATTTCGTTAGGAAAGCTGTACTTGTGTCAGCCATTTTTTCCTCATTTCAAGGAGTGGCTTATGTTGCGAATGCTGACGGACCGTCACAACCCGCTGTTGTCTCCTTCACCATGACTCCAGATACAATTGACGTAGCAACTACAAATAACCAAATAAATTTCAGTCTTAAAGTGACAAATCCAACAGGAATTGCTTCAAACCAAACGACTGTGACATTAACAAATGGGACAAATACATTTTTGGCTACCACTTTAGTTAGATCAGATATTCCAGTGCAGGCGTCTTTATCCACCGTTAATTTTACTGGAACACTGGTACTTCCATCTTCGATCCCTGCAGGTATTTATAGCGCCACGGCATTGCCGATCACAGGGTTGAATTCTAATGGGACGGCAGGCTACTCAACTCAGTCCATAAGTGCGACAACTACTTCGGATGTGATTGGTGCCTCTAATTACTTGTTGGTGCGGAGTGGTGGGTACCTTAATTATAATTACGCAACTTTTGCCGGACCTACGTTTAATAATACTCAGGGTGTGGCTTTTTTAAATCCAAAATACAACAGCGTTTCTGCTCCAATTTGGAAAGTCGGGGAGGCTTTTGATCCAAGTAATTACTATGAGTTAAGAGTTCCAACCTTGCCTTTAAAAATCGCATCAAATACACCATCAGTTTGTACATCAAATGGTACAACTTTGATGCCAATTGCAGTTGGTTCCTGTTCATTTACTGTTTACACAGATAAAACAAATGATTACCAAATGTATAAAGACAACGAAGTGGTGAATATTACTGCGGCTCGCTCGAAACCAAGTTATTTTGTAGGTACAGTAGCAACCCAAAGTTCAACGGTGTTACCACTAACTATTCCTGGTCCTTTCGTAAATGGGCCAATGGGCTTAATACTCCCAGTCACAAATACGCCAACTGTTTGTTATGCCGCTGGGACATTTATAACTGTTATTAGTGGTGGAACTTGCACATTGAATTATTCAAGTCCAGCATCCTCGTCCTATCTTGCATCCGACATTTATTCATTAACATTTGAAATTACTCGAGCAATTCAAACAATTTCATTTAGAACTCCGACTACCGCAAAGCTTTCGGATAAAATCTTGACCTTAACAGCTTCTACTTCAAGTGGGCTTCCTGTTAACTTCCAATCTGACACATCATCCATATGTACTACAGTCGGTAATTCGTTGAATTTATTAAAAGCCGGAAATTGCAGCGTTGAGGCGATTCAATCTGGAAGTTCTACCATTGCTCCGGCTACTTCTACTCAAACAATTCTTGTTGCTAGTGCGCCCGCGCCGTCAAAGAAGATTGTCTGTGTGAAGGCTGGGAAAAGTAAGGTATTTGTAGCTACAAAGTGCCCGACGGGCTATAAAGTAAAGAAATAAGTAAAAGTTTCCTTGTTGTACAGTTCCACCTCTACCGAAAGGCGTTAATTTATGAAAAAGTCGATACCCTCTCTAGTTGCGGCACTAGCCCTGATTCTTTGCGGATTTGCAGGCACTGCCCACGCTGCCTCAATTGTGAATGGTGCAGCTTGTTCCAAGGCGGGTGCCTCTAGCACCGTGAAAGTGAAAGGTGTAAGCAAGGCCTATATTTGCAAGATAAATCCATCAGTTGCCGGAGCATCTGCGCCAACATGGACTCTAAAGACTTGTTTGAGTTATTGGGCTGCAGCTCAAAATAGCCAGGATTCGATTAACCAACAGCGCAGTCTTGTGAGCTCAATGAGTGAGCCTGATAAAACAACCTATACTAAGCAACTTAATGCCTCTCAAGCCTCTTTGGATAAGGTCCTAGCTGCAATTAAGGCTAATCACTGCAAAGCCGGGCTTTAAAAGAAATTTGTTCTAACCCCCTTTGGCCTCAGAAGTGGGAAAAGGGGGGTCCTGTATGCTGAGGTTGAGCTTAAATCCCAAAGATTCATGGATTTTCAGATAGAATTTGGTTCGTCGGATTTAGGTAATTCCTAAATGTCCGATTTGTCCCATCACCGCGACAAATAGCTACCCCGTACGTAGTAGGGGATAGAGGCAGCGACGGCTGACTCTGCACAACAAACCGGTTATCAAGGAGTTCTTCCCATGAAGGCTAAGAAGCTAGCAACACAGAGCCCAGAGCTCTGGAGTATTGCTCAGTTGGGTGCTTTCTACACAGCGCACCGCTTCGAACTTCATGCTCATGCCCTTCGTATTTTGAAGGATTCCACTCGTGCAGAAGAAGTTGTTCAAGATGCCTTTATTAAGGTGATGCTTGCAGCCCCTGAACTGACCTCTGAAGAACACGCTGTTTCTTATCTTCACCGCACTATTGAAAATCTTTGCATTGATCTTTTCCGCGCTGAAGGACGCCGTCCGAACCTAGTTGTTCTAGATGACGCGCAATCTGAGATTGAATCTAATTGGCA
>CAIKYX010000012.1 GCA_903831745.1 Oligoflexia bacterium
AAAAAGGAATATGGTACGGCCCGCAGAAAGGAAATACTGGCAGAGTTACTCAAGGAGATTAAGAGTGATTCAATTATCCTTCCGTTATTCCAAGAGGTGAGAACATTCTACTACCCAAAATATTTAAAGGGCCTGAATATGGGACAAAACTTTTTAGAATATCCTAGTATTGGGGAGGTTAGGTTTTGAGATCATTTTGGATGATTTACCGACACAATTGGAGATACTTGGTCGGATCTCTGCTTGTATTTCTATTTGCGTGGCATTGTTATTCTTTCTTTAATTTGCTGAATCATGTCAGCGATAAATTTGAATCTAACATAAGAATCAATTCTCTCCGCATTGAAGAAGCGTATCTGGCCGAGGATGTAGTCGCCTTAAGGAATATTTTAGGCCAAGTGAGAGAGAGTGAAATGTCTTATGTGCTCTTCAATGGCAGCGATCCTGAACGACGGATCGAGAACTCAGTTTTGGTCGGTGCGGCCAGAAAAGCGTCTATTTTGGAAAAGCACTGCTCACTGTCGATTAAATCTAATGGTGCTGAGATCGGAAATGTCGAATATGGTTTGGATTTATTGGCATTGAGCGAAGAGGCGTTTCTTAGCAATGTTTTTCTTTATTTTACTGTAGCGGTTTTTATGTTTTTGATGGTGGTTTTTGCAAATACAGGTACCCTTCGAACCCTGAGACACTTTGAGAAGACACTTAATGAATTTGAAAAATCTGCGGTGAACGGGACTTTTCAAGAGTCAACGTTGTTATTGCAATATGAAGTAATCAATAAATCCGGTGATCCAATTATCCGATCGTTTGTTAGTCTGTTGGAGCGATTTTCTGATCAAATGAAGCGTGTTTCTAAATATGAGCAAGATTTACAAGTAGCGCAGTCATTGTCATCATTGGCGAGTCAGGTTGCCCATGACATTAGATCTCCTTTAGCTGCAATCGGGGCCATGCAAAAGGAATTGGCCGACTTGCCAGAAGACACTCGTTTAATTTTAAGAAGTGCTTTCAATCGCATCAGAGATATAGCAAATAATCTTTTAGATAAAAACAGGGAAATAGGTGCCTTAGAAGCGATTTCGAAAAGCAATATCACCTCAGCATACCTACCGTCTACAGAAGAGCACAAAGAGTCTTTGTCTTTACCAAGTATGTTGGATGCATTGGTTAGCGAAAAGCGTATGCAGTTTCGAAGTTCGATGAATATTGATATTGATTATGAAATGAATGAAAAATCGTGGGGCTGTTTTGTAAATGTAAATCCTGTTGCCTTGAAGCGTCTTACTTCAAACTTGATAAACAATTCAGTAGAAGCAATTGAGGTAAAGGGCACAGTTTCGATTTTTGTCACAAGAAATGAAGAGCAAGTTATTCTTAGGATTAGGGATGATGGAAAAGGAATTTCGGCGGAAGTACTCCCTAAATTGGGCCGTTTAGGAGAAACCTACGGCAAAGTGGGAGGTTCTGGACTTGGTTTGTACCATGCCCGTGCTACGGTGGAGTCGTGGGGCGGTTCACTAGAAATTGAATCGGCTATACATCAGGGAACTACGGTAACTATTACTTTGCCCTTGGCGGAGGTTCCCGCCTGGTTTACACCAGAGGTAGAGTTGAAGCCTGGCTTTCCTGTTGTGGTTTTGGATGATGACTTTTCGATTCATGGTATTTGGCAAGGACGCTTTGAATCGCTTAAGCTAATGGAGGAGAAAATTGAAGTAGTTCACTTTTCAGAACCCAAACAGTTAAAGGAGTGGGTACAAGGTAATCCTGAGTGTGCAAGGCACGGTACCTTCCTGGTAGATTTTGAAATAATTGGTTCTTCTGAAACCGGCCTAGACATCATTGAAGAGCTAAAACTTCAAAAGCAAAGTCTTTTGGTTACGAGCCGGTTTGAGGAAAGTAAAATTTTGCGTTTATGCCAAAAAAGTGACATTGGATTGATTCCTAAGAGCATGGCAGGATTTGTTCCAATTACAATTAAACATTCTATTCGAAAGTATGAGGCAGTACTGATAGATGATGACGAGATTGTCCGTATGGCGTGGGAAATCAACGCTAAGCAGGCGGGGCTAGAGGTTAGAACATTTTCGAAAGCGGACGACTTCTTGACTATGCAAGGTGATTTTGATCGTAATACGCCAATTTATATTGATTCAAATTTAGGCGAAGGGGTGAAGGGCGAGGATATTTCAAAGAAGGTATCCGAGCTTGGATTTAAAACTATTTTTCTTACTACTGGATATGAAGCAGACCATTTTTCAGAAATGCCTTGGTTAAGTGGGATTCTTGGTAAAATGGCGCCCTGGCATGTGTCAGATCAGATTAATTGAATTGGCTTTGTCTTTCTTGAACCAAGATATGCCATAATTATTCCTAAAAATATCAACACGCTTAGGCCCATGGTTTGCCACGAAAACGCCTGTGTTGATAGTAGTGCTGAAATGAGCACGCTAGCGGGGATACGCGTGTTTCCAACTAGAGATAACATCCAGCTCTCGTTTCTTCGAGCGAGATAGCAATATGCCGATTGCAAAAAGGCAAATCCAGACCCGGCAATAAAAATTGCATTCCAATTGAAGCTTGTTTTGATTCCGTATTTCAAGGTCAAAATAATTGCGATGGGAACTGAAATGATGAAAAGGAAAAGTAAGCTAGCACCAGCCATATCTATTGATTGAGCTCCTTGTATTGTGCGTTTCCTGGCAAAAAAAACACCAGTACCTTGTACTAGTCCGGCAAAGAGCGCTAAATAAGGTAAGTTAGAATTCTTGTTAATTAGAAATACTCCCGAGATTGTGATGACAACTCCTAAAAAGCTTGTCAGCCCAATTTTCTCTTTCAAGAGTAGCTTCCCGACAGTAATTACAAAGATTGTCCCAGCTGCCGTATAAACAAAGGTGGCAAATGGAGTTCCGTAAGAAAGTGCACCCACTACTAAGAGTTGCCCTATTGAAAACAGGACTGGTCTAATAATGTTTGTTCTTGAGAATTCACGAAAAATACCGTCGACTTTTGCAAAAGGTAGGATCAATAGCAAACTTAACAATGCAAAAAGAGGCAGCGCTAATAAGGGAAAGTCTTTATATGTCTTGGCCACAAAATCATAAGTCAACGCTGCGACAAAACCGTAAGAAAGGATTACTAATTTCGAGCAATCGTTTTTTCTAAGAAAGTCGACCATTATAGGATCTTTCGGGCTGCTCTAAATCCTTGTACTCGAATTGTATCCATGAAAGTAGGTTCAACTAAGCCATACTCGACGCAATATTTGTAAAGCTGTTCATAGGAATATAGCCAGGCTTTCCCAGAAATTTCCCGTCCTAAGATGGATTTCTCTACGTCATTTATCAAAAGTTTATGCTCAAGGTTGCCAAGTTGCTTATGAATGTAAGTAACACCAGTGTCTTTAAAACCTAAGTCCAGCCAGAATTGCACGAGCTCTCCTGCGGCACTTAAATAAATGAATTTTCTACCTGATTTAATAGTAAGTAATGAAAGATGTTTCGCAAGTTCTCTCGCGAGCCCAGCCCCTTGGAAGTCCGGTTTCACACATACTCTAGACACTTCAAGGCACTTAGAAATATCAGGGAAACTTTCTGGGTATTTTAGGTACCGTTCATGCGAAGTGGTGTCACCAGTTTCATGAAACATTGCCCTTGCAGATCCAACTATTTTTTCCTTCAACTTAACTGTCAAAATTCTTGATCGCGAATCAAATTCGTCCCTCATGAAATCTTTGTCGATCGAAGAAGCAAGCTTTCCAGTTTCTTGGTAAGCTTCGAACCGTAAATTCAAAATTTCGTCATAGTCCTTCGCACTCTTCGAATACGAAAAATCAAACATTGAAGTGCCAAAGTTGTTGGCATTAAAACCAGCTTCATGCAAAGATTTTACCGAACAATCTTCGGCAAATGTCAGTAGGTATTCAGACAAAGTGGAAGAAACAATATCGTCTCTCTTTATGAAAGACACCCCTAAAATCAGCTGGCTTTTGCCACCTATTACTTCGATTCCTACTCGATTGATTTTTACACCAGCGTAAAGAGTTCCTATCATCGGTACGCTCAGGGTACATTCTAGAATTTGACCAACAAAGAGCATCTTATTTCTTAAGCTTGTGGCTATTTTTAAACCGTTGGAAGATACATCAACCACTTTAAAAAGGATAAAGTCGTTGTAGCGTACCGGATTTGGCGCTGTACCTGTAGGGAGCAAGTGTTCCGGGCAATTCCATCGTGAATTGGATCTGCGTTCTTCATCATTAGATCGCGCAAGCTGTGAATTGTAGTTAATTCGAATTCCTATCATGCTTTCTGCTTGAGAGATGTCTTTTTTGAAAACAATACTTCCATCCAATTCAATTCTGTTTTTCCCAATAGTCATTTCAAACTGGTATGACTCACCGACTGAGTGAGGGAAGTCCTTACTATCTACAAACTCAAACCCAAATGGGCAATATGACCACATTCGAACGGATCTGGAGTTTGAATTGCCTTTAATTTTGCAAAATACTGGGTCTCCAAGACGTATCTCCTCGGGCCTCATTTCTGGGTTGATAAGACTTATTTCTTGGTTCAATTCTAGTAACTGTTCTTTTTTCAAGGTATTCATGCGGCCTCCCGCGTTTCGGTTGAACTGATTAAAAATAATGTTAATGCATCAATTGTAGATTGGTTGTGTCTTAAAAGAAAAATTCTTTTTTCTTCTGAATACGTACGAACCTCTAGGTTCTTTTCTGTTAAATCAATTTCTTCGTACTTAACGCTTAATCCAGAAGCTTTAATTAGATTTTTTGTTTCAAAATCAAATATAACGCAGGGGGATTGTACGATTTGATTTTTGATGTGCTCATTTTTAGTAAGTTCATCTAGTCGTGATGCAAGATTTGCTGGCTTACCAGCAATTGTCATTTCTTGTCTGGATTCATTCCCTAAACTACAAAAGACAGCAACTCCTGATGTAACTATCATATAACGATCTGGCGTCGATTTTCCAATAGCGTGAACTCGGTCCCATTCACTTTTTGAGGAGCGAATGCCAGCGAGAAGTGCTCGACAGGCATTGATCACTGCAGCATCGGAAAGAAGAAATGCAGCTAAAATAGAGTCCCCTCTGTTTTGTACGATAGCATCTTGTTCTTCTGAGTATTGAATAATCTTTTCCGAACTTAAAATGAGTTCTTTTTCAACAAATTCAACATTCGCAGATTGTTTTGAGTAATTTCTATAGTCGCTGTAAAGCACTGAAAGAAGCTGTTCTTTAGGCTTAGACATCTCTTTAATGACATTTGCGATTGAAATCCCCGAATTGACTTCCTTTTTGATCATGGTTCGAACACCCTTGGGAATGAAGGACTCCACAGCTTCCAATATGTTTATTTCATTTTGTAAGGCTAGGCGTTGGGTTTCCTCTTGTTCAAGTAAGAGTATAAGAGAATTAAGCCATAACTCTTTGATGATTAAACCACCGCCAATTAGTACGAATCCAAATAAGAAGTCACTAACAATGTAAATATGATTTATTTCCTGATGAAACAGGGATAATCCAATAGCGGTGATCGCAATATAACTTAAAATAGCGTTTCTTCCAGACCTTGGAGTTGTCAGGACGAACATTGCGGGCAGTACTGTTACCCAGGTGGTCCTAAGTTCTAGCGTAGAGTAGGAGAAGGCTACATACGCTCCCAAGTATAGTAATCCTAAAACATTTGTAATATATGCAATCGTGTTTCGTTTAAAGTCAATCTTACCCAATAAGTAATTGATAAGAATTGATAAGCCTACAACCGCCATTCTGATACTTATATAATAAGTTCTAATCGCCCCTGTCTTCTGGGTATCACTGAACAAAATAAGACCCACAAACCAAAACGTCCAAAGCGTGGTCATCGCGCGCAAAAGGTTCCTGCTCCATTCTGATTCTTTTTGCAGAATGGCGCCTTTGAACTTTATTGGCACTCTGGCTAAAAAGGAGCCCCATAGAGAACGAAGAGCAATCCTTTCTAAGTTAGATTTACGCGTAGTCATCGCACTCCTTTCGGTAAACACTAGATTTAACTGGAGAAAAAATCTCCTACCGTCAAAAGTCTGCCCTTTAGTTTACACTAACGACTGCCGAAATGATGTATATGAGCGATCCCACATTATCTGCGAATCGAACGTTTTCAGTTATTTGTCATTACTTTTCTATGTTTGAATCCTCGTTTCGCGAATTAGGATGTGAGATTTCAGACTTAGACATTGAACGTTTGACAGTAGAAATCGTTCGAGCAATGGGATCAGAACAAAGAGACTATCATAAGCCCGAGCATTCTCTGGATGTTTCAAAGAATAACAAACCCATTCCCCGTATAGCAGGCATATTTCACGATAGCGTCTACGTTCAAGTGGATCCCTCATGGAGGATAAACTTTAAAGAGCATTTGAACAATTTTATTCCGACTGAAGATTTTAGGCTGAATGCGAAGGCTGGATTTGAAGCTGAGAGCAGCGTACTTAGAAAGGCAATTATAATTCTATTTGGTATGGAGCAGACTTCAGCTGTGATTCCCGGGAAGGGGATCAATGAAGTATTAAGTACGCTTGTAATGGAACACATGCTTTCGAAGCATTTAACTTCTAAAGAAATATTATCGATTGCAGCTTGTATTGAGGCAACAATTCCATTTCGAAAGATCGACGCAGACGGAAAAACGTCATCCGATCGACTGAAGGTACGGTTAGACAAAGCCGGGGAACTAATTAAAGTTAAATTCACGGATAATGAGAAGAATGAAATCGTGGAATGGTGTAAAGAGGTTGTCGAGCACGATTTGGCCTCATTTGCATCGTTCAGGTTAAACACCTTTATTTCAAATACCTGGAACGTCATGAATGAAAATAATCCTGCACTCAGGAACACGTTCTTCTACGTTTCAGAGTATCGAAAAGCAGTTTATGGAGTAATTCCGTTTCTAAATAGTCTTGATCCAGAGCAAATGTTTTGGAGCAGCAAAGATTCATTGGCTCTTGATGTGTTTACTAGAGAAATGCTTGCACGGACATATAAGAACCTTAAGTGGGGTGTCGAATACCTTAAAGTCGTGGGGCTTTCACTTTCTATTATTGAGGCGGTTGCTATGGAAACGGGCGGAGACTTGCCGTATGAAACCCTCGTTGGCCCGACCAGAAAAAGCCGAGAACATATGCCAATTTCAATTGGTGCGTTTTTGCCATCAACTGACTACCGCAATTTTAGTGAAGGCGAGAAAGAAGTGTTTCTAGTACTTAAAAATGGCCGCGAGCTTCGTGCTCGTTTTGATCGCAAGGAATGCCCGTTAGGGGCATTTTTGTATCAAAACCTAAGTTCTGTCGAGTTGGATATGCTTTATGGAAAGGCCATGGATTTTCATAACCACAAGTTTAGTACCAAAGAGTTTCTTTTATGCTTTAGAGAGAGCATGTTGACCGACATTGTCAAGGCCCTATCTCAATCCTCACTTATCCGATCAATCTCCATGCATAATATGCTCCTGAATATAAATCCAAAACGAGCCGCCTAGAAACTTCGTGCCTCCGTCCCCCATAAATGTTAATCAAATCCGGAGCATGAAACCCAAACCTACATTAAAGCAAATTGCGATTGCCGGTGAATTGTCCCGTTGGTTTAAAAAGAATTCTCGAGACTTACCATGGCGACGCAATCCCGAGCCGTATTTTGTCTGGTTGTCCGAGATCATGCTTCAGCAAACCCAGGTCGCAACGGTCATTCCTTATTTTAATCGCTTCATCACTCAGTTTCCCAAAGTCGAAGATTTGGCCCGGGCTTCGATCGACGAAGTTTATCAACTCTGGGCAGGGCTTGGGTATTACTCTCGCGCCAGAAACTTGCATAAAGGTGCGCAGGCTATTGCGGCAAGGCTTGCGAATAACCAAGGTTTTCCTCAAACCCGTGCTGAGTGGCTCGAAATTCCGGGCGTAGGTGAGTATACCGCAGGTGCCATTTGTTCAATTGCCTATAACCAGCGAGAAGCGATCGTCGATGGAAACGTCGTTAGGGTGCTGTCTCGTCTGTATCGAATCGAAAAACTCGATGCCAAAAAAGAGGCGATCTGGGAACTCGCCCGATCGCTGGTGCAGGTACCAAAAACGAGTCCACGCGTTTTCAATCAGGCGATGATGGAGCTCGGCGCGACGGTGTGTCGCCCGAAGAATCCGGATTGTACGCAGTGTCCGGTACGTAAGAGTTGTGCTGGTAAGGCTCACCCCGAAAAATTTCCCGAGCCGAAGGCCAAGAAAGTGTTTAAACGAATCGAAGAAGAAAAATGGATTCTACTCACTGAAGCAAAGAACGAACGATCGGTTTTTTTGCGATCGAACCCCGAAGGCAAATGGCGTGCGGGTCTTTGGGATTTTCCGGATGCCGGAAGTGTTCCGGGCGTAACCCGTGCCAAGTTGATGGATCAATTTTCTGTCAATTACGTGGTCACCACTCATAAAGTGAATCGTAAGCATCAGGTGTATCACGTCGGTGGGGCTCATCTTAAAAACGTACCGATTCAAGGAAAATGGTTTCTATTAGATGATCTGCCGGGCGTGCCCGCGCCGGTGCGTAAAGCAATTCGATCGCTGAATCGCACGCTCAAATAGCTTCGAATTGCACTTTGCCATCGGGCAGAGTCGGTGCGATGATACCGCCCCATGAGCGAATCACTTTCTGCGTTAGCCTGGTTCAGGATGTATAGTTCGTACTTGTTCTATGCCAGTGCACTGATCCTTCTGGTTTACGAACGCTACTGGAATTATAAAACCCGCTCTAATGTGTATGACCGCAAAGAAACACTGACGAATATTTCGATCATCGTGGTCTATGTTATTTCTCAGAGTTTGTTTCTCGCCTGGAACTCCTGGGTGCTCAGGCCTTTCTACGCTCATCGGTTATTTACCATTTCAAACGATTGGGTTGGGCTTTGTCTAGTTCTGCTCGCCACTGACTTTGCTTTTTATTGGGAGCATCGCCTGATGCACGTAGTGAAACCGCTTTGGGCCATTCATCTCGCACATCATTCGGGTTTGTCTTACAACCTCACGAATGCTTTTCGTCTGAACTGGCTTGCGCCCGTCTTTACGACCTTCTTTTTGATTCCGCTCGTATGGCTGGGGTTTTCGATCAAGTCGGTACTCTTTGGAATGGCGTTTGGTCAGATGTATCAATTTTGGTGCCATACGCAGGCGTTTAAGCGTGTGCCGCTGATCGAAGGGGTGCTAAACACTCCGTCGGCGCATCGAGTGCATCACGCGAGCAACGAGCGTTACCTGGACAAGAATTTCGGCGCTATCCTGATGGTGTGGGATAGGGTGTTTGGCACGTACGAAGTCGAATCGGAGCCAGTGAGGTTCGGAGTCACGTCGGGGTTCGTGAGTTACAATCCGTTCGTACTGGTGTTTCACGGGTTCATCGATTTCTTCAAAGGCACTTTGAATTCACGCGGTTAAAATTCGGGGCAATGTCATATTTACGCAAAATAGTGCGAAAAGTACAAAATCAAAAACCGCTGATCAAGGGGGTTGGGGCGGGTCGATTTATCAGAAAGTCTTCTCGTCGTACCAGTACTTCTCGCTGTTGCTTAGGATGTCTCGATGGTCGAGTGAATAGCTGATTTCCGGAACCACCGCCTGATCGATCGATGAGAAAAACTGCACCGAAGACGACATCAGTTCGAGCGAAAGGGTATGGGTGGTGCGATCAAGGCGCTGAATCGTATCAATTTGCGCTTGGGCTTTCTGCAAAGTGTCGTGCAACGGCTGAATGATGAGCTCTTTTTGATCTTGAACGCGAGTAATGGTTTGCTTAGATTCGGTTTCGACCTCGTCACGGGCAAATGCTTCGACATTTAGACGAAGCGTAATTACCGTTCCGTTAGCATTAACGAATCGAAGTGGAATGGGTAAGCTTAAATGAATTGTATAACCTGGCAAAAAGCCGTGTTCTGCATAGGTAGAAGGTATGCCTGTGCTGACATCTTCGATACGATACGTATTTTGTAGAGCCATGTAATCAAATTCGATTCGATAGAGTTTGCTAATGCCCTTGATAAAATACTGTTTTGGATTTTGAAAATTCGACACCACACCAGGCATTCCGTACTGATTGATCTGAGCGACCAGATCTTGAATCAGCGAATCCCAGTGCTGCATGCGGTCCATCGGAATGATTTCATTAAACTTACGGCGCGCCCACTTTCCTAAGGGATAGCCAGCGATCGTTCCGCAGGTGGTGCAAGCATCATCGGCAAGGTATTTCGCATTTGGGTTCCATCCTGCCATTTCGTAAGTATCAGCGGGATCGCCGGGTTGAGTGAGTCCACCATCGATTTTGAAAGTAAGCTGATCTATATAGGTCTGAAATGGAGTGGTCGAGCGTTTATCGGTGCAAAAAGGGGGCCACTCAGATCGCATTAGGTTCAATAAAAACCCCTGCTGAACAACCTTTAATAGGGAATCTCGAGTATCAGAAGGCAACTTTCCAAATTCTTTTCCTCTATATAAATTTGCCGTATTAAACTCATTCATCTGAAAATCGTTCTTCCTGCACCATTCTGACGCAGACGAAAATCCCTGCGTGCTCCAGGCGCTATTTGTAAAAAGAAGGGGCGATAGTATTCCAATTAGGGTAACCAGTGTTTTCATTTTGTTTTTACCTCTGTGACTTCGCTAAATGATGAATTGTATTTTTCGGTGAGCAGACTGATGTTGCTTTGGTTGAGTGGATACTGAATCTCCGGAATTGAATCCTTCGATTCAGAAGAATAAAACTCGACAGAGGCATCGGCGTATTCGAGCCAGAGTTGATGGGTGGTTTCGACGTTTTCCGCAATTTCAGTTAATTGGGGCTGCTCGTGTTGAAGGGTGTCTCGAAGCGTGCCTATTTTTTGATCGAGATGTGGCTGTAGAATTCTCGACGTTTTTGATGAGCTGATAGAGGGGTGGTCATGCGCCTTTAGTTTTATGGATAAGTGAAGCTGAATCGTTTTGCCGAGAGCATTAATAAAGGTAAGAGGAATGGGCATGCTGATCCGTAGAATGAGCGGAGTTTTAAGCTCCCATCCGCTGGGATGCTCTTCAAAGGTTACATCGTCCAAAGTGTAGTTGCTCAGTAGAATAGGAGCCTGATTGACAATGGTATATTCTTTACGGATCTGCCGAGTAACATCGTTAGTGGGGTGAAGAAAACTGTCTACGATCGCATAGATTTGAGTTTGGTTGATGTTAAAAACGTACTGCTGCAGTAGGGTGTTCCAAGCCTTCAGGCGATCATTTTGAAAGCCATGAGAAACTTGGGCAATGATGTCGGCAAAATTGTCAGAAAGAAATCTGATGTCTGCATTTTGACCAAGCTGGTCTTCTACTCTTTTGTAGATTTCAATTCTACTTTGATCTATCGGGAAAAACTTGTATCTGAATGTATAATCGGGATTGATGCCGTTCGGTCTTTTTTCGTGCCCGAACTCGTATGCAATTCGATCGAGAGTGGTGTGAGCTCGTTCGTCGGTGCAAAAATTAGCCCACGCGGAATGAGTGAGTAGCAAAGAGAGACGGAATACTGAAGGTCCAGGAACCGCCTGGCCAAGCGAGTATAGTTTTGTTTTGGTTTCATCGACATGATAAAGGTCTTTAATGCGAACGCGGCTACACCAGTTCGCAGTGGGCGAAGTGCTGTTTCCGGCATTTGATTCGATAGAAGAAAACAAAGACGCGAATAGTCCGACAAAAGTAATTAGCTGCTTCATTGGGAAAAAAATATAGGATGATGAAGTACAGTCGGGCAATCTCCGAGTGTTTCATTTGCCCAAAAGTGTTCGCCCAGTCTTAAACTCTATATCTTTAGTTTAAAAAGCTATTCGTATTTGGACTTTAGTTCATTCAGCAGGTTCAGTGCATCGATGGGGCGAAGCGAGTCGATATTGAGCCCGCGAATCTCAGTCCGAAGAGGGTCTTCTGCTTGCGGCATCGCAGCTTGGGCGGGCGTCTCTTCGATGGGTTGGGCTGCCGAAAAGAGACTCATCTGCGATGAATCAACTTCTGAGCCACCGTCGATACTGCCAGTACCGTGAACGCCGGCTTCGAGCGCATGCAAAATCGTCCATGCTTTTTTGATGACAGGCTTAGGCAGGCCTGCGAGTTCGGCGACTTGGATACCAAAACTTTTTGAACTTCGGCCGTAAGCCAGTTCATACAAAAAGGTAAGTTTGCCTTTTTCGTCCAGCACTTTCATGTACGTATTACGAACGCCCGGAAGTTTTTTCTCGAGATCCGTCAGCTCGTGATAGTGGGTTGCAAAAACGATGCGGGCATTCGAATTGAGGTGCAAGTACTCGAGGCTCGACGAGGCGACGCTCATGCCGTCATAAGTGCTCGTTCCTCGTCCGACTTCATCGAGGACGACAAACGAGCGCGAGTCGGCGTGCGACAGAATGTGCGCAAGCTCGGTCATTTCGACCATGAAAGTACTTTGACCTTTGGCAATGGCGTCGTGCGCGCCGATACGGGTGTAGAGCGAATGAAAAATACCCCAACGTGCTGCACTCGCAGGCACGGGTGCACCGATTTGTCCTAAAAGCAAGGTCTGCGCGACCTGTCGCATGAGAGTCGATTTACCACCCATGTTCGGGCCGGTAATAATCAGAGTGCGTGCTTCGGGCGTAAGTAGCACATGATTCGCAACAAATTTTCCGTGTAGCGCTTCATCAACGAGTGGGTGACGTGAATCCTTAAGCTCGAGATCGAGGCTTTCGTCGATGACCGGAAAACTCCAGCTGCCGCGCCTCGCCAGCATCGAAACTGAGATGAGCGCATCGATTTCGCCCAGAGTTTCTGATAGGTCTTTGAGTGCACTAGCCTTGGCCACAAGTTCATCAATCAGGTTTTGAAAGATCTCGGCTTCGAGCGATTTTTGTTTCTGTGATGCGGATAAAATCTCTTCTTCGAACTTCTTCAGTTCTTCAGTAAAGAAACGCTCGCCGCCGACCATGGTTTGTTTGCGTTGATAGTGTGCAGGCGCATTCTTAAGATTGGCAGTCGAAATCTCGATAAAATAGCCAAAAACTCGATTGTATTTAACTTTAAGCGAGCTGATGCCGCTTGCCTGGCGTTCGCGCTGCTCGAGTTCGACCACGAATCGTTCGCCTTCGGTCGTCAGTTTAATCCACTTATCGAGTTCAGGATCAGTGCCTAATTCGAAAATGCCGCCATCGCGGGTGTGAACCGGAGCCTCTGCTTTTTGAATACGGAGAATTTTCTCGGCAAGCTCCGACAGTGACGTTTTGGCAGTGGTCAGCGCGCCTGCGAGTGATTTAAGTTTGGTCGATTGCAAACGCGCAAACTGATCTTCGAATAAAAACGCGTTTTTTAGACTCATCGCCAATGCATAAGTATCGCGAGGGTTCGCTAAGCGAGTGGCGACACGTCCGAGAATGCGGTCGAGGTCGTACACTTCTTTTAAATTACTATGAATCTGCGCGCTTTCGAGCGATTGGAGAGCTAGTTCGCGAACAGCGGCCTGTTGGGTTTCGATCGCGGTCACTGTTTTAAACGGAGCATAAAGTAAACCATGCAGGTGCCGGGCGCCCATCGAGGTGGCGGTTTTGTTAATATAGTCAAAAAGGTCGCTCGTATCGAGGTGGGCATGGGTTTGCGGCCCCACACTTAGGCGATCGGTTTCTTGAAGTGCGCGTGGTTCGTGTAAATGTGGAATGGTTTCGATGCACTGGGTTTTGAGCACGTATTGAATTAAAAGTGCCAGACCTTTTTGTGAAGCCTGGTGATCTAACAAATGACTGAGCGCCATTTTTGAATATTGTTTTTGAAGAAAAGGTTTCACTTCTGAATCAGAAACCCAATTGTGCGGAATTTCTTCGACCAGGACGTCGTCACGGTTTTGAAAATAGTCGAGAATCTCAACCGGGGTCTTGGTTGAAAAGTTTACGAAATGACAGATTTGGGTCAGTGCAGGCTCGGCCAATAAATCCTTTGCAATGAGAGGCTCAGAAATTCGTACCCATCCGGTAGCCGGGTCGAGAAGTGCCAAAATATAGGTCTTTGAGTCGTGAGGGGCGAGGGTGGCCAGGTAACGGGCTTGTGAACCATGTCCGGTTCGGTCATCGAGTTCGAACTGAACGGCTGGGCTAAAGGTTCGGATAATCCGGCGATCGACGATGCCCTTTCCGTTTTCAGATTCTTCGGTTTCGAATTGCTCTGCAATGGCTACTTTTTTTCCGGCGTTCAGTAGCTTTTGAATATAGCCGACCGAACTATGAAAAGGCACGCCTGCCATTGGAATCGGATTCTCTGCTTTTTTATCTCGCGACGTAAGCGTCACTCCGAGAATCGGGGCTGCCTCGACCGCATCACTTCCGAAGAGTTCGTAGAAGTCTCCCATTCGAAAAAACAAAAGCGCGTTGCCCGCTTGTTCCTTCAGTTTTGCGAACTGTTTCATCAGAGGAGTATCAGTGGCTGCCATGGCCTATGAACTAACGTATTTGGAGGGGGATGAAAAGTAGAATTCAGGAAACCTTAAGGTGCAATCATTCCAGCTGCTTACCCGCAGCAAAGCTGCCGGGTCGCAGCCTTAGACTTGCCTTATTCTAATGATTTCATTGCCTTGCTCGATCATGCGGTCGAGGACCATTTCGAGCATAGCGTGGTAGAAATGTTTCTCGATTTCGGAGTTCTTTTTGAAGACTTCGATCAAATCGCTTCGTTTCAGAGAAAGCAAAAGCGAGTCTTCCACCGCAGTGACCGTAGCAGTCCGTTTAAAATCATGGCGGATCAAGCCGACCTCACCAAAGAAATCGCCTTGTTTTTTATGCGTGAGGTGAGAGCCCCCGGTCGATACGCCGAGTTTTCCTTTTGCGACGATGTAAAGTGAATCTCCTTCGGTGCCTTCTTGAATGACCACCGTACCTGCGGGGTAAGAATTCAATTCGCAAATCGCAGCAATATGACTTCGCTGAACATAATCAAAATATTTGCTCAGGGGAGTTTCTTGAATCAGGCGAATTCGTTCGGAGGCTTGAATCTGAGTGGGCGCCAAAATCTGTTGCGCAAATTGAATTTGTATCAGGGTCGAATCGTCGCCAGATTGGGCCGAGCAACGCTCGAGAATGGGTTTTAATTCCTGACCGGTTGCCAGCGATTCCGTCCAAGGCTGGTGGCTCGATTCGGCGTACGAACCATGTACACCATCGGTGCACAAAAACAGCTGATCATTCGGCTGAAACTCGATTTTTAACAAATCGGGATGTTGAAAACGACTGCCTCCGAGTGAGCGGGTTCTGACCTTCGCCAAAGGATTCAGTCTGGCTTGATCGGGATCGACCCCGAGTTGAATGAGTTCGTCCAGACCACAATGATCTTTGGTCATGAGGTGAAGTTTTCCGGCACGATAAAGATACGCGCGAGTGTCGCCCAAATGTCCGACGACGGCAAAATTTCCGGTCATCCAGAGCAGCGTGGCCGCGCAAGAAGCATCATGAAAAGCAGAATCTGTTTTTTCGAGCTCTTGCAAATGTTCTTGAGTGAAGACAAAAGCTTCGATCATTTTGTTCTGCATGAACTGAAGTTGTTTCAATCCGGTGTGGTCTTGAAGCGGTTGTTTTAAGAGTTGTTCATGAAGGGTGCGAGAAACTTCTTCCGAGACCTTGCGCCCGTTGGGTGAGGTTCCGTTTCGGCCGTCGCAGACGAGAAAGATGCCGGATTCCTGGTCGGCTACCGCAAAGTCATCATTGGTCGTGGTGGCAGCGCCCTTGGTCGAAAAGGCAGCCACTTTTTGGAACTTACTACTGGTGCCACCCCCCTGGGGTGCCTTTGAATTAAATGAGTCCATTTTGATCCCGCCCTGCCTTCATTATGGATATTTAAGCGAAAAAGAGCAAGGGAAGAGGGGGTAATTTTGCAGGACGACCCCTTTAGATAAGGTCTGGAAAAACCGCCATCAAAATGCTACCCTTTGGACCTAATTAACTAAAACATCCGGGGCGGATATAAGCCGGAACTCCGGGAGGAAAATATGAACGAAACTACGACTGATTTACCTGTCTCTCCAACTCATCCCAAAAAAGTGCTGATCAAAACTTTCGGTTGTCAAATGAACGTCGCTGACACTGATCGCATGCTTGCCTTACTCGCAGAGCGAGGCATGGAGCCTACTGAAGAAGCCAAAGAAGCCGATTTGATTGTCATCAACGGCTGCTCGGTCCGCGATAAAGCGGTTCATAAGGCGGTATCGTATCTGGGTGAACAACGAATCTTGAAAAAAACTGCAGCCGATCCGAATGGCGATAATGTGGGTAGAACTGGTCCGATCATTGCGCTCGGCGGTTGTGTCGGCCAGCTCGACAAAGGCGAAATTTTTAAACGTGCTCCGTATCTCGATTTCGTATTCGGACCGGATGCGATCGACCAATTGCCAGAATTGGTTCATCGCGCAGAACGCGGCCAGCGCCATTTTGTGCAAGTCGAGTTCGACAAGACGCTTGCGTATTCGACCCAGACCAAAGTCGTAGGTTCGAAAGCCCAGGCGTTCGTTAACATTATGAAGGGCTGCGATAAGTATTGCACCTATTGCATTGTTCCGTTTACCCGCGGACGCGAAAAATCCCGTACCATTCATGAAGTGCTCGATGATGTGGCCGGACTAGTGGCCAAGGGTGTTCGCGAAATTACCTTGCTCGGCCAGAACGTCAATTCCTTCGGTAAAGGAAATCCGAACACGCACGAGTTCCAACCTAAAGAGCTGCATAACATTATTGGTAAAGTCGGTCCACGCGCCGGCGAAGAGAACTTTCCACAATTGCTGTACGCGATCGAAAATGATCCGCGCATGGAAAAGCTCAAGCTCATTCGATTTACCTCATCCCACCCGCTCGACTTCAGTGATGAGTTGATTGCGTGTTATGCACCGAAAGAACAGGGTGGAGTCAGTAAGCTCGCTCGTCAGTTGCATTTGCCAGTGCAATCCGGATCAAATCGCGTGCTTTCAAAAATGGGCCGCCATCATCAGATCGAAAATTATATCGCCCAGATGAAGCGCCTCAAAGAGCTTTGCCCGGATGTTAGTCTTTCGACCGATCTGATCGTGGGTTTTCCGACCGAGACCGAAGAAGAATTTCTCGAGACCGTCAAACTTCTCGATGTCATTCAGTACGACAACATTTATGCATTCGCCTATTCACCACGTCCGGGCACCCGGGCTGCCAAGATGGAAGACGATGTGCCGGATGAAGTAAAAAATCGAAGACTCAATCAACTTCTTCAGCATCAATTAAAAATCGCCGAGACCACTTACGCTTCTCGCGTGGGTCAGTCGATGGATGTGCTGGTCGAAGGCATGGCTAAAAATCAGAACATGCTTAAGCAAGGAACGGACGCAACCCGCGAAACCGGCCGAGTTTGGACCGGACGTACGTCTTGTAATCGCGTGGTTAACTTTATCGACACCTCGGCTCGAAATTATATTGGACAATTCTTGCGGGTAAAAATCACGGGTTCTACTTCGTTGTCGCTTACCGGTGAGCTCATTCACGATCCGAATTTTGCAGAATCAGGAGTATTGCAATGATCCTTCCTCACAAAGGCGTAGAGCCTGTCATTCCAGAATCCTGCTTTATTGCACCTTCAGCCGATATCATCGGTGATGTCGTCATCGGCGAAGAAAGTTCGGTTTGGTTTCAGGTGGTCATTCGCGGTGATGTCAACCACATCCGAATCGGAAAACGAACGAACGTGCAGGATGCGTCTGTACTTCATGTCACTCGAGATAAGCCACCGATGAAGAGTGCTCCACTTCTGATCGGTGATGATGTAACCATCGGTCACCGAGTAACCCTTCATGGCTGCACGTTAAAAAATCGCATTCTGGTGGGCATGGGCGTAACCATCATGGACAGTGCGGTGATCGATGATGATTCGATTGTGGCGGCCGGTTCGCTGGTCACCAAAGACAAGGTTTTTCCGCCGCGTTCTTTGATCCAGGGGGCGCCTGCTAAAGCGGTGCGCGAACTGACTGCCGACGAAGTTTCGTTTTTAAAGCAATCGGCCATCAATTACGTGGGCGATGCGAAGCTCTATAACGAGGAGTTTGAAGAGATTTTCGAAGACTGTGGTCACGACCACGAAGATGGAGAAAGCTGCCACGATGGAAAATAACCAGACTGTTACCTTAGACGCACCTGCATTGGCTCCTTTTGTGAACTTGCATGTTCACACGCAATACAGTTTTTTGTCTTCTACGGTAAAAGTCGGTGATTTGGTCAAACGCGCCAAGGCCGAAGGTATGCCTGCGGTCGCGATGACCGATACGAATAATATTTTTGGTGCGATTGATTTTTATTTTGCGTGTAAGGATGCCGGAATCAAAGCCATTCTGGGGTGTGATCTCGTGTATTGTCCCGAAGGCCGTGATCAGGTGTTTGAAGGCAAAGGTAAGCAGCTTTATTCGCTGGTCGTTCTTTGTAAGAATCAAAAAGGATATCAGAATCTCAGCAAACTCCTCACTCAGGCCTACCGAGATGGAGTGAACAATAAGACGCCACTCAGTGACCTCGTGCGCGGAGTGGTCGATCGCGAGCTCTTAAATCTTTATGGCGACGATTTGATTGTGCTCAGCTCTTCGATTCGGGGCGAAATCGGTGCTCAGATTCTTCGCGGCCAAGAAGACGAAGCGACCAAAACCATCGAATGGTTTAAGAAACGTTTTGGTGAAGACTTTTATCTCGAAGTCGTCGACAATGGCCTGCCCGAGCAGGAGTCGGTCAATCAACGCTTGGTCGAGATGTCGTCTCGTATGGGCGTAGAACTCGTCGGAACCAGTGAAACTTATTATCTCGATCCGACCTATGCCGAAGCACAAGAGATCCTTCAGTGTATTCCACTCGGACGCCAGCTCGATTTCGAGCGTCCGAAGAGTCTAGTGCCACCCGAATTTTATTTCAAATCGTCTGCAAAGATGAAGGAGCGACTCGAAGCTTATCCGAACGCGTACGAAAATGCGCTCAAGATTGCCGAAAAGTGCAAACTCGAATTCAAATTCAAGGACGAAAAAGGCAAGTCGATTTATCACCTGCCTAACTTCCGTCCCGAAGGTGTGCAAAAGGGCGACAACTTCGATGTCATCCAGTACTTTAAAGAACAATCTAGACTTGGCTTAGAAAAACGTTTTCTCGAGCCCGAGTTTGCCGGACCTGAAGGAAAATGTAAAAAGCCCACCTGGCCTGAACTCGAAAAAGTATATCGAGCAAGGCTAGAAGAAGAATTGGGAATGATCGAGAAGACCGGTTTTGCCGGCTACTTTCTGATCGTCTCGGATTTTATCCTTTGGGCCAAATCGCAAAACATTCCGGTCGGACCGGGGCGGGGATCTGGTGCGGGCTCGCTCGTTGCCTACGTGCTTTTCATCACCGATATCGACCCGATCGAATTCAAATTGCTTTTCGAGCGCTTCATTAATCCTGAACGAGTATCGATGCCCGATTTCGATATCGATTTTTGTCAGGACCGCCGCGGACTCGTCATCGATTACGTATCCCGAAAATACGGTAAAGATAACGTTTCTCAGATCATCACCTTTGGTAAACTTCAAGCCAAGGCCGTGATTAAGGACGTGGGCCGGGTGCTCGGGCTTGCATTTGCCGAAACGAATCAGATTACCGAATTATTTCCGAATGAACTGAACATCAAGCTCAAGGACGCGTATGACAATACGCCCGACCTACGCGCAAAAATCGAATCGGATCCGAAGCTTCAAAAAGTTTGGGAATACGCCATCAAGCTCGAAGGCCTTTATCGAAATGCAGGGATGCATGCCGCCGGCGTGATCATCACCGAAGAGCCGATTGTTACGTATTGTCCGCTTTATGTTTCGAAAGACGGAGACGTCGTTACCCAGTTCGACAAAGATTACGGCGAAAAAATCGGATTGGTAAAATTCGACTTCTTGGGTCTGACCACGCTGACTGTTATCGATAATGCGGTAAAATTCATTCATGCTCAGCCCGAGTACGCCAATTTCGACCTTCGTGCGATTTCGACCCGTGACCCGAAAGTTTATGATCTGATTTCAAGCGGAAACACGAACGGCGTGTTTCAGGTCGAGTCCGAGGGCATGAAAGATCTGTGTAAACGGATTGTGCCGAGCTCGCTCGAAGACATTACCGCGATCAACGCCCTTTACCGACCTGGTCCACTCGGCTCAGGCATGGTCGACGACTTTATTGATCGAAAGCATGGCCGTCTCGAAACCAAATACGAACTTCCAGAGCTCGAATCGATTTTGAATGAAACTTACGGGGTTATTCTTTACCAAGAGCAGGTGATGCAGATTGCCCGAGAAGTGGCGGGCTACTCGCTCGGACAAGCGGACATGCTCCGTCGTGCCATGGGTAAGAAGAAGGCCGAAGAGATGGCCCAACACAAAGAGATCTTTGTGAAAGGTGCCACGGCTCGTAACGTTGACGCAAAAAAGGCCGGCGATCTTTTCGATTTGATGGCGAAGTTCGCTGAGTACGGTTTTAATAAATCGCACTCGGCCGCTTATGGAGTCATCACTTACCAAACCGCATTCTTAAAAACATACTACCCAGTCGAATTCATGGCGGCATTAATGACCACCACCATGGACGATACCGACAAGCTTTCGAAATATACGAATGATGCCCGCGCCATGGGAATTCCGGTCTTACCTCCGGATGTAAACCAGTCGGTGAGTTCGTTTACAGTCGAAAATCTCGATAAACCGATCAACGGCTTTACTAAGGCCATTCGTTTCGGACTCGAGGCGATTAAGGGAGTAGGGGGCGCGGCAGTCGAAGCGATCCTCGAAGTGCGTGCGACCGGCTTGTTTGATTCACCCCTCGATTTCTGTAAGCGCGTTCCGATGCGCAAGGTAAATAAAAAAGTTCTCGAGTCGCTCGTGCTTTCTGGCGCCATGGATTCGATTGTCGAACGCGCCAATGCCAAGGGTGGCTCTTTAAATCGTGCTTCTCTAG
>CAIKYX010000013.1 GCA_903831745.1 Oligoflexia bacterium
CTGCGCCTACGCCTATATTAGAGAGGTCGGAAAACAGAAGGGAGAGCACTCTATGATGGATTTACCCTTGATTAAGGGAATTGTAGCAAAACAGGCACATGTGGGCATTCCGGACGGAACCACTGAGGAAGAGTACGCCCGTAAAGGTTTTGCCGGAAAATATGCACATCTCTACCGTACTCACCCGCTGGTGGGTTGGGATCATATTGAAGGCCCCTTGAAGCCTCGCGCTTACACATTAAATCAGCTCCCTTCTCTTTCCGACTTTATCGAAGCTCGAAAGCCCATCCTTGAAAATGCCGACTGCAAGATCTTAAATGTGCATTTTTCTAAACCCATGGATTACTGTGTGAGAAATGCCGATGGTGACGAAGTCGTATTCGTGCACGAAGGTAAGGGCGAAGTCGATACCGACTTTGGAATGTTAAGTTATCGGCCAGGCGACTACATTATTATTCCTCGGGGCACGATCGTACAATGGAAGCCGAACTCCCCTTCTAAATTTCTAATCATTGAGTCTTTCTCTGAAGTGTCTTTTCCAGACAAAGGAATCTTAGGGCAGCACTCCTTAATCGACCCGTCGTGTATCATCACCCCATCGCCCCCGCCCTACGACGCGGCAAAATTAAAAGAGAAAACTAAGCTCCTGATCAAACGGAAAGACCAATGGACCACGGTCAGTTATCCTTTCCATCCTCTGAACGTTGTGGGATGGAAAGGAAACCTGACCGTCATGCAGTTCAACATTGAAGATATCCGACCGGTGACTTCAGAACGATATCATTTACCGCCCACCGCGCATGTGACCCTCACAGGCACTAATTTTGTCATCTGCACTTTCTTGCCACGCCCACTCGAAACGGGCGACCCATTGGCCATGAAGGTGCCTTTTTATCATTTGAATATTGATTATGACGAAGTGCTCTTCTATCACTCAGGCCAATTTTTTAGTCGCGCAGGCATAGAACCAGGCATGGTTACGTTTCACCCGCAGGGAATCGAGCATGGTCCACAGAAGAATGCAGTAGAACGTACCGCGACAGCGACCCGTACTAACGAAGTCGCCGTCATGATCGACACGATCAATCCACTCGAGCCGACCGCTGAAGCACGGCAAATCGAAAACTCGGATTACATCAATAGTTGGAAATAAATATGAACAATAAAAACCCAATCGGCTTGCAAGGAATATCATTCGTAGAGTTTGCTTCACCTGAGCCAGACAAACTCGAACTCTTGTTTTTAGAGTTTGGTTTCTCAAAAATCATGTCCCATACGAAGAAAAACGTCGATTTGTTCCAACAAAATGACATTTTCTTTTTGCTGAACCGAACCGCAGGCTCCTATGCCCAGCAATTTTCAATGCAACATGGACCGAGCATTTCTTCGATGGGCTGGAAAGTCGAGTCGCCTGCCTATGCGATTGAGGGCGCCACTCAGCGGGGCGCGAAGCGAGCAATGGGCGATTACGACTTGCCTGCGATTTTCGGCATAGGCGATAGTCTCATTTATTTCACCGACCGTCACGTAGGCTTGCATTTTTTTGAAAAAATCGGGTTTCGAATGCTCGAGAATCCTACGATTGTCGCAAGCCGTGGGTTCACTGCGATTGACCATCTGA
>CAIKYX010000014.1 GCA_903831745.1 Oligoflexia bacterium
GTTTGGAATCAGAGAGGGGTCATTTCACTACAAAGGCCTTCCCTTTATAAGCTCCGAGTCCTAAATTTCCAAAAAATCGGCCCCGCTTGCGCTGGGGATTGTCTTATGAATGGTTGCGCCGCTCCGGCTGGGCTCCGCCCAGTTGAGACACCCTTCAAACCGCTTAACCTCGCCGATTAATAGGCCAAAAACTCAATTGAATTCAACGAAAAGCGTCGTAATTATTCAATAATAGTAATAGATAATTAAACTATGGTATAATGATCACTGAGGAGATCCTCGGTGATTTACTCCACATCTTAGATTGACACCAGAATCATTGATAATCAGTTCTCCTTAGGAGACGAATGAAGTGAGTCCAGAAGCGACTACCATCGCGTTAGAGACTGTGAGTGCTCTGTTCAAAAAAATGATCGGTCCTTTTTCTGCGACCGGCATCATTCCGTTTCTGGTTGAACCCGACAATATTGAAGAACGAGTTCACCAGCTGGTTCAATTTTTAAATGCCAATCCATCCTTGATTAATCCATTCCGAAAACTGGTTGCCTCCATGCAAAACAAAGAGTCGCCAGCGGCATTGGAAGAACAGATTCGTTTTTTTAATACCAATCAAACTCGAAATTATCTTTTCACCATTCAGCTCCATGAAGTTCTCCAGGCAAAAGAAATCAAGTTGGATTTGGAATCGGGCAGATTACCTGGAAAACCTACCGAACTTTTAAATTTTGCCAATACCGCTCGAAGCGAATTCGGTGAAGATTCACTTTATAAAAATCTGATGTTTGCGGTCGGATTGTATTTTGATTTTTTATTTTATCTCCAAAAAACAGAAATGCTGAATTTAAATGGAGTTAAATTTGACGAATTGATTCAGAACAATTTTAAAAAAGGCATTGATCAAGCAAAAGTGATTGCTCGAATTTCCAGACACAAAAATAAAATGCCCAACGACATTCATGCCCCTATTGCTGCCCTACTTCGCCAATTGAGTCATACTGCGTTGTGTTTGTTGTATCCGGTTAAAGGTGTTGAGTTTTACAAAAATCTAGAAACGATCCGCTATACCGAACCTTTAAAATTGGCTTTGGAAATCAAAGAATTTGGAATTCACTCAGGCATGGTGGCGTCCTACTTGGCTCAAAGTATTCCTTTATTTGATCCATTGGGAGAAGTCATGAGTGTAATTGGAATGCCACATGTGGCTCATTACACTAAAAATCCAGTGATCAGTGAATTGGCTTCCATGTGTGAGTTGGGAATCTTATTGAAAGAATCATTTAAATTAAATGAGATCCCGGACTCACTTCAGATCGGCACCTCGATCCCTGAATTGAAATTTCTGGAATTCGTGCTCACGCAAAAAGTGCGTGAAGATTTTAAAGCAGGAGGAAATGCCTGATGAAGATCTACTATAGCCGATACGAAGAAATCAGTTATCTCCTTATTTTAGGTGAAATTCATGAGAATGAATGGAAAGTTCTTCAGCATGGTTTCAATTACTTATCCCGGGAAATGGAAAAACCAATGCTCATCCATCTTGGAAATGCCAAGATCGATCTCACGATCGTGGATCAAATGATCGCCTTTAAGGAAAAAATTCAGCAATACGCCAAGCTCAAAGTATCCATCATTTCCAAATATCCAAAAATTGAAAATTTTAATAACTTGGAAGGATTTTACCTTAAATATCAGAGTAAAAACATGCGTCTCATTGTGGATCGTTTGAAAATCGAAGAAGAAATCCATCTCCTCGACCATGAAATCCAATCGATCGAGGAACAATTAAAACAACTGGGTTTTGATCCTGCTACGGCGAAACTTGAAATCCAGAAAAACATGATGATGAAATCTCAAAAAACGACACTCGACTCCTGTTTAAAATGGCAGAAAAAGAGAAACTTGAATCTGAAGAAAGTGCCCAGCGAAATTGTGGATCTTGAAAATTCCATCACCACCAGCATCTCTGAAGTGAAAAAAGCCTTGGGAAAGGATATTGATTTATGAAACTCAAACCAGAAATCATCCCGATGGATCAAGTTGCAGCGGAAATGCCTGTTTTATTAGAGCGAAAAAATGAAAAACTGCTTTTAAGAAATGAGGCTAAAACAAGATTAGCCACCATTGAGAAAGTGATGACTGAAAATAAAACAATGGAAGAAAACTCCAATCAGCAGATCACTGAAAGTTTGAATGTATTCATGGATGAATGGACTAAAGCCAGAGAATACTATCCTGAAGTGCGATTCGGGATCCTGCAAAAAATCATCACTTTTGTAGGTGTTGCAGAAGAAACCAAAACTGAACCCAAAAAGTAATCGCTATTTTTTCCTAGCGAGAATGAGTTTATAGATCGGTTTACCCAGGCCCCATGAAATGCCAAGCATGATGAACATACTCACATTACCGGCAATGGTCCTGATCACCATCATTTGCATGGTCGAAGTTTCCGGAACTCTGGCCAGCCAGAGAATAGGATTTTTGTATGACCCCACTCTGATTTGCAAGGGATATTTATAATCGTCAACAGAGGTTTAGAGCGTTAATGTATTCGGCATCTTTATTGGACGTTTTATTGTCCGTGCCA
>CAIKYX010000015.1 GCA_903831745.1 Oligoflexia bacterium
GCAGGGGCTTTTTTTTTACCAAATTTGCCTTCGTCGCTTTTTGAGCCACTGACGTCACGCACCAACTTCAAAGTCAGTTTCTTGACTGCTGAATCATTACACAGATGTAATATAGAATTAATGAATATCGTTTTCAATTCACCAAGGAGTGGCGATGAAAAAATGGATTTTCAAATTCGGTATTCTGGCACTAGTGACTTTTCACCTCGAAAGCCCCCAGGCATTCGCTTATTATTCGACGGACGAGTCATCCTGTTCCTCAATTGATTTTCGAAACACGTTTCCACTTGCGACACGAAACCAAGAAGGCCTAAGTTGGTGTTTTGCACATTCAGCGGCCGATTACCTTCAATACACTTTTCAAATACCGGTTCAACTTTCTGCAGCCGACATTGCAATCAACTACAGCAAATCCAACTGGTCGAGGCTAGTGCATTTCTTCACTCACCTGGTAGACGGAAGCCTCCGAGGGCAACCGCCCCAAACGGGCATTGCCCAAGCGGCAATTAAGTTGATTTTGCCCCAGGGCTACTGCCCAGAAAGTGCGCTTCCTTCAGATTTTTGGAATCGCGTGGATTCTGCTACCGGTGAGCAAAAGAAGGAAGAGATCCTTCAATCGATACTGGACATGTATTCTCTGCAAAAAGACATTCAAGCAGGAATTTATTCCAGCCCTGCAGATTTGCCCTTCTACTTCTCATTTCTGCATGTCAGCCGAGAAGACTTTTTTAATCTCCTTCAAAACTCGAGCCACAACAAACTTCTTCTGAAACTCCGTAATCAAGCGTGCTCGCTCGAGCGCAAACCTTTTCCGGGCAATCCCATCTCGGTTAATTTCAAACTTCGTGGACGGCATGTGTTTCAACGCATGAATGATAGCTTTGATCGCTCGATGCCGGTGACCGTTGATTTTTTTGCCTCACTACTTAAGGATTATGAAAGCCGCGCAAAGGACATTACCTCGTTTCACACCGTCCTTCTCTACGGACGAAAATTTGATCCGGCAACCCAACAATGCACTTACCTGCTCAAAAATTCATGGGGCACGGAGTGCACTCGTTATGACCCAAGAATCGAATGCGAGCACGGCTATCTTTGGATTGCAGAAAACAAACTCTTTCCAAACATGACGAGCCAGCTGATCATTAATCGAGAATGAGTGTATTTTCAAAATTCCTTGTGTCTGTCATCTGCATCGCAGTGCTGGCTAGCTGTGCCTCAAAGCCAAAAGCAAATCCTGACGATTATCTGAAACAACTGTTGGTCACGCCTTTTTCTCCCGAAGATTATGCGCTCGATCGCATGACCAAAGCGGGATTACCCAAAGACTTCATGGCGGCTTTTACTCAATCTCTGCGTGTAGCTCCTCCGAAACGAAAAAAGAATGTGCCAACCGATCCACTTGAAAAAATAGTTTCGCTCAATGTCCTGGGTTTTCTTTCTCATGGCGACTATTCAAAGCACTATAGCGACGGTGCCGTCAAAAAGATCAAGGACTTCATCAAGCACAATCGCAAAAGCCTGGCGCTCGCTGAAAAAACAGATCAGGTTCCAAAAGAGGTCTTGGCTTCGCTTCTATGGGTAGAAACCCAATTTGGAAAACACACCGGAACATTTACCCTGCCTCAGGTTTATTTCCGTCTGCTACAGGCGAATCATCCTCAAATTGCAAAGCGAACCATTTTAGAACTCAATCAACGCTCGGCCGAAGTGAATGCCCTTAAGCCCCAGCTCACCGAAGCCGCTCTCTACTCGAAAGTAATCGACCGCTCGAACAAAAAATCCGATTGGGCACTTCAACAATTGGTTTCGATTTCAAATTTATACCAAAAGGGTTTTCACGGAATTCTTAGGATGAAATCGTCATTTGCCGGCGCCTTCGGCAAGTGTCAATTCATTCCGAGCACTTATGAGAAATACGCAAAATCACCTATCCATCAGGATGCAGACCTCTTTGACATCCGTGACGCCATCTTCAGTGTGGCAAATTTTCTTCATGAAAATGGCTGGAATAACGACATTCCGACATCAAAAAACAATGCGCTCTTCGAGTACAATCGGATTCATGATTATGGAGACGTGATTTTAAAGCTTGCAGAGGCCTCGAGGTCCAAGTGACCATCCAATGGCTCAACTTGGTCGGACCATTTATAGAAACACACCCGCTTTTTTTAATTTCATTTCAATGGATGCCAAGCCACCCTCGTACTCCCAATAGATCCAACGTCCATGGGCATAGTCCATGAGGAGCGCTTTTTCAGTGACTGATTTGATTCGACTGATGGGGATGATCTTTTCAGCCCATTCTTGATTTTCGACTTTTTCTTCAATCTCTTTATTATTTTGATCAAAACCGTGCTGAATCACATGATTTCGCATTTTTACTTTGATGAACATGAACAGACTCTCCCTTATTTACGAAATTAAATACCATGAGAACTCAGTAGTCTTCTATCGAGGCTCCCGCTCATGGCGCTTCAAGCGTTCTGCTACTTCGTCAGAACTTTCGGATGAACCGAAATAATAGCTCAACCCCAGGCCCACCATTGTTTGAGTCGCTGGATTTTTCACGCTCTTGCCAGCGCTCGTCAGTGACTGCCACTTCAGGTACTGAAGATCGAGATCGAGGCTGATGGCATTTCCGAAGAGATGGTATTGAGGTTTTAATCTCATTCCGATCGGCTGATTGAAGCTGGTAATCGTCGAATAGCTTTTCATGTAAGAAAAATTCATATTGCCTAGAGCCGTCACTGCCGCTTGCACCGTAAAGTGATCCGACATCAAATAGAGTACGCCGAGCCCCAAGAGCAATCGGCTTCCGCCCAAATCAGACCCGATTTCAATCGGCGGTTTGAACTGATATTGTACTCCGTAGTCGAGGTCGATTCCAAATATCCATTTGTGCGTTTGGTAACCCAATAAGCCTTCGACCGAAAAGGTATCGACCGTTCGAGAAGGTAAACCTGCTTTAGTGTTCTCGAGAGTTCCGATTGATCCAGATAGACCCAGCGATCCGGCAATGTGATCCAAAAACGATGGGTTGGTTTCACTGGCTGGTTCGGGTGAAGGCTCAGGTTTTACCACAACTGGCTCGGGCGTAGCGGTTGGGGCAACCGAGGGAGACGGCGTCGCTGCAGGCGTCACTACAGGCGCTGATTCTGGAGTCGGTGATGGCGTTGGCACAGGTTCGGATTTTACCAGATTTTTTACCCGATCGAGCGGCGTAAGAAGCGTGGGAATATAAATCCATGTTCCGGGCTTGATATTTTTGGGATCGTTGATGATTTCGTCATTCAGATGAAGTGTTTTTTCGACATAACCATTCTTGCCCCAAAGCGGCTTGTAACCTTTTTGTCTTAAGATATCCGCGAGCCAATTCTTTTTCTCGACTTGATATAAAATGGTTCCGGGTTTTTCGGCAGGCTTGTTCGCAATTGGATCGGGCGAGCCTTTGGCATGAGCCAAAGACGCGAGTATGAACAATAAAAACATCCCTATCTTCATTTGCCGGTGCTCCAATGATTTAAACTACTTATTAAATTATCATTGAATATTTAGTTGAATACAAAGGATTTAGGGCCAAAAAATAATATGCCTGATAAACTCGTCATCAATATGGCGGGTATAGAGATTATTAATGCTTGCTGGCTGGTGCGGGGGTGTTTGGTGCTTGGACGCCCACTGTTCCACCGCCAGACACGGCCTTCCAACCAGCGCAACACTTACTGCAATCGTTCTGGTTGCCTTTTGATGCGCAATCGGATGAGCATCCCGCTTCTGTGGCTCCACAGGTGCATCTCCACATGTGGGCCGTACTATCCCATCCATATTCGGCTGCGTTTACCGTTGTCGATCCGATAAAAAAATAAGCGATAAAAAAGAATACTCGAAAGTACATGAACCTCTCCTTAGAGAAATATTGCAACAAGCCACGGTAACTAACTCGCTGGAATTATTATTTTGCGACTGCTTTGAGACTTACGGCCACGTTAGGTTTTGGGTTATAGGTACCAGCAACTGCTGAGCCGTTATAATCACAATAACATTTACCTGCGCTATCAGGCGCGGCACAAGGACAAGACCCGAAAACAGTGGTGCATGATCCTCCGCCACCAGTACCGTATACTCCAAGGAGTGGTGCCGAGTGTGCAACTGATCCAGAAATTGTAAACATTGATAAACTCAAGGTCAAAAAACATAAACCACTTTTCACTTTTTTCATGATTCCCCCTTAGGAAACTTTTACGTATGGATGGTCCACACAGTATTTATTACTTATAAACATTATTGACTGAAATTTTACTCTTTAGAATGTGTCAGGAAGGACATTTTGAGTTATTTTATAAATAATTGATATTTAATGATATTTTATCAAATTATAGCAATATCTGATGTAACCAAGAGCACTGCAGCAACGTCATTAAAAGCCAAATTGAGCGCCGAGCGATCCTCGGCATTAGCGAACTAACGTGCGCCATCGTTCTTTTTCTCTGGTTTAGGGATATCTCGCTCTCCTTTTGGTCCACCCGGGGTGCCTGTGCTTCCGGCTTTTCCTCGACCAATCATTTCGCGATACGCGCCATTGCTTGAGCAATTCGCGAGAGTCAATGCGAACTCGGGGCTATTCAAGAGTGCATCTACTTTCGGATCGTGGATTTCAAAATTCTTCCGATCAAAAGCTTCTTTCACCGCGCCGTATTTTTTTGCGATCTTCTTCGCAAATCCATAATCAGCCCCATCATTTTTTCGATTCACAGACGAGCAATCGTCGGCGGTAACCGTAACGACTTGCGGAACGCGGATTACAGGATTGGATGAAGTGAGTACACCAGGAATATCAAATTCTTCTACTTCGCATTTTTGATTCAAATGAATTGTTACTGCATCTTCTTTAACGAGTCGTGCTCCTGCTCCATTTTTTACAACCGACCAACCTGTTCGAACAACTTTAAGGCCCCCCGAAGGATCATGGTCGAAGTGGATCTGGGTGTCGCAGAGGCGAAAATAAGTCAAATCATCACAACCGTGATTGGGAACCAACTTCTTTTCATCTGCATCATCAAATTTTTTATAATCCAACACTGAAGCGTTGGATTTTATTTCTGCGTCGCGCGGAAAAGTAATCGGCCGCTTAACCCTACCCGTGCTATGTCCCCATTTTGCCATTAAGGGACTAACCACCTTAGAGCAATCCGGCAACTCTTCTGAATTCTTTTTGGTGTGTTGCGCTTGCGCTTGGACTGTAAACAAAAACAAAACCATCCATGAGATCGTCTTCATAGATTATAGGATAATCTGATTTACTTACGTCGCACAAAACCAAAAAAGAATTTAATACACATTTTTTATTTACAGGCAGATTTTGCCGAGCTTTGTGACAGAGCTTTGGCGAGGCCTCCCATTCCAGCTAGCGTCACCGGCAGAGCCGGATGCCGGCTAGCCTCATTCAGATAACAAAAAAGCCCTGCTTAGATTTCTCTAAGCAGGGCTTTTAGAATAAAAAGGGGGCATCGTGCTATCTTTACACCGAGCTACCTCGGCACTATTGTCGCCGCAGACGAGCTTAACTTCTGAGTTCGGAATGGAATCAGGTGGGACCTCGCCGCTAAAGACACCCCCAA
>CAIKYX010000016.1 GCA_903831745.1 Oligoflexia bacterium
AAGTAGGCTAATATTCATAATCAGGACCCTCTCTGGTTTTTGTTGAATGAAATGTAACAACTTTATTCTGGCGCAAATTGACGCCTTTTAAAACCCTGAGTGGGTCCATCCCATTATCCTCGGCCGATGGCCTGCGGATTGTTCCCCTGACTACTTTAATGGCCAATGCAAATCTAAGTTCTGAGTGGGCGTTGGCGCCTGAGTCGTTTTGGAATGCATTTGGTGGGGCAGTCAGGATTCACGCTGGGGTTAGTTCAGTAGTCATGTTTGCCATTCGGTAACTAGTGTTCTTTATAGATTAAGCAGGAACAATCCGCAGGCCATTGGCCGAGGACGTTCCTGCTTAATCTATAAAGAACACTAGTTACCTAATTGATGAATTAGTCAGCAGATTCGAGACCTGCTGAAATCTGCTGCACTCCACAATTTCCCGTGGTAATCAATCGGCATGAAAAAACTCATCACTTTCACTGTGCTTTCTGCACTTTCGTTCTCTTGCAGCGGCCTTAAGCCTAAAGAAGTTTCGCCCGTCGAGAAGCCTCATTATGCCTCTGTCGAAGAATACCTTCAAAAAAACAAAGAGCAGTGCTTAGAGGCTACAGACCAATGGCGTTGGGAAAAAATCGAACTTACGGCTCAGGATTCAGAATGGGTCGACCAAAAAATAGCTGGCCAAAAAGTGGCTGAAAAATCGGGTGCCAAGAAATCAAAAGCACCGGCGCAGCAGGTAACGACTCAGTTTGCAAAAGTGGTCTGCGCGCGGCGTTTAAGAGAAGGGTTTCAAGTGCTCAAAGTTTCTTCTATTCCGAAACTCAAAAAACCATTCGATCGCGAGAAGGATGATGCGATTGAATTCGTCAGTGCTCAAAATGAAATGGTTTTATTTGATGAGAACTTGAATGTCATTTCGCTGAAGCCGCCCAAGCAATCGGTGGTTACCGATGAGTACGCACAGTATTATGATTTTACCGGCTTGAAAGCCGTACCGCTTTATCTCGTCTTTTTGTCGCCAAACGTAAAGAAGGATGAAGCATTTCATTCGACAGAAATAGTGATGAGCACCACGAATTATAGCGCCTCGATGGCGGGTCTCGGAATGATTGGGGTGATGGTGGGGCAATCCATTGATAATGCCAATGTCAGAAAGGTAAAGGCGAACTTTTATCCTGCTCCAGAAACCAAATTCAAGGCCGAATGGGTCGCCGAAGATGGCAACCAGTACAAACACGCGATCTAGGATTTAACTGCGCATTCTTTTAAATCTTCGAGAGAGATATGATCGAGCAGGCTCTCGTGGGTTGCCTCGAGAAGGAGCGGCCCGATTACCCCTGCTTTATAGACTTCAAGCCAGCGTCCGGCGCAAACGCACCAGCAGTCGCCGGGTTTTAATCCTGCGAAACCATATTGCGGGTGAGGTGTGATCAGGTCATTACCGAGCTTTTTCGACATCTGAAGGAATTCTTCGGTGACTTGCACGCAGGCGGTGTGTTCGCCTGCATCTTCGGCATCGGTCTCGCAGCAACCGTTTCGAAAAAAACCGGTTAAGGGATTACGCGAACACGTACGAAGGGCAGTACCTAAAACATTCTTTTGCAGTGACATGGTGTGAAGTGTAGCCAAAGGGAGGGTGGCCGGCAACTTGTCAATTCTGGCGAACTCAAGCAATCTGTAGAGCATGGACTTCTCGATTTCATCACTGTTTGCCGGTTTTGTGTTTGGGGTCATTGGTTTTGCCGTTTTAAAGAATGGGCGCTCAAAAGGCGATGCTAGAACGGTCGTTTTAGGGCTGGTGATGATGGTTTATCCCTATTTTATCGAGTCGGCTTGGCTACTTTGGGGCCTGGGTCTTGGGTTTTGCTATCTCGGCTACCTCTGGCGTTAATTTTTAAATTAAAGGTATGTACAAATTAATGGAATGGGTTTAAAACCCTGAGGAAACCTAAACCCAGGAAAGGTCCTCATCCCATGAAAACTCTCTTCATTACCCTCTTTGGTCTCAGTCTCGTTTCTACCGCCCATGCAGATCTTCAGAGCATTTCTTGTTACATGAACGACCTCAAGCAAGCGCAAGGCATGGACAACATCACGGTCACCCGCGATGAAAAGGGAATCTACGATCTTTATTTTGAATCCTTCTCTTCGCAAAAGAAGCCCCTGCATCTGTTCAATCTCAAGATCACCACCTTGGCTGATGGAAAACTCGTTCAGATCTCGGGTCATGCCCCAGGCGGAAGTAATGAATACGGAGTTCCCCCGCGTGCACGAGTCGTGTTGCAGCTTACTGACGAAACCAGTGGCAAGAAGGCAGTCGGGGTAGTGAAAGAACAGTACCTTCATGTTGGAATCCCGTTCACTTCGATCAAAGCGGAGTGTGATCCTACGTGGGCCAAGAAATAGTCACGATTTTGACGCACTAGTATAACTGGGCTTCGCCTTTTATCCTTCAGGGACTTTTTATTGCTGAATTCTTTTGGAGTCGTGGCATACTTTTTAAAAGAGGATATAAATCATGATGAAGCAAGCTCTCGGGATTTCAGCATTTTTGGCGTTTTCTCTCACTAGCTCGGTTGCACACAGTGCGACGATCGCGACCGTGAATGGCAAGGTAATCACAGATGATGATCTGAACACTCTGGTTTCTAGCCTTCCGCTTCAGCAAAAAGAAGCCCTCCTCAAGGATCCAAACACACGGCAGCAATTGGTAGAGAATCTTGTCGATCAAGAATTGATGGTGCAGGAAGCCACTGCCAAGAAAATTGAAAACACCAAAGAATATCGCGACGCCTTCACTAATTTCCGCCGCCAGGCCATGGTCAGCGTTCTGGTTAAAAAAGAATTGGCTCCAAAAGTCACTGATGCTTCGGTAAAAGATTACTTCGCCAAGAATAAACTTAAATATTCAGGTGATCAGGTTCATGCCCAGCATATTTTGGTAACCACTGAAGCAGAAGCCCAAAAGATTCTCGCCGATGTAAAAAAGCCGGGCGCTGATTTTCAGAAAATTGCAGAAGCCAGCTCGAAAGATCCATCTGCTAAAACCAATCGTGGAGATCTTGGGTTTTTCGGACGTGAGCAACTCGACCCGGCATTCACAGAAGCGGCATTTACGACCAAGGTCGGCGAAATCACTGCTCCAATCAAGTCTTCTTTCGGTTATCACATCATCAAGGTAATCGAGCGCAAAACGGGTAAGACTGCTGACTTCGCAGAAGTCGAGCAAAAGGTCCGTGCTGATGTGCAACGCGACCTCCTCGAAAACTACGTTAAAGCCCTCAAGCGTAAAGCAAAAATCAAAGAATAGTATCAGCCCTTGAAAGAAATCAAAGCTGCCTTTTCGTTTGTAGGGTTTCTTTGTGGCTATGCTGTTGCCTCCGTCATCTATTTTCAAAGTTTTGTTTATAACCAGGATCACTCGCTCGGCGTTTTGATCATGATCCTTTTGTTTGCGGCATTTTCCGGAATTTTGCTGGCCTTGGGGCTGGTTCAACTCTCGCTTTTTCCAGAAAGGATCTGGAAGATCGTCACCTATGGTATTACCACGGGAGTCATTCTCTTTTTTGCATTGTTTGCGACTGAAGACATGCTTTCGCGAAAGCGATCGATCGCAGAGTCTGATGCCAGCTCTTTTTCGCGTTTGCAGGGGCATTGTGGTGTTTACCTCGGTCGTGCTCTCGCGCACTTTTATCATCAGTCGTGGGATCCGACGCTCGAGAATTCACTCCGCGAATATGAGATTGAAAGCAATTGCCGACAACGTCACTTTCTCGAAATTCAAAAACTCGATTCTTTGCAGTGCAATGGATTGGCCGACAAGGTGGGGTGTGAAGTTCACTTCATGGAAGAATTCGGCAAACTCGGATTTTGGAGTGTAGCGGATCGACGAATGTTCTTTCAAATTCTGAAGGGCATTTGGGCTGAAAATCATGGACTGGCCGGGGTCACGGTCATTCCGCCCGCATCCTGGCAGCAGTTTTTGATCACGGATCATCGACTCGATCTTGCGCGCACCGGAATTTTAGGAATTTTCGGACTCAAGGAAAACATGTCGCCCCGGTTTATCTATCTGAAGGATCGCGAAGATCTCGAACAGCTTCAGCAAACAGGCACTATTTTGGATGAATTCAAGAAAATGGATCTCATTACGCCGAATACGGCGGATGAGGCGACTCGCGAGCAATATCAAAATACGATTGAAGACATCGAGCAGCAGCTGGCAAAGATCGACGATCTGAAACAAGAGGTCGATCTTTTCAGGCAGAAGTATGACAAATAGTCTGTCGACTAATTGTAGTCTTTAGCCGTGATTCCGTACTTCTCGAGCTTACGCAAAAGAGTCTTTTTCGGAATATTGGCGTGAATCGCGGTTTGATTGATCTTTCCGTGAAATGCTTTCAGGGCGCTGATCAGGAATTGCTTCTCGAACTCTTCCTTGCTCGCTTGAAAGTCGAATTTCTGGATATCCATCTTGAAGCTCAGGGTGTCGCCTTCCATCGGAATCGAACCTTCGGTCAAAGCGATTGTTCCTGAAGCTTTCTCGGCAGTGAGTGCCGCGTGGATGCCGCCGATTTTCTCTGGCAGTGACGCGGTCGTGATCATGTCGCTTCCTTCGAGAACGAATGCATGTTCCATTACGTTTTCGAGCTCGCGAATGTTTCCGGGCCAGCGATGGCTCTTCAACGAATGAAGTGCGTCTTCGGCGATTCCTTTAATCTGTTTTTTGTAGCGCAGGTTAAAACGCTCAATGAAATATTTTGACAAGGCTTCGATGTCATTTTTACGATCGCGTAAAGGTGGAAGTTGAATCGGAAGCACGTTGAGGCGGTAGAACAGGTCTTCCCGAAAGGTGGATTCCTTGATCATATCCTCGAGGTTTCGATTGGTCGCCGCTACGATCCGCACGTTCATTTCGATTTCGCGATTCGAACCCACTGGAGTGAATTTTTTCTCTTGAAGAACCCGCAGGAGTTTGACCTGCATCGAAGCCGGAATTTCGCCGATCTCGTCCAGAAACAAGGTGCCGCCTTCGGCATATTGAAATTTTCCGATCTTTCTAGAGTCCGCACCGGTAAAGGCACCTTTCTCGTGACCGAAAAATTCGCTTTCCATGAGTGATTCCGGAATAGCAGAGCAGTTTACGGCAACGAAACGATTGTCTTTGCGCGGACCATTGTAGTGTAACGACTGAGCAACGAGCTCCTTGCCGGTTCCGCTTTCACCGCGAATCAAAACGGCAGTGTCGACTCGCGCCAGGCGATCGATCACGCTGAAAATTTTCTTCATCTCATTGCTTTGGCCAACGAATTCATTTCCGCTTGGAAGGTTGAATACAGGAGCTGAAAGTGAAAGTGATTTGACCATGTTCTGGCTGCGGAACGCTTGGTCGATCATGTAAACGAGATTGTCCGACTTCACTGGCTTTTCGAGGTAGTTGTATGCCCCGAGGCGGGTGGCTTCGACGGCATCACGGATGTTCGAGAAAGCGGTCAGCATGATGACCATGATGCTCGGATCATGTGCTTTGATTTCTTTAAGCGCTTCGATACCGGTCAGGCGTGGCATGTTGACATCCATCAACACCAAATCATATTGACTGGCTGTAATTCGATTTACGGCTTCTTCGCCGTCCGAAGCCTGGTCAACGTGGTATTGGCCTTCAGCCAGAGCTGATACAATGCTCAGTCTCAATTCCGCATCATCATCAACTACTAATATTTTGCGCATATGCTTTCTCCTTGGTTTCGATTCTTAATCCGGGTCGGATCACTTCTGTTTCTTTGAGGCTCAGAGGCAGGCGAATCCGAAAGCAGGTACCTTTTCCCACACTGCTTTCTACTTGGATAGTCCCACGATGAGCTTCGATAAAATATTTAGAGAGGTAAAGGCCCAGTCCGGTGCCTTTGACTTTTTGCGTCGTTTCGTTCTTGATTCGGTAGAAGCGACTGAACAGGTTCTGGCGTTCTTCTTCTGGAATGCCGATTCCCTGATCCTGAATGACGATTTCGACTTGCTCGCCTACTTCGCGGGTTTCGATGGTAACCGTCGTCAGATTGGGAGAGTACTTGATCGCGTTGTCGAGTAAGTTGCTGAGAACCTTGGTAATCAGGTCAGGATCAAATTTGATCGGAAAAAGCGGCTCAAAGCGAGTCACTACTTGGATCTGCTTCGCTTGGGCAGTGAAACGGTGTTTAAGAATGATACTTTCGAGAATTTGATTCAGGTCTTTCGATTGAAGATGAACACGTAGCCCTTGGTTGTCGAGGCGGGTCAATTCGAGAAGTGAATTGATGAAATGATTCAACTCTTCATTTGCAGAAAGAATGTGATTCATGGTTTCGACATCTTTAGGGTTCAAATGATCGTGGAGCGAACGTTTCAAAGTTTCAGTCAGGCCCTGGATCTTCGCAATAGGTGTTTTAAGATCGTGGGTGACGAGCTGAAGAAAGTTATTCTTCATTTCCTCGACCTGAAGCAAAAGGGTGTTCTGTTGTTCGAGTTCGTAGCGTTTGCGGTGCTCTGAATACAGGCGAAGCGGAATCATGAGATAAAAGCTGAGTGTCAGTGAGAGCAGTGGGGCACCGAGTGGCAACCAGAAGTTTCCGATCAGTGGTATGGGCTGAAACACCAACATCGAAATCGCAAACGTTCCTACGATCAGGCAGATGGTAAAAGCGATCAAGCGGCTTGGGCGAACGCGAAACGAAGCCAGGATGATGAGAAAAGAGAGGATGAAGCAAAAGAGTGCCAGGAACGAAGAGTCAGTTTCCTTGATTCCCTGATGATTCAGGATGGCGTCGAGGATATTCGCTTCAACCAGAATCTTCGGAGTGAGGCCGATGCTCGACATCGAGTTGATCAGGGTAAAATCCTTCGGATTATCCCGCTGAAACGTACCTACTAATACGATTTTGTCCTTCAGTGTTTCGGGTGGAATTTTTCCTTCAATCAAGTCGACAAACGAATAGCGGGGATAAGAAAATGTTTCGTAATTCTGGTCGTAAACCATTCCTGCATTCTGGTGGTAACGAAGCAAAAAATATTCGGCATTTGAATCGGTCGAGCGATAAGTGCCCGGCGGGTTTTTAATGCTTTGATTCGGATAGATCTTGTTGGTCAGCGCCATTTCAAACGCCAGGCGATCGTAGGCAGATACGAGCGCACGGCGGGTGACGTTGTCTTTACCGAACATCACACCGTCCTTATGGACTACGGCTAAGGCTTGCGGAATCTGATTCAATGGATAAGGAGAATTGACTTCGCCATTCACCGGATCAAACGGATCGCCCAGCATGAACGGCACTCCTTGGGCGTTCAGTCTAACCGTGGCACGGTAGAAATCTTGTACAGTCTCGTTCTGAAATCCTGCGCTATCAATGCGTTGCACTTTATTGAAGTCGATCAGATATCCCACGGCTTTTACTTTTTGTTCTTCGAGCCGCTCTACCGCTTTGAGGTGATAGTTCAATGGAAGTGGGTTCAAATCGTTCAGTTGATTCAGAGTCTGATCGTCTACCGTGACGATAACAATGCGATCGTCAATCTGTGGCTTGATCGAAAGGGATTGGCGGAGGTCGTAGAGAGGGGCTTCAATGAAATCGAGTGGAAACGTCATGACTGAGCCCGTGATGACCACGGCTAGAAGCATGTGAAGGAGGGTTTCTTGAAACTTCTTAAAAAACTTCATAGGTTTCCGCACGGGCATAGTGCACCGCGGAACGATGGTATCATGTTGGCACCAGTGAGTAAAGTAAAAAAGTCGGTTAAATGGTGCAAAAGGTGTCCGACAACCTAGGGTTCATCCTTGCGTTAAACTGAAACGGTTGACAAAAAAAGCACTAATTAATAAGACTTGATGCGATATGTTAAAAACAACTCGTATTAGCATCCTTACCACTGCTCTTCTTGCATTAACCTTGGGGACCGCCTATGCGGATTCGGCCATTTCGGTCGCGAAAGTAGGCGGAGAACTGGTTTTGAAGGGGCCCGACTGTTCGGGACTTTTAAATCAGGCTCGTGCCCTGTCCGAATGGAAACGTGAATTTGCATCCGCTGAGACCACCTCCGTAATGCCGACGTCATGCGAGTCGGTCGAAGGAGGATATTCCTTGGCCGTAACCGGCCTCACGCCAAAGTGGGCGGTCGATCACCAGGATGTTTACCCTGCGTATGACGGCCCCAATTGTTGGGCAACTGCATCTTTTCTTTCAGGAATGATTCCGTCCGTAATCTCGCTCGATGCCGATGAGTTTACCTTTCATCTTTCATCATCCCAATGTTCTGAAAAGCCCTATTCACAACGACAAGCAGGAGATGTGGTAGTGATTCGGAGCAAAAGTTCGACGAGTGCGCTCGGCTTTGAAGAAGTTCATGGTTTCGTATTTGTTACAGACGCGCTCGCATACTCAAAGAATGGAAAGTCCCGAACGTCGCCGTTTGCCCTTCAGGATTATCAAGGGGTGCTTTCGACTTATGGCGTGCCGATGACTTGTGCCGAGAACCCGACGGGGTCGGGCTGCGATTCCTACGCAAAAATCTTTCATTGCGAAGGTGCTTTGCCCATTCCCTCTGACCTGGCCGAAAATGATATTAAGAAATTTCAAAACTTCACTTCACAAATTTCAACTCTCAGCGAATTCGTCATTTCCGGAAACGCGTCGCCCGAAGATCTGAAAGCAATCAAGAATTTGTTTTCGACCTTGCCGGACGTGATGAGTTACGCAGAAAAGATGATGAACACGAGTGCCATTGGCAATGAGGCTCATGCATTTTGGAGTCAATTCTACACCCAATGCCTATCGGTAAAAAAACAACAGAGTCAGATTGATCTGCCTGAATCCCGCATGCACAACGGTCGCTATCAGAGTGCCCGTCCATTGATCTTCGATTCCAGGAGTTAATGGCCTAAATTAAAATAGTTCTGAAGGGCATGTGCCAGCGCAAACCGTTTGTTCAGTTCTGGCACTTGCGTATTGGTGTGGTTTTCATGAGGCCGTTCCATTGCAAGTGCAATCGAAGCGGCGTAGGCGCGTGGGTTCTCTTGGTAGTTTCCATTCAATCCGACTTGCACGAGGATGTCGCGAAGGGCGTCGGATTCAGCATAGACAATGATCGTAACCAGAGCTGAAACCATTTCGCCCAAAGTAGTTTCTTCTTCTGGTCCCCGAAGTGCTTCGATCGCATCCTTGATTTGATTCTTGGCTCGTTCTATCAGTACGGGTGCGGGATGAAGGCCCTCGCTCAGTTCATTCAAAAGGTCCTTCAGTTTGTTTTCCCAGATTGGGTATTCATAGAGTTTCAACTCTCGAGCAATTGCAAAAAAATCAAGGCCGATCGTTTCATAGCTCAGATAAGCGTAGTTATTGCTGACTTGGCCGAAATTCGCGATGAAGTCGTATACGAACTTTCGCTTCTTATTCTCTGGAAGGATACTTCGTTCAAGCAATCGGATGAATGTACCCGCAATTGTGTACGACATTGACTCATAGTGAATCGTCCAAAAATTCTTGGACTTCATGTTTTCACGAAGCTTACGTATTTCGTCAGGGGTGGGGTTCAGATGAATCTGCTGTTCGGTGTAGATGCGGCAATCCCAAGTGTGGGCCCGAGCCGCAGGTACCACTGGCAAGACCAAGACGATCAATAATATTTGGGCGACTCGTTTCATGGGTATCAGGATCAGAATTTTAGCACACTGTTCACTCAGTTGCGTGAGATTTACGAAACCCGAAGGGATTCAACGAGAGTCATTTTAGAATGACGTGTTTGAACGAGGGCGTGCCCATCGGTGTAAAGTAAAGGTTCCTCAGGTGGTTCGAAACGAGCGCGCCCGAGGTTTCGAAAAACAGCGGGTGCACCAGGGCTTCATCGATACTGATTGATTTTTCGGCCCGGGTAAACGACGACTTGATGGTTTGGCTGCTTATGGCTTCGATTCCTTCATTCATCCATTGATCGTAAAAAGGCGATGAAAGTTTGACTAGATTGTACGAGACCTGGGCGCTGTAAGGAAGAAGGTAATCCTGTGAGTTATGCACCTTAGGGGTCCAGCTCACTAACGTGATCGAATAATCCCCCATATTCAAATAGGCTTCGTATTCCTGATTCTGAAGCGCCGAGAGTTCGACCGAAATGCCGAGATTTTTCTCAAGCTGATCATGAATCGATTTCGCAATTGAGTTGAAGGGCTCATAGATATTGGTCAGGATTCTTACGGTTACTTTCTGATCCTTGACGACGCCCGAGTTTTTTAAATGTCTTTGAGCGGCCTTCAGGTCGAATTTGATCCTAAGATCGTCTGCGGCTCCCGGAAGCGGTGATGGAATCAATGAACCAGCCGCATGAAGAAATGGACTGGGGGCAGATAAGAGCAACGATGGGTCGATGGCGCTGAGTAACGCCAATCTGAACTCGCGATCACTGATCGGATACTTTTCGGAATTCAGGGCAAGTACGTAGTGTTTTTGTAAGGCGATCGGCACGAAGTCGGAGCGTTTGATGAATTTTTCGGCATGCTCGAATGGCAAGAAGCGCGTGAAGTCGATTTTATGTGCATCGTAATTCTTGATAGAGTCGTCCTGATTATCGATGATGTCAAAGTCGACTTCCGTCAGATTGGTTCTGGCGTGCGAATAGTAGGGATTGCGCTTAAACACCATTTTCTTGCCCTGCTCGGATGAATCAAACACAAAAGGCCCCGAGCTGACGAGCGTGCCTGCCCGCCACCAGTTGGCACCGAATTTTTCGATGAGATCTTTTCTGATCGGAAAAAATGGCCAAAATGCAGTGGTTTCTTCCCATCTGGCATTCGGATGTTTGAGTTTTACCACCAGAACCCGGTCAGATACGGCTTTGATGCCGACTTCGTCTTTAGATTTAATGCTGCGAGAATTGAATTCACGCGCATTCACAATGTCGAAAAAATAATAGGTGTAGATCGAAGTCGATTGCGGAGAAATGACTCTCAGCCAGGCGTCTACAAAATCCTGAGCATAGATCTGCCGGCCATCACTCCATTTCGCATCTGCTCGAAGCTTGAAAGTATATTCCTTGAGGTCCTTGGATCGGGTAACTGATTCTGCAATTCCAAGCGAGATTTTTTTTGAGCTGTCATCGTAGGTAAAGAGTCCTTCGCAGAGATTCATGACGAGTGCGGCTTCGGTCATTGTTACGTGCCCGCCCCAATCGAGGCTCACCGGTGTGTTGATGTAAGAAGCGTGAAGGATTTTTGGGGCAGGGGGCTGCGCTGCCAGTGAGCTCAACGATAGAATCAGTGCAAGACAAGCTCCAGATCTCAGTAACGGTTTCATTTTTGCGATTCCTTTGGATAATCAGGCAAGCATGTCTTTTTCTTGGGTTCACGTCCGACAATTACTTTTTCGAGTACCACTTGCGATTCAGGGCAGGAGCTTTCAGCGCGTTGACCCGAATGGGCGTCGAGTCTCACGTCCTGCAGAAGATCACTCTCCGGAAATGGAATGGGTGGTTCGTCGAGCAGGGTTTGTTTCATGAAGTCAGTCCAGATCGGCAAAGAGCCCACGGCGCCGGTCAGATGAATGCGCGGAATTTTCTTCTTCTTGTCGGTCACTTTGTTGTTCGCTTCTTTGACCGCATCCTGAATCACACCCTGGTCCATTCCCACCCAGACGAGTGAGGTCAGTTGCGGAGTATAGCCGACAAACCAGGAGTCTCGATAGTCGTTGGTGGTTCCGGTTTTTCCGGCTGCCGGTCGATCGAAACCATAAGAGGTGGCCATCATGGCGGTTCCATCGGTAAAAACGTTCTGAAGCAAATACGTCATCATGTCTGCAATTCCGGGATCAATCCTGGGCATCGCGCGGTATTGTGAGCGATAAAATTCAGAACCATCCGGATTCTGAATGCCCGCGATGACGAAAGGGGTGTCTGATTTTCCGTGATTGGCGAGGGTCATGTAGGCGGTCAGAATTTCAATCGGGCTGAGCTCGACGCTTCCGAGTGTCACTGAAGGAACTCTCGGAATTTTTGATTGAATGCCAAGAAGTTTCGCGGTTTCTGCGATTGCATCCATTCCAACCATTTTTGCGACTCGGGCCGCGGTGGTGTTGATTGATTTTGCGAGTGAAGTCTTAAGCGAAATCCAGCCCAGTTTTTCTTTCTCATAGTTGACGGGCTTCCACTCGGGTTGATGAGAATCGTATTTCCAACCCCAAGTTTCGTCGAGAAGGGGATAAGCCGGAGTGAACACTTCGCCATTCGGATCCTCGATCGCACGAAACGCGGTCGCATAGACTACGGGTTTGAACGTTGAACCTACTTGTCGTTTCATGTTCAAGACCCGGTTAAATGTGCTTTCTGCATAACTTCTTCCACCAATCAGGGTCTTAATCTCGCCGGTATTCTGGTCGACTGCTGCCATGGCGCCTTCGAGGTGAATCGAACCTTGAATTCCGAGTCTGGTTTCGAGCGTGTTGATTCCGCGTTGCAAAGATTCTTGCGCGATTTGATTCATGCTCAGATCGAGAGTGGTGTAGACCTGAAAGCCCAATTCCTGGATCTCTTTTTCGGTGAAGCGGTCGGTGAGGAGACGGATCAATTCTGCTTTGACGAAATCGACGAAGTACGGGGCGCGATTGCCGGATTGCGGAGCCTGCGCCAGTCTGATCGGATGTTTGAGCGCCTCGTTGAATTGGGCTTCGGTGATTTTCTTTGTTTCCATCATTCGCTCAAGCACATAGCGTTGGCGGGTTTTTGCGCGATCAAAATGCTTGTACGGTGAATAGAAAGCCGGACCTTTGATCAGACCCACGAGAAGAGCGGTCTCGCCCATATTCAGATCAGAGATTTTTTTGCCGAAGAAATACTTTGCGCCTTCCGAGAAGCCCCGAATGTCGTAGTTTCCGACATGTCCAAGAAACACTTCGTTCATATAGCGTTCGAAGATCTGTTGTTTTGAATATTTGAGTTCAAGCACGGGCGCCAGAAAAAGCTCGTTTACTTTCAAGAACAGATTCCGGCTCTGGCGTTCCATCAGGGCCTTGACTAATTGTTGCGTGATGGTGCTTCCACCTTGCGAGAATGAAAGCGTTTTCAGATCGACGAACAGGGCGCGGGCAAATCCGCGAGGATCGATTCCGAAGTGTTCATAAAAGTGATTGTCTTCGGCAGCCATCACGGCATCCGGAATGGATTTCGGAAATTGCTCGAACTTCAGGACTTCGCGAATCTGTTGTTTGTCGGAATTCAGTGTCGCTACAAATTCGGGTTCGAGATAAAACTCATTCACCGCTTCGCCTTCGCAGGTAATCGATTCGAGTGAGGAGCCGATGGCTGTTCCTTCAAAGTGAAGATCGATTTTTTTATCGAGCAAATGGTGGGTGGGGTGATTTTCAGGAATCAAATAGTCAGGATATTGGGGAGAATGGAGAACGAAACTTAAATTAGTTCCGTTTTCAGTGGGCTTGTATCCTAATGCTTTGAGCTTCAGTAAGAGCGGCCCGTAGGTCTGCGGAGGAGCCACACGCGTTACCGACGAGTAGATGCGGGTGGGAATGAACTCGATTGGAGTTTCGAAGGCCGCTTCAACTTGTTTCAATAAGTAACCGAAATAGAGTCCTAACGCAGTCAGTAATATCAAAAATGTTGGGACCAACTTTTTCTTGTGTTCTTGAATTTTCCTAAGTAATTTCATTCTTTATCCTTGACTCATACAATATGCGCCACGTAATTTCGGAACTCAAGGGAGAGTTTAAAATGTCATTTTTCACAAAAGCTTTATTCATTGCATCATCGTTGTTTTTTCTTCCTGATGCTCACGCCTTAGATCTCGATTGGCACGGACAATTCAGAGCCGAAACCAATTGGCTCTTCGGATACTCTCACGGAAATTTCGGTACTCCGGTTGCCAATACCGATTATGGATATTTCATCCCGAGTAACGGAGAAAGTCCGGCTCAATTTCAAAATTTGTTTCTCAGACTCAATCCACGCGTGATTGTGAACGATAACGTCAGCTTGCACTCTGATCTTTGGCTAGGTAGCCCAGATCGCGGAATGTTCGGTGCAAATCCAACTTCTAATGCAACTTATGGTTCAACACGTACCGGTGGGGCCAATGTAACCGCGAACGAACTTTATGCCGAAATTGCTACTGACTTCGGAACTATCACCGTGGGTCGCGCCCCTCTGAATTGGGGTTTGGGCGTAGTTTGGAATAATAACAAGAATAAATGGGACCGTTTGCCGTCTACCGGTGACACGGTCGGAATGGTTACCAAGCTCGGTGCCTTCAAGTTGATGCCTGCGTTTGTAAAGTACAGCCAAGGATCTAACTTCGGCGGAACTACCGGCGGAACTTCTTTCGGAAACAATCCATCGACTTTGCAAGGCAGCTCGGGCGTCAGTGACTATACCGTGGGTCTGACTTATACCAATGACGACGAACAAGTTGATCTCGGTTTGATGTTCATGCGTCGAGTTGCAGGTCAGAATGCTGCAATTCAAAATCCATTTTTGGTTGAGACGGACAGCGGAACTCCGGGTACGACCGTCATTAACGGAAACAATTATAATGGCAGTCAGTTTGCTGGTTACGCCTACAACATTTGGGACTTTTACGTAAAGAAACAAGCCGGCATTGTGACTTTGTCGGGTGAGGTTCCACTGGTCAGCGGTACAGTATCTGGAACGAGCTACAGTTCAGTTGCGGCAGCAGTTCAAGCAAAAGCCCAGTTCAATGACAAGTGGGCGCTTCACGTCAATACGGGTATGGCGAGCGGGCAAGAAAACGTAGCCGCGGGTACAACGCCACCCCGCTTGAATGCATTTTATTTTCATCCTGACTATCGTCCGGGTTTCCTGATGTTCAATTACAACTATCGTAATTTGTCGAATTCTGGTCTTTCTCCATACAATAGCCCGATTACTGATGCGAAATTCCTTTCACTTTCGATCGATGATGTTGCCGGAAAATTCACGCACACCTTGAATTGGCTTTATGCAGTTGCCGACAAGACTGCAAACGGCATCAATGGCGAAATGTACTTCAACACAATGGATGGTTTCTATCACACCGAAGGTCCTAATTCGCATGCACAAAGCAGCGGCCTCGGTTGGGAGTTGGACTATACTTTGGCCTACGATTGGGATGAAGCGATTCGTTTCTCTCTCGAAACAGGACTATATGTTCCTGGAAAATTCTACGAGTACAACGACTCGACTGGTGTGAATAACATTAAGACCGTGTTTGGATCGTCACTCAATTTCTTAGTGAAATTTTAAGGCCTCAATTTTCGCATCTTCACCTTATTGATCGAACTTCATAGGGGTAAGGGTGAATGGAAAAGCCTGCTCAAAAGCCCTTCTTTAAATGATTTTCGTTTAAAAACAATCATTCAAAAACCTTAATAGTTTCAAGATATCAAGTACCTATGTAATTAAAAGAATGGTGTATTTTGGTCGGCTATTATTATATTCTATAAGAGTAGTTAGGGATTGTTTCCGGGGGGAAATATGAAAAATTTTGAAATCACGCGTGTGCTGTCTCGGGTTCGAGAGAAGAAAAACTTCATCGCCAGTTCGAGTGTTGCATTCCTGGTCTTCGCGCTGTTTCAAAACTGCGGAACCAAGAGTGCTGCTCCTGGAGCAACTTCGCTACCGGTAGTCACTGGTGGGCTGAGCGTTGCTGTGGCCTCACCCGTGTTGACCGCTAGCCCAGCCTTATCACATGACTTTGGTTCGATTTCGGGTGTTTATAGTTTTACCATTACCAATTCATCAACTTCAGAAGCCTATTCGATCAATGTGTCGAGTACTTCGAGTCCGTATTTTTCGGTAGGGAGTTCGTGCGGCACTTCTTTGCTGCCTGGATATTTTTGTTCTGTGACTGTTACTTACCATGTGGGTTACAGCGCTTCTCCGGTCACTTTTGTCGAGTCAGTAACGATCAGCTATAGCGATCAATACGGGACAGCTCAAGCTCCGATTTATTTGGGTGCATCCGGTGGTTCTACTACCACGACTTCAGGATCTGGAAGCTCGGGCGGAACTGGTAGTAGCGGTGGTACTGGCAGCACAGGCGGTACGGGTAGTACCGGTGGTACCGGAAGCACTGGTGGAACCGGTAGTTCGGGTGGAACGGGAAGTTCAGGTGGAACCGGCAGTTCGGGCGGTACTCCGACCCTTTCGGTTACTCCTGCTACCTATGACTTTCCTGCGGCAGGCGTTCAGAATTTTGTCGTCACCAATACTTCTACTTATATTGCGTCGCATGTCACTGCTTCGTCAGTATACGGCAGTGGACTCTTTTCAATGTCGGGAGGTTGTACGAATGCAACTCTCAATCCGGGTGATCATTGCACGATTACCATCTCGTTTGCGGGTTCAAGCAGCTATGTGAGCTACATTTCGCACTATTCGGTGAACTTCACCAACTCGGTTGGCTTGGTGATGACGTCACTCGATCTTTCAGTATCGGGCGAGGGTGGCTCGGGAACGGTATTTGGTCATCCATGAATGAAATGAAGCCAAGTCATCTCAGAGCCTGGTTGAAGGAAAAGAAAAAATTTCTTGCGACTTCGCTTGTCTCGCTCGTGATTTTCGGTTTGTTTCAAAACTGCGGCTCTCAGCATAACTATGTTGCCGAGCAGTTTGTGGCCTTAGGAACTGATTCCTCGGGTTTAACTGTAACGGGTATCGATCTTTCGAGTGTGCCGCCGCCTCGTTCTGCAAGTGCCGAAGTCGAAATCGGCGGCAAAATGTATATCTTCGGCGGCTATTATTCGGCGACGGGACCGGGCACTGCGCTGAATGATTTCTATTCCTTCGATCCGGTGGCGCAAGAGTGGACCAATCTCTCGGTGCCAAGTGCCGGCACTCCGCCTTCAATTCGGTATCTCGCCAGAGCTGCAAATGTGGGTGGAATTCTCTATCTTTTTGGCGGTCGAGACATGGCCAACATGAGCCTCGATGATTTCTACTCTTACGATCCTTCATCAAAAACTTGGACCAATTTGTCTGTACCTGCCTCAGGCGCATTGCCACAAGGTCGTTATGGTCATTCGATGGTAGTGATCGACAATAAGATTTATATGTTTGGTGGGGCGCATGTCGTTCCGTCTGCTTCTTTTGCTTTTTTGAATGATCTTTATTCATATGATCCGGTTTCAAATGTGTGGACTGATCTCAGTGTACCGATTTCTGGAAGTGCGCCATCGCCTCGATCGAGCCATGTGGCAGGTGTCATTTCTGGTGTCATGCATATCTTTGGTGGAAATAGCAATGGCACGGGTATGAATGATATGAACGTTTATGATCCGGTTGCGAGGTCCTGGGCCGTAGTCAATGTCATTGATGCAAATGCGGCGCATGGCCATGCTGCCCCATCGGCTCGCGTCGGCGCGAGCGCAGTCGTGATTGATAATAAAATGTATGTATTTGGCGGACAGGGTTATCCCTCCGGATTATCGATGAATGATCTTTATGTTTATGAGCATTCGGCGGGTGGTTGGAGTAATTTATCCATTCCCACCACCGGCACGGTTCCGCAAGTGCGCCAAAATCAAAGTGCGGTAGCGATTTCAGGAAAAATGTACATTTTTGATGGCGATAGTTTTATCAGTTGGTCGCCTGCAGTCAGTGCAAGACCGAGTGACTTAAACTACTACGAGCCGATGGCGACCTCGTGGGTGAATTTATACTAGTCAGTTCTAGAGCCAGCCGTGAATCTTATACCAGGCAACCGTGTGTGAAACGCCTGATTCGAGTGTGTGCTTGGGCTTGAATTTAAGAAAATCAAATGCCTTCTGCGCCGATGAAATCCAATAATCAGGAATCATTTCGTTGTATTTGTCGCGATTCAGATGGGTTTGTTTCTTGAACACTTCTCCCACCAGACTTCCACCCATGGCCAGGGTCTTGACCATCAGGTCAGGAAGTTTGATTCGAATCGGCTTTACCTTCAGTTCGTCAGAAATAATCGAAAGAAGACGATCGTAGGTATAGATCTGACCGTCGTTGACAAAAAAGCGTTCGCCATTCTTAAAGCTCTCTTCTGGAGCATCGAGAGTGCGAACGAGCATTTCAATTAGATCGTCGACGTGAATCATGCTGTAGTATTTATGGCCGGTGGGGCTCTTGGACGGAAGGAGCGGCAACCACTGCTTTTGGATCATCTTAAAAATCATGAACACCCCTTTGTCGCGGGGGCCATAAACGATCGGAGGGCGAATGACGATGAACGGAAGTTGGTCTTTTAGCTCATCGAGAAAAAGCTCGGCCCTGAGTTTGCTTTCTCCATACATCGAA
>CAIKYX010000017.1 GCA_903831745.1 Oligoflexia bacterium
CTCTTGGGCCAATATTCAGAAAGATCGGTATCTTTCCGTAAATTCCATTCCTCTAATGCTGCGTTATATTGAGTAGCTAATTTTTCATCGAATTTTGCAAAATAACGACCATTGTATGCTGCGGTTTTATCTGTGGCATTCGGTGCATACGCTTGAATTGCGTATCCTGCCATCGGTCCAGTCTTGCCCGAAGCCTTCACCGCATCCAGCACACCCTGAACTTTTCCGCAGGCACCACAAGCAAATTTTGATTTTTGCGGTACCGTGCCGCCACTTTTTCCCGTATCGAATGTTACATTTGTCACTGGACAAGTTACTGTCTCTGGAAGGTGACCTCGAAACTCTAATAAGCGGAGCTTTTTGGAACGGGCTAAATTCCACAAAATAGTAGCGGAAACTGTGTCTTGGGCTGAGCCGCCCATTTGTTCTCCATTGCTATCGCACTTCGGTGAACCCGAAAGCCACTCAGGGTGCACTAGTAATGTGAGTTCTACTTTCTTATTCTTCCCTTTTCCTAACTTCGCCAGATAAGTGTATTGGCAATGTGGGCAAGTGATGCCACGTTTTGGATCAAGCACACTATAAAGTGGTTCATCTGAACCATTGACGAGAGGGGCATCCGGCGCCATTCGAGCAGAATTTTCTTCAACATGAAATGCGGTTTTACACTTACTGCATTTCTCCTCCCAGAATTTAACCGAAAGTCCTTTAACTGCCATCACGGGAGATGTCATTATGGGCGTTCGATGTTCACAGCCCGTTACCTGGCACGGGCAATGTTTAGCCAAAAACGTATAGATAATTTCTGGACCTTCATATTTATAATCGCGGCGCTGGTCTGGTGTAAGCGCGAGTGGGTTAAATTTTGGACCTTCTATGCGTCCGGAAGGGATATGCGTCCATGTGCCTTTTTCTCCCTTTGGGCCATCGCAATAGTAAAACGGCATAATCTGTGGCTTAACTTCCGCCTCAACTTCAGCGAGCAATCGCTTGACCTCATTGAGATCAACATTTGCGAGTTCTTGTTTAACTACAAACCATGCAACCGGGTTCAAATCATTACCGTACATCTGCATGCCTAGGCGCGAGCCTTCTACTAAAGTAGTTCCTCCACCCATAAAAATATCGGCGGCCTTGATATTTTTAAAGGCTCCTTTTTTCTGATGATTTGCGTAATAATTATCCCATACCATTTTAGCTGAATGTGATTTGTCGTCAGGTGCCTTTGCGGCTGCGGCTATTAACATTGATCTAAATACGCTCGACCGACGTCGAGCCCACCATTTAGACATTTGATAAATAGGTTTAGAAGAGTTGCCCTCTAAACTCGCGACTTGATTTATCGACAATATTGGAAAATCAACTTCTAAGCATGTCTTTGCTCGATTAGGGTCATTGAAGTCTACGGTTTCCAAAGCAACGGGTTTACCCGCACTAACAGAACGTGAGATCTGTCCTTTAAATGAAACTTCCTTAATGGGGCTATCAGATTTTCTTCTTTTCATGTTTTAACCAATTCGTGAGATTTCGATAAAGGGTACTGCTACTTCTAAAACTGATAAGCCACCGTGAGCAAGAGTAGGGTAACCGCCTTGACTCTTCCATTTCCGACGTCCTAATGCATAGGTGTTGTTTCCATTTCTAGAAGAAACCGACATGGCGATGGGTGGTACCCAGTTCATCGCCAAATTTTGAGAGTCACTCCACCTTCCGCTTTTAAACAGATCTTTTAATAGTTTGCTTTGTTCATCAGAGCTATCTGGGAAAAGCCCGGTTGCCGCGTATCCATGGTCACTCGTGATCAAAAGTTTTCGGCCAACCGTAAGTTTATTAATGAGTGACCAAAACCCCTCACTATTGAGTTGAGAAGTGGCGTCGTTCATTACGCTTTCAATACCTTCACCGGCAACGCCGAGTTCGTGAATTTTTGAATCCGGCCAATGGTGCCAAAGAACCCAATTGGGCTCAGCACCGATCAAGTTTGCACAATCCTGCCACGGCATCCCTGTGCACTCGGTTTTTGCACCGGGAAGTTTATGGCGGTCGCCTGCGCCATTATTTTCTAAGGAACTTCTTTGGGCCAAACCTAAAGCTTTTGCAAAAGGTGTGGTATCGCCGGGCAGTTCAGAAGCGGTTACTTTTGTAGAAATTACCTTTAATCCATGTTTTGGGGCCTCGGTTAAGAGCCAG
>CAIKYX010000018.1 GCA_903831745.1 Oligoflexia bacterium
ATTATGAGTCAACCAGCCTATTACTCAAAAAGGCCTGCCTAAAACCCTGTCAAAACTAATATTTACCTTCCCCTAGGGTTAGATTTTGAGTGAGTCAATTCGAAATCGCCAAGATATCGAAAAACACTAAAATGTCATTTCAGACACATTGCTCATATTGTCTAAAAAGAGTATTCTCTTAATTAGGGATGCTTATTTATTGAAGGGTCCTTTTTCTTTTAGGAGGGAAATATAATGAAAATCGTAATGTGTATTTTTTCATTTCTGTTAATCAGTACTTCGTCTTTTGCAGGAACTCTTACTTGGCCTGGTGGGTCTTATACTTTTAGTGGTCCTTGCAAGCCTCAGATTACCTATATGGCTCCAGGAACCAATTGTAGTGACTTAGTGGTTGTAAATAGTGGTTCAACACCACCGAAGTCGGCTCAAGCAGTGTTGATGAACGGAGTGATTTCTGTAAACGGTAAGTCGATTGCAAACATCAATCCGAGTCAGCAGCAAAATTTATTAAAATAATTCTTTTGCCTTAGTTTTTTGAAACTTGGAATTAGGCGTCTGCCAGTAGGTGGACGCCTTTTTCATTCTATTGTGAATCGTTCAGATGAGAAGTTGCGATTGAATTATGTACTGCGTTTAGGTTCGAGGGTTTAAAAGCACTTGCGGAAACTTCCAAAGAAACTTGGTCAAGCGTGGCTTTTAGAGAGTTGCTACTTGAGTACTTTCAAAAGAAGCTCGAAAACAGTTCTTGCACAGTATTCGATCAGTGTGGAAGCCAATTATTTCTTTAAAAAAGTCGGTCCAACAGCGCCAAATATTTTCTGGTAATTTGCGCGACTGAAAAATCCTGAATCACTCGCGCTCTTCCGCCTCGTCCCAGGGCCTCTCGAAGTTTTTGATCCGTGCACAGCAGAGTAAGGCAACGCTTCCAGTCGTCGGGTGAATAGGCAAAGAGTGCGGTTTTCCCATTCTGAAGAATGAGTTCATCTGCCGGGCTCGGAGTACAAACGACGGGCAGTCCGGCTGCCAAGAACGTGATCACTTTGGTAGATGGCTTTGCCTTTTGGAACCGCTGAAGCAGATCTTTTGCGGTGATTGCTATATCGGCGTCAAGCAAGGCTCGAAAAGAATTTTCTACTGTCCACTTTACGTAGCGAACACTTTCAGTGTTCTCAAAAATTTTCTCAGAGTGATAGATCAGTGTTATGGGCCTTCCTATTTTGCGAGAAACATCGTCGATTAAAGGCTCAAGCTCTTTAAATACTTTCAAATTTTCAAAGTAACCGTGGGCAAGAATTTTGATTCTTTCTCCGAATTCGTAATCGTTTTTATAAAAATGATTAATGATCGGGTGCTCAATCAACGAGTAACGGTCTGTGAATTTTTTTGCATCGCTCTCGTGAAGAGGGCTAGAAAGAATAAAAGCATCCATTTGGCTAGAAAATTCAGGACAATCCCCAAAATACACTCGGTGTCTTCTGCCTGCGTTTGGGTTGTCGACGATGTCGTAGATAAACTTTTTACCCATTTTTTTAAGCTTTTCGATCATCGGGATAGAGTCGGAATGAAATCTTTTAACGATTACGTTGATATCAAAATTCTCCATCTCATGGGGATGAATGAAACAATCAGCAGTATACTTGGCACTTTGCCGATTCATTTCATCAATGATCGGATCGATTCGCCATTTTCGCTCGGCAAGATTGTCTTCGCCCGTTGCGATTGGGCCAAATCCCACTCTGATTTTCCTAGAAAACCGTGACCGAATTTTGAGTTTTGTGTACCAGATTCGGTTTACTAAACCCTCAACTAAAAACAGATTTTCGGCTGGAAATTTCAATTTCATTTCTTTGATATCACTTTACACCACAGTCCCACACGAGTAAAGTTAGGGGGTGGAACGGCAGGCTATCTACTTAACAAAATTTCTATGGCCGCTTCTAAAAGCATTCACTAAAGCAACTTTACTGCGCTTAACCCATGGCCCTCAGTCAATCATTTGCCTGACCTCTGATATGACCGGTTTTGGTGGAACCGAGCTTCAATACAGAATTCTAATTGAAAAATTGCACGAACAAGGACTTACTTCGATAGCCATCACCTCGGGAACGGTCGAATCGGGCACAGAGAATCCCGAACTGGGCAACTCAGCGGCCCGTCCGAATCCGCAACCATCATAAGCAATCCCGGCCCTTGGGCCCAAATTTTTTTCGGAATTTCGAAGGGGTAGGGAAGCGAAAGGTGGCTTGTTTCTCCTAAGCTCGGCTTTTTGATTGCCCGAGCGTTAAACAAGCCGTAAATGACGTGGCTTGACATTAAAATACAATGGGTTACAATGTATTTATGTTGATCACCTGGGATGAAAACAAGGCCGAGTCAAATTTAAAAAAACACGGCATAAGCTTTGATGAGGCTCAATCGGTATTTTTTGTTTCATCCTCTATTACCATTGAATACAAAGAGCATGGTGAAGAACGCTTTGTAACGATTGCGTTTTCAAAAAAACTGAATCTATTGGTTGTGGTCTATGCCTACCGTGAGGCAGATGAAATTCGAATTATTTCAGCTAGGAAGGCTACCAAAAAGGAGAAAAAGATTTATGAAGAAAGAATATGACTTTTCTAAGGGTAAAATTCGTAAAACACCAATTGCTGATTCGAAAACGGCAAAAGTTCAAACCAGCATGAGACTTGACGTTGAAGTGATGGAATGGGCGCAGGCTTCTGCTGAAAAACTTGGCATTGGTTATCAAACGTTTCTCAACATGAAACTTAAGGAAGCTATGGAAAAGCCCTCAATTGAAGATCGGGTGGAGTTTTTGGAGAAGAAGCTTCTTAAGAGGGCGTAAGTCCATTCACGATAAGAATACCTATTGTGAATCACGCCACTTCGAGGACGGGTAGATCCAATTCTTCTGAAGAGTGCTTTGGCTTTGCCGTGAGGTTCGAGAATAATTTCCCAATGAGTTCTGGATTATTATAAATTCGGTTCACTATTTCCATGCGAATGTCCTTCTCGGTACCCCATTCCATATGAGTAGGTTTTTTAAATTTCTTCTCCCAAGAAATTACAGTAGGGTGGGCCACTCCGAAACGAGCTCCGAACTCTTTCAAGGTCATTTTGAAAAAGTAGCGAATAAACTTAAGTTGATTACCAGTAATTCGTCCATCTGAATGGGCTAACGCAATGGCAACAGATTTATTTAGAAGATTGTGGTCAACGCTCAAGGCCCACACACCACGGACTTTCACCATAGGAGCATTATGGATTTTAACCGGAAAGCCGAGACCAAGATCAATAAACTCTTTTATAATTTTCTTTTCCATATCATTTCTCTCCCTTTAGAATCTCAATCGCAGTAATAATTAAAAGCGAAGTCTCTTGATCAAAACTAACTACGATTCTTAAGTCTTTCCGTTCAAGAGTTTTTCCGCGAATCGCGTAATTCCAAGTGCCAAATTCCTTCTTGAATTGATCCTTGCGCTTCTCGTGAAACCCACTTTCCAAAACATGAACGATCTCATAACGGGTAATGGACCTCTCGGTTTGGCGCTCCTTCGCATGCCTCGTATCTAAAAATCTCCCGTCTAAGAGACATTTGCGAACAAGTGAAATGACATCAGGGTATTTATCTGGAAGCGGCGCCACTTCCTTTAGTGTCACATAATGACATTGTAATGTCAATAACTGACATGAAGGGGAGATTGTTTTGGGTTGGGCCATACGAAATTTCGTAAAGTCCGGGGTCGTTTTTATTATAAGATCGAACTAATGGGAACCTAGCGAAATGTCTTAACAATTTCACGTGGAACCATAGCTAAGCATGTAGAGCGGGGTGCTGGCAGTGAAGCGGTCGTGGGTTCGATTCCCACCGACTCCACCACAGGAGGAAGCAATGAGCAC
>CAIKYX010000019.1 GCA_903831745.1 Oligoflexia bacterium
AAAATACATTTTTAAAACGTAATCGTCGATAAATGCCTTTTTCTTGGCATAAGCATAGGCGTCGACGCCATAAAAGAAGTCTTGTGCCGCAGGTGAAAAAGATTGAAGAGTGTGGGTTTTGCCTTGATAGGTAAAAACCTGGTCACTTGCGGGACCGTTCGAGATTTGCGGGGGTAGTGTATTGGGGGCTGCGCTTTTGGGTTGAGATTGTTTACCTGCAATGAAGCCGATGATGAGCCCGGCTAAAATTGAAGTGACGATGGTGAACGTAAGATTTTTTCGTAGAAGCATCTCTGTTTTTACTTAATCTTCTACGAAAGAGAATGTCAAACGAATAGAGGGAGTTTGATAAAGCGCTAGTTATTATCAACTGCACCGGCAAAGAGTGCGAGCACTTCTACGGTGTCGAAAGTCGAGTTCTTCTTCATCAGGATCAGGAGTTGGTGCTGGCTGAATGCGGTCCAGGTCGCGCCTTCGATCAGCTTTATGTTTCCGACTTCGCTCTGAATCAGGTTTTTGAGATTCGTTTTTACTCGAGCCAGTTGCTCTTGGTTCTTTGAGTTCTGAAAGTTCACAAAAAGCTCGTCAATCTTGGCGGAGTACTGAGAAGTTGGTATTTCGTTTTTGGCGAGCTTGAAGCTTCCTGAGAAGTCGAACTCGAGCGCAGACTCTAATCCTTTTTTAGAAATCTTCGAGCTGGCTTGCTTGATGTAATTCTTTTTTCCGCATTCGATCTTCCGCTCCGAAGAGACAATATGACAGGCCTCTTGAAAAGCACTCTCGACCATCCGAAGGCCGGGCTGCATCGACTGATGCAGGTTGCTCAGGGTATCGGCATAAGCTGCCAGGGGTGAAGTAAGTAGGGTAAGGAGAAAGAGATGCAGGATCTTCTTCATGCAGTCCAGCATAGCTGACTTTTTTGCCCAAGTTCAAGAATTATACGAAAAAACCACCATAATAGCTTAAAATCAACCGTTTTCATTGATGCGTTTAGTCTTCATCACCTGCAATTTGCTTAGCCAGTCTTTCTAGGTCGTCGTCGGCCGTTTGAATTTCGATGCGTTCCGATTTCGTTCCTGTCGCTGCCTTTGTTGATGCTTTGGGTTTGGGCGGGCCACTTTGCGTGCTTTCTTCTGATACGTCTTGAAGCGGCGTAGCTTGCGCGGGCTTTACCCAGTCTTTCTTTTGATCGATCCAATTTCTATAGCGCTCGAACGTAAACATGCCATCGTCGCCTCCGGTTTGCATGCACGAAATCAGCTGTGAGAAGTTTCCTGATCGAATGCTGCTCTTTACCGACGTACTTGCGGTCATGATCTCGAGTGCTGGTATTCGAAGCTGCAGCTGTGGGTGATAGTGCAAACGTTGGCAAACGACTCCGATCAGGCAGTCTGCAATCTGATTTCGAATCGACGGTTGCATTTCGGCAGGAAAAGACATGCAAAGCCTACTGATCGCCTCCGCGCAAGTAGAAGAGTGCATGGTGGCCAATACCAAGTGCCCGGTCTCGGCTGCATTGAGAGTGAGTCGCATCACTTCTGGTTCTCGTATTTCGCCGATGACCAGTACATCCGGATCTTCTCGCATGCTATCGATGATGGCCTGTTCAAAGCTCGGGCTATGTCTTGGAATCTCTCTTTGGCGGATAAAGGACTGGCGGCTCGGGTAATAATATTCGATGGGTTTTTCGATCGTCAGAATGTGCTGTTGTTCGCTCGAATTCAATTCTTCGATCAGGGCGGCGAGGGTAGTGCTTTTTCCGGAGCCGGTTGGCCCTGAAATGATCAAAAGCCCGGTATCACGTTGCACGAGTTTCTTTAGATCTGGATGCAAATTACAATCGCGAATTGAGCCGCGGAAGGATGAAAGAAGTCGAATCGCGAATGATAATCCGCGAACGGTGTAAAAGATGTTAAAGCGACAGCGAACTCCAGAAATGGTTTTCGAGAGATCGGCAGAGAGCTGATTCAGAAATTCGTCCCAACGACGCCCGATTTGGGCGCGTGCCATGTCTTCGAGATCTTCGCCCAGAAAAGGTTCGCCCACTCGGACGAGTTCGCCTCGAACTCTGAACACGGCAGGTTGTCCCGCCTCTAAGTGAAGGTCGCTTGCACCGCGCTCTTTGCCAAATTGAATTAACGATTCGAGAGATTTCATCAATTTACTCCACGATGATTTTATCTAGATAGATGTCGAATGCCAATTCTTTCGCCCAGAATGTGAACGGTGATGGAGTTTGAAGTACTCATTGGCTCGTATTTTACGTTCATGGGGGTATGGATATGAAGTCGGCGTTGAGATGAAGCTCAGAAGTAGGGGCTCTTCAAAGTAAAATAAACTGCCATCGTTGATTCTAGCATTTACCTATTCGTAATTTAAAAATCCACTCTTGATCTTCTTCCCAAAAAAACGGTAGGCTCGCTTTCGTTGTTCACGCTCATCAATGAAGCTCTTTTGGGAGCCGGAAGGAATACAATGAAGATTAACACTCTCTTACTATCCATGGTCGCTTTCAGTTCAATCGGAATGCTGAGTAGCTGCAATAAAAATGACAGTCCTGCGCCGACCCCTACGTGCACTCTCCCTGCAAAACCATTTGATCAGTTCAAATTGAATATGGTCGGTAGTACAAGTCACTTTCTGGTTCCTTCTAATGGTTCGTCTTCCGCATTGACTGCGGGAAGCGTGACCGCAACTGCGTATGTCCTGACCAATAATCAGGGAATGTTTTCTATTCCTGCTACCGCAGCGGCGCAAACTGATCTCAATGGCCAAGCAAGTTTTGTCTTTAATATGCCGGCTCGCCTGACTGAAAATGACATTTCTAACATTTTGTTTCAGTTTACGGCTACGCCACTCACTGGCGGTGGCTTATATCAAGTGACGACGGTGTATGGGTATTCAGACATCATGAATTCTCTGTACTTCTCTTATACCGAAAAGGCAGCGACTTCGGATATGGTCGCATGCACTTGGTCAGGCCCAGATGTTTATACAGTAGTTTACACTCAGGATCTGCCGATGACCCTTGCTCCGAAGCCACAACAAAGAATGGCGTTAAAGAATCGTTTGCTAGATTTGAAGCCGGACGCCAAAATACAAGCGCAGATCAATAGTCAGCTCTAAAGTCACTGCCATCTAGGCCACCTTCGAGGAGGGTGGCCTTTTTGGTATTTCATCATTATTCATTAGTTGATTCGGCGTAATGCTGTTAGAATTAACGAGTTAAGTAAGTTTGCTCTTTCGGACGTCTCTAGGTAATTAGGCCTTTTTTCTTCTAAAGTAGCTCCCAACCTTTAGGAGGTAATTATGGGTAATAAACTATTCGTCGGTAATCTTTCATTTTCAATCACAGATCAAAATTTAGGTGATGCGTTTTCAGAGTGTGGCACTGTCACTTCTGCGAAAATCATCATGGATCGCGAAACTGGCCGTAGCAAAGGTTTCGGGTTTGTCGAAATGTCGAGCGACACTGAAGCACAAGCTGCAATTACACGTTTTCATGGCGCCGAAGATAACGGCCGCGCGATGACTGTTAATATTGCGAAGCCAATGGCTCCACGCGAAAATCGTGGCAACGGCGGCGGACGCGGTCGTTACTAGTAAGTAATAAGGCAGTCGTGCATTCGGCTCTGCCGATGCTAAGTCTGCTGGAATGACTTATAAATCAGTAATAATACATTTTTAAGAAGCCACCCTCTCTGAGGGTGGCTTTTTTATTTTTAGTCTGACTCAGTTTGCTTGCATCGCTAGGTCAGTGGCGACACGCCGAAATCAAATTCGTTAAAATTGTCATTTCGGACACACTTCATTTCTTCATTCATTCCGTAAATAATATTCTTAAGAAGTTTTAATTTTTTAAGGGTTATTGGAGTCCGCATGAGAAGCGCAAATGTGAATTTTGGAATGTTGGTTGGAGTTACTCTATTTCTATCGGGGTGTAATGCACAGGTAACGGTGGTTGATCCTAGCGCAGCTTCAGCAAGTCCGACAGCTACTGCAACTCCGGCGGATACGCCGACTCTGGACTGTACCCCCAAAACTGGAGAGCTAGCCGCATAAGTTCAATGATCTAAAAACGCCCTAAATCGACGGTTTTGGTTAAGGAGCCAGAATCGTGTTAAAAAGGAAACCGATTATGGGACGCATTAGAA
>CAIKYX010000020.1 GCA_903831745.1 Oligoflexia bacterium
ATCTGATTTTGTCCGTGATATCGTTCAGTTTTCTTTGCAAAACGCTACCATTTATCCTGCGAAGATTCTTCATTCCGAGAATCAGGGCTATACCAAAGTATTTGCGTATCAGTATGCGCCGAATCTGGTTCGAGTCCGTTTCAGTGTAGACGGCAATGCCGAAGCTTACCGGGGAAAAGTGACCTGGCAGCAAAAGGGCAAGACCCTGACCATTTCTTTTCCTGAGGGAAAAATTGTAGGTGCGCCGGTGGAAGAGGCTAAAGAAAAGTCACTCCTCGCCAAGGTACTGGGAACCAATACCAAGCCAGCAGTTAAGGTTGAAGAAATTAAATCCGAAACCACGCCTCATTTGACCAATAAGAGTGGTCGATTGACTGGGTCGAATAATGCCGCTCCAGCTTTGGGTGGTGCCCATAGTGGTCCGTCGGCGTTTCGCTCTTTTCTTTCGATGTTCCTGGTGGTGGGCGGTTTAGGGTTGGTGTTGTTCTGGGTAAAACGCAAGCAGGGGGGCGCACAAGCCCGTAAGGTCGGCGACTCTTGGTTGATGAATCTGTTGCCGCAAGGAATGCGCAAGCAAAAGTCATTGATCGAAGTCATTGCCCAGCATCCACTCGGGCCCAAGCAAAGCATTACCGTGGTTCGTATCCGCGGCCAGCAATTTGTACTCGGAGTAACCCAGGATAATGTGCAATTGATTTCTCAGTTGGACGCTGATGAATCTGAAGTCGGCTTGCTCGATGATCCGGCGGTAGCGGCTTCGATTGGAAAAATGTTCGGAGGAATGCCAACCGTAGAAACACTTCCCAAGGCTACTCTTCGTGCGGAACCAGAGATTTCGTTCGGTGCAATGGCGAAACAAGCGTACGCCAATTCGTATGCAGCACCACAGCCTCAAATTCAGTCTCAGGTAAGAGTAGTGCCCCAAGTTACCGGTCAGGCTGCCGGCCTGGCACAGGTTCCTGAGATTCATGCACAACAAAACGGAATTCGCGAACAGATTCGCCGTCGTTTGGAAGGCATGAGAAACGTATGAGGCTTTCTGCCAATCAAAAAGCATTCGTTCTGGGTCTTCTCGTCATCGTAGGATTTTTTTTCGTGCAATCACACGCCTTCGCGGCTGGAGTAGTAAGCGAGCCAGGAAGCGCCGATAGTTTTTCGCTTCCTTCAGTGAATCTGAACATGGGCGACATGTCGAAACCGACAGAGTTGGTCAACGTTCTGAAGATTGTGCTGTTGTTGACCGTCCTCACCTTGGCTCCGGCGATTTTGGTGATGATGACTTCTTTCACCCGTGTGGTCATCGTACTTTCATTTCTCAGGCAGTCATTGGGTGCCCAGCAAATGCCGCCGAATCAGGTGATCGTGGGTCTCTCGTTGTTTCTTTCGATGTTCATCATGACACCGACCTGGACCCGAATTCAAAACGATGCGCTGACTCCGTACATGGATGGCCAAATGGAGCAGAAGGAAGCCTTTGCAAAGGCCGAGGCGCCGATTCGTGAATTCATGTTTGGTCAAACGCGAGAAAAAGATCTCGAATTATTTTTAAGTCTATCGAAGCAGGCAAAGCCGCAGACCCGGGATGATGTTCCGACTCACGTGTTGATTCCGTCTTTTATTGTCAGTGAACTCAATACGGCTTTTCAAATGGGTTTCATGCTGTACTTGCCATTTCTTGTCATTGATATGGTCGTTTCGAGTATTTTGATGGCGATGGGGATGATGATGTTGCCTCCAATGACGATTTCACTGCCATTCAAGTTATTGTTGTTTGTGCTCGTGGATGGCTGGGGTCTGGTGGTCGGAAGTATTGTAAAAAGTTTTGGATAAGGGGAGTAATCGATGACTGAAGAAATGGTAATGCAAATCGGCTCACACGCTTTACAGACAATTCTGTATCTTTCGGGGCCGGTCCTGGCTGCGGCGATGGCGGTCGGTATCGTGGTTTCGATCCTTCAAGCGATCACCCAGATTAACGAGCAAACCTTGACCTTTATTCCGAAGATGCTCGCGGTGATCATCACTCTGGTAGTGATGGCGCCCTGGATGCTTCGAATCATGCAGGAATATGCCATCGGCGTATTCGGAAACGTCGGAGACATGATTCACTGATGATTTTTACCACCTGGTCGGTCGAAGAATTACTGAGCTTTTTCATGGTGCTGATGCGAATCGGCACCTTGCTCGTTCTGCTTCCGATCTTCGGTGATAAAGTGGTGCCTCCTACCGTAAAAGTTATTCTTTCACTCACTTTTTCTGCCGTGCTTTTTCCTATCCTTAAGGCAAATGGGGTAATTCATCTTGAGGATGCCCGCGAATGGTCGCAAACCACGGGTCGATTGTTGATGACTCTCGCAACCGAAGTGCTGGTGGGCCTTGCCGTAGGTTTCGCTTCCCAATTGGTGTTTCATGCGATTCAGATCGGCGGAGATTTTATGGCTCAATTCATGGGCCTGAGTATGGCCAGTGTGTATGACCCCCATATGGAAGGGCATACCATGGTGTTGGGCCAGATGCTCAGTGCTTTTGCAATTCTGACATTCTTGTCGGTGGATGGTCATCATCTTTTGTTCCGAGCGATGGTCGAAACCTTCAATCTGGTTCCGCAAGGTCACCTGGTGATCAACGCTGCGTTCAAGGATTCGATGACCCACATGGTAGGAAACACCATGCTCTTTGGGATTCAACTTTCGGCGCCGATGGCCATGTGTATGCTGCTCGTGAACATCGTTTACGGCATCATGGGTAAAGCGCTTCCGCAATTGAACATCCTGACGTTATCGATGGCTTCGAGTGTATTTATCGGTGGAGTGGTGTTGCTCATCACTTATCCGAGCGTGCAAAACGGGATGAGTAATTTGTTTCAGACTTATTTCGAAGACATGAAACAATTCATGGTGGTGTATGGCGGAAAATGACGAAGACAGGAACCCCGAAGACCTATCCGAAGACGCCTCGCCCTACCGGTTAGAGGACTTTAGACGGAAGGGCCAGGTATCGCAGAGTAAAGAATTGGTCGCACTCTTTGTGGCAGTGGCGAGTGGCATGGTTTTATTTTCATTTGCTCCGATGTTGGCCGAGACGCTTTCGAAATTCATGCACGAAACCCTCGAGTTAGACCTGGTTGTTAAGCCTGGGGCAAACATGCAGGAAGTGGCCGGAAACAAACTGATCCAAATGCTGAAGGTCATGGGAGCGGTCGGGCTTCCGATTTGTCTTGCTGGTTTTTTTATCGGAATCGCAGGTCATTTGTCTCAGATTGGTTTTCTTTTCAGTTCAGAGCCGCTCACGCCAGATCTCGAAAAGATCAACCCGATTGCCGGTTTAAAGCGTCTGATCTCGGTTAGAAATCTGGTCGAAACCTCTCGAGTTGTTTTGAAAGGGGTGATCCTGTGTTTTGTGGCCTATTCGATGGTAAAGGCCGAGATTTACAAGTCTCCGGTGCTCATCTTCAAGCATCCGATCGCCATTTTCGAAGTGCTGGGTGATGCCGGAAAGCGGATTTTTCTTTCGCTTTGTGGCGTTTTGGCAATCTTCGCCTTTATCGATTTCTTTTTGCAAAGACGCGAGTTCGGCAAGCAAGTCCGAGTAACTCGTCAGGAAGCAAAGCAGGAGGCCAAGGAGCAAGAAGGGGATCCGATGATCAAAGCCCGCATCCGGTCCTTGCAGCGTGAGGCCGCACGCAAGCGCATGATGGCTGCGGTGAAAAAAGCAGACGTGATCATTACCAACCCGACCCACATTGCGATTGCGCTCATGTACGAGAAAGACAAGATGGTTGCTCCTCGAGTGGTTGCTAAAGGTGCAGACTTCATCGCCGAGCGAATCAAGAAAATCGCGGCAGAGAATGGAATTCCGACTGTCGAGAACGTACCTCTCGCCCGTGCACTGTTTAAGAGCGTCAAGCTCGGTCAGATTATTCCAAAGAATTTGTTCCAAGCGGTCGCTGAAGTGCTCGCTTATGTCTATAAGCTGAAGAACAAGAAGCTTTAATCTCCGAAGTGATAAACCAGATTTCCGAAGTAGTAAGTCGAGTCCATGTTGATCGATTCCTGCGTCGTCGTCTCGGTGCTATGGTAGCCGATTGAATGTTGGTCCTTGAGCATGCCAACACCCAAATCCCACTTTTGATTGAGCCAATAAAGCAGCTTCGCGCCCAAACTGATATTGGTTTTTGTGTCGCCGCCACCTAGTGACGAACCGGAAGGCGCCCCGCTGAGCATCATCGGTGAGAAGAACGAGCCATTCAGGCTTGCGCGCCATTTGTCGGTAAATTGTTTATTCAAGGCAAATCCCAATGTCGGGCCGATGGCTCTCAGGGAGTATGAATCGGGTGCAATGTTCGAGATGCTTGCGGGCCCGCGCGAAACGAAGGCAGTCACCATGTTGTATTGTTGGGATGCAATGCCCGCATTCAGATTCAGGTTCCAGCCAGTTTGTCCCGGTGTGAGACTGAGGCGATATTTTGAGAGTGCTTCGAAATTGGTTTCACTATAAGAAGATCCATTGATCGAGTAGTTATTGGACACGACTCCTACACCAACGCCCCAATTTCGTGAATACCAGTAGTTTCCGCCGAGCCGCACGCTGGATTCGCTCGAGCTGGCTTGGCCACTGGCATTATGCAATCCACTGAGCGATTGATAATTGTAATTAGCAATCAGGGTCGAAAGCTCGATGTCGCCTGTCTTTTCTTTAAAGCTGGATTGTCTCTCGAGACCAAACGTCGCTTGTGACAGGGCACTCATCGGAGTGCTGCCAGATTTTGAATCGGGTTCGGCCATTGCGCGAACCGACCAATTGTATTCGCCCTCGGCTAGTTCGACTTCGAACGAATTGTCCTGGACGGTATAGTGGTTAGACGGCGACCCTTCTGACGCCGGATTTCTTCCCACGGCCTTTTTTGAGATAGTCAGTTGATACGATTGAGCACCGTCGACTTTTTTCCATTCGAATTTCTGCTTTTGGTCTTTTGCATTGGGTTCGAGAGTGACTTGAACAGGATAGGTGAGTTGAGGTGAATCGAGCACACGGTGAATCACCGCCACTTTTTGTGAAGTACTTTGGCTTTCCCATTGCTGGGTCGGAAGCGAGGCGGGAGTTCGCGAGCCTGCCTGAATGACCGATTTTACTGACCAAGAATATTCGCCTGTGGGTAGGGATGGAACTTCGATATGCGTGTCCTGTAATTCCTGCTTAAGAACGGTTTTACCGTCTTTTTTAAGTTCGAATTGATACTTGTGGGCTTCTTTTACACTTTTCCAGTGAAAGTTAAGATTGGTTTCATTTGAATAGGTGTTCTTTTCCTTTACGTTTTCTGCAACATCGGTTTGAGGTGCCGAGGGCATCACCACGACCGGATGATGTGCCGACCAGAGGCCCGGGCGTTCGAGCTTGTCAAACGCGCGGATTTGCCAAGAGTAAACCCCCTCGTTTAAGGCGCCTTTCCAAACTGTGCCCGTAATCTGGTGTCGTGCAACTTCGGCGCCATTTTGTTCAATTTGAACTTCGTATCGGGCAGCGCCGGGTATCGCTTTCCACTCGAGCTTAATGTTCTTAGCGAATGCGGTCGAAAAACTGAAAACAATTGAGAAGAGGATCAATAAAGCTCTCATGGCTATTGAACCTCCTGACTAGTGACTTCAGGTGCTGGAAGCAGGTCGCCCGCGTCGATCACAAGTGATGCCATAGGGGTCGGAGCCCCAGAGCGGTTTAAAGAGTCTACTGCACGGACCGTCCAGAAGTAGGTGCCTTCAGCCAGATTCTTGATTTCGAATGAAGGTCTTTCGACCGTCTGGGTAATCGCACCTTCACTCAAAGATCCCGGAGTTCTGCCTTTAGGTCGATGGGTGAGCGTCACTTCGTAGTGCTTTGCGTTTTCAGTTTCGTTCCACGAGAGAACGGCCTTTTGATCAGGAGAGCTGATACGAAGAGTGGTTCCGCTTGCCGGAAGGGATGCCACGGGTGCTGTCAATATCGGATGTATTCGATAGTTAAAGTTTGAAACTTCGCCAGTTTTAAGAACGCGTCCTTCGGTATTCACCACCGAAACGCGCCAGAAATGAGTGCCTTCCGTTAGTTTTACGCGAGTGTTTTTTAGTTCAGTGTCTTTGGTTTCTATCGTAAAGAATTTGTCATTGAATGAGGGGGTCTGAGAAAACTCAACTCGATAATGATTTTCAGGATGATCGGAATTAACAAAGGCTGCCTGCGACCACGAAAAATTGAATTGGGAAGGCGCCGTCCAATAGACGAAGTCTTGGTTGCGAAGGGGCGTCAGGTTCACCAATGCGCCTGTAGCATCGATGTTTAGTTTTCTCCAAGTGGATTCGCCTACTTTTTCATTCGCACCGTTTACGGATGCCCGTTCAACGACTCTCCATCGATAATGACCGGATTTCAAAGCTTGCGAAGAGATTGCAGAATTGCCTGAAAATTGAAATTCAGCTTGCGGAGGATTTTTCTGAGCATTGGTGCCGATTTCTTCGAGTTCGATCGAGTAGGTCGAACCCAGACGCTCTTCCGGGTTGCCTTTCCAAAGTAATTGTGGAGTAGCGGTCGCGACAAATGCGTCATCTTCCGGCTGAAGTAAAGCGATTTCACGTTTGTGGCCCAATGAGATGGTAAAGGCTTCGACCGAGCTGAGAAGGGTCAGATCGGCGCCTTGGGTTTGAATGCGCCAGTAGAGCTGGCCTTCAGGTAGTCCTTCGATTTTTTCGCTTCCTTTTAATTCCTGAATCTTGCGGCTGAGAATGATGTGACTGAAATTCGAATCCTTTGAAACCTGGATTTCGTGGAGGGCAGTTTCCTGTGCATCCTTAGGAATCAACCATTTAAATATGGCACTGGGCTCGGCCCCGAAGAATTCTAGATTTTGGTGGTTCGAAGGAGCGAGGGGGTGAAGGGCGGATTGCGAAATGACACTGAATCGAGCAACTTCGCTTAAGACCTCTTGGCCGCGGAGGATGCGCCAGTAATAGTTGCCTGACGCCAGTTTGTCCGTGATGGTGTTGGTTTCTCCGGGTTTTAATCGGGTGCGGAAACTTCGAGTAGAAGCTTTGGTAAATCGCTCATCACTGGATATCTGCAGGGTGGCCTCTGTCTGGGACGGTGAGTTGGCTTCGCCTGCAGAAATTTTCCAAGTGAAAGCTACAGGCCTTTGGCGAGCGCCCTCTACCGAGAGCTCGCTGAGAGCTGCCGGGCTAAGCAGTTGAGCTTTCAGTGCTTGAACAATCACTTTTCCGTCGGCGTTGATCGAGATGGTGGAATCATTTTCAGCGCCGTGTAGGATCATTGACCCTCTGAGAAAACCTGTCGCTAGGTTGTTCAGGTCATCGATGACTACGAGACTGTTCTCTTTCATTTCGAGAGTCGAGCCATCGTTCAGTCGAATGAGCGCACCGCTTTTTTCTCCTGTTTGCACCGACTCGTGTTTGAAGAGATTTTGTTTTTCCTGAACCTGATTCCAAATAAAACTGGTAGAAGGTTTGCGACGAACGCGTTGATCGGTTTTCTCGACTTTCGCAAGTGGTGTTCCGTGTCCTTCGACACCGGTATCGCTGATGTCACGGTAGAGCAAAATGCTGCCAGTGAGTGTCCCCACGGCACAGAACAAAGCTACCCATGAAAGTTTAGAATCCGGTTTCATCCTGTAGACTCTTCGGTCTGTTGCGAGCATTTCTTTCATAGATTCTGCGTATTTAAGTTTTAATTTTGTTCTACCGATAAAAGGGCAGATGCTATCTGAAAAAGTAAGTGAACGGATTGGGCAGTTGCGTTTGACCATCGGTGCGAAACTGGTATCGCTCATTGCCGTCCTGCTGCTCACCTCAATTATTACACTGGTTTGGCTATCGACCCGAATGTTCATCGACGACAACACAGCGTTGATTCAGCAAATGAATTCAGACACCGCCAATGGTTTGGCGTCCGAAATGCGTAACCAATTTGGAAACCTAAGTGAAAAAGCGCGTATCCTCGGTGCCATGATGCTTGAGCATCAGAATAAAGGATCTCGTGCCTATCAGGAGTTCTTCGCTGGTGACCAAGACTTGTCTGGAGTATTTCTCTACCAAAAATCGGCAGCCACTGAAGCGAAGTTGATCGATTCTGTAGTATCAGTCGAGACGAAACAAAGCGCCGATCCGCAAGGGGTACGAGCGCTAAAAGTGCTTATGGGAGGAGGTGGCTTTTCTCTTCCGCAATTAGAGAAGGGTGACGTTCAGGTTTCGAAACTGACCTTGCCAGACGGCTCAGCAGGAATTGCCGTCGGCTTACCGCTCATTAAAAGCGGCAATGTTTTTTCACACCTTTTAATCATATTTTTCAAGCAGAGTTTGGTTTCAAGATCCTTTTCCAATAATGACCTCGTGACGACTTTCATGGTGGATCGCAAGGGCCAATTACTTGCCCATCCTGATGCCACGCGTTTAGCCAATCACCCAGATGCTTCGAGTTTGGGGGTAGTCCAGCAGTTGCTACAAGGATTTAATAATGGCCAGACCCGATACGTCGATTCAGAAAGCAAGCAAGTCAGGCTCGGAAGTTTTAAAATGGTGGGTTTTGGTGGGCTTGGAGTGATCGCAGAATTGCCGGAGGCCAAAGCTTTCGAAGCTGCGCACAAGGTTCAGTACCGTTCGATGCTGATTGCGCTCATCGTATTGAGTCTTTCTTTTTTTGCAGGGTACTACTTTTCAGGTACGATTACCTGGCCGCTTAAAGAACTGACTGCTGCAGCCCAAAAAATCTCTGAGGGCGACTTTAATATTCATCTCCAGCCTAAAGGTAAGGACGAGCTGGCAACTCTTTCAGAATCTTTCAATCACATGGCTTTGGGGTTGGTCGAACGGGATAAGGTGAAAGAGACCTTCAATAAATTTCATAATAAAGAAATCGCTGAAAAATTGCTCTCCGGTGAAGTAAAGCTCGGGGGTGAACGCAAAGAAGCGACTATTTTCTTTAGTGACGTACGCGGGTTTACGGGCATGAGTGAAACCATGGCGCCTGAAGAAGTGGTCGAAATGTTAAATGAATACATGACCCGCATGGTGCGTATCATTCGTGCCCATCATGGCATTGTAGATAAATATGTGGGCGATGCGATCATGGCGATTTGGGGCGTTCCGATCGGGCGCCCGGATGATACGTCGAATGCGGTAAAAGCCTGTTTAGAAATGCGCAAAGAGCTTGCGGTTTTGAATGAACTCAGGATTTCTCGCGGGCAGGCGGCACTCAGAATCGGAATGGGTTTGAATCGCGGGTCGGTAGTCGCAGGAAATATCGGTTCGGACGAAAAAATGGAGTACACAGTAATCGGCGATTCGGTAAATCTCGCATCCCGGATGGAATCCATGACTAAAGAATATGGTACCGATTTACTGATCTCAAATAATGTCAGGACGGTGATCAAGAATCAGTTCATTTTTGAACAAGCACCGAGCGCAATGGTCAAAGGCAAGTCCGAGCCCATCGAAGTTTTTCGAGTGGTGGGATATGTGGATGAGCAAGGTGTTCAGCATAAGGTCGAAACCCCTTATAGTTCTTACA
>CAIKYX010000021.1 GCA_903831745.1 Oligoflexia bacterium
CCCAGGCGGCGGCCATCCGATGAAAACGCAAGCCCCGGTACCAGAATCACACTCACCTCTGAAGCCTGGCACAGCGGCTGCCCGATTGCGGGTTGAAAAATTCGAACCTGATCGGCAGGTTGAATTTCTTCCCATTCTCCGGGCTGATCACGACGGGCTCGACGGCATTCCATTTTGCGACCGTTCCAATCCGCGATCCTGACGTAGGCAACCCCGTAAGGTTCATTTCGTCGCTCATCTTCGATATTGAGTTGGGGCTCACCTTCAAACGGATAGAAACTGACTACCGCTTTACCGGTAACGTGATGTTGGTTAGACTGAATCAAGTCCGTTAGAAAGTGCTCTTTCAGCTGAAACGACTTTTCTACCAGGTCTGAGAAGCCGGCTTGAGCGAGGGCGGCCCTAAAATGCTCCCTGAGCTTCTTTTTCTCGACTTTCACGCAGTCGCAGTCCGCTTAAGGTCGAGTAAAAGTGCCGAACACTTGCGGTCGAGCTCTTCGCGGTACTGGTCGATCATGCTGCGATCCTTGACCAGATCACCGGCTAACTCGAGCAGCGCCAGGATCGCAATCTGCTGGGGCCCCAAATGGGGTTTTTCGGTCATGATGTTTTTAATTTTCTCGTCCACCACCTTGACCGCTACCGCTGCCAAAGCCGCCTCTTCTGCATTCTTGATGACAATTTTTTGACCCAGGATATCGAATTCAAAAGGATGATCACTCATGCCTTTAGTATAGGTATATTTTGCCGATTGTGAAGGCAATTTGCGGCTGAGATAATGGCTCTAGGAGATTGTGCTTATGGCCAGTTCAATGAATGGTACCGGTGGTTCAGGAAATGGGGCGGATGAACTCCGCTACCGAAATTACCTGAATCAGATGGAGCGGCAACAGGACGCCGACATCACAGAAAAAGAAGAAACTCATAAAGCCAAGATTTCAAACATCATGAACACCCATGACGAGTCCGAGGGCCGCCTGAAAAAAGATTACGACGTCAAAATCTCTGAAGAAGCAGAAACCCTAGATCGAAAACTGGGCTTAGTGCGTGAACGAAACACAATCCTGGTAAATCAGGAACGCGAAAACGGTGAACGCGAAGCTGACTCCGTAAAGCTTCAATACCAGCAAAAAATAGAACAGGAAAAACGTATCGGCGATGAACAACTGAGCCGCCTGCAACAATATTATAAAAAAGCGAGTGAAGAGCTTGCGAAAACTGCTGAAAAAGAACGAGTCCGCCAATCCCAGAAAGGCAAATCCACATGAATAAGAATATTCATACCCAGAATGAAACCATTTCCCCGACTCCTGCTCAGAACGCAGCACCTAGAGAAGAAGGATTGAAAGTAAACGGACTTCAGCAAGTGGTAGACCTGCTTCGCAATGCGGATCCGGTGTTTCGCGAGTCGCTGCTTCGCCGCCTGACCCAAAGAGACCCGAAGCTGGCCCAAAATCTTCGCAAACTGTTTCGCTGATTATTTAGCGAGCCAACCTCGAACCATTGCATCGAAATCAGTGCGGGCTTCGGTCAGCGCCGCGCTCATTCTTGAACCCATATCATCACAATGAGCTGCACCCGCAATAGTGAACAGTTTCAACGCCGGATTTGCGGCTGCGGTTACGGTATTCAGTGACAGGTTCGACCATGGATCATTTGATCCGTTGGTGAAAAAGATGTTATTCACTCCGGCCGCAAACAAGTTGTTATAAAACTTCGCATTGGTCGCATTGTCATTTACCGGTGTGGTAAGTCCGAACAAGTGGTTACACACCTGATTGTGGTAATCGAGAGTGATTCGCTGTGAACGCGAAGACTCTGCCGGATTGTGGTACGCCACCTGGTAATATCCGAATTCGGTGCAGGATTGATACATCCACGAACGCATTCCGGTTCCATCCTGATAAGCCGCTGGATCGGTGTTCATCGCAGTTTCGAATGAATCCTGAATCGGGGTTTCGCCCAATTGAGCAAAAACACTGATACCTGCTTTTGCATAATTCTGAACCAGCTGATCTCCGGTTGAACCACTCAAACTGCTACAAAATGTTTTCTGAAATCCGTATTGCACCGCCGCTGCAGCCATATCTGCAACCACATACAGGAAGTCGACGTCGTCTTTGTCGTTCTCGAGTTGAAAATATCCTTTTACCTGAGCGGCGTTTCCGTTTGCCAATGCTGTTTCGATTTCAGAAACGGCGGCTTTAATGTCGGCCAGACAGGCAGTGCCTGCAACTTTGGCCACATAGTGGTCGTACTCCTCGAAATTGGCTTTCGAGAGAACCGGCGCCGAAGAAGCGAGCGCTCCCACTACCAGCTCAGGATGTTTCATGCGATAAAACGCAGAAAGCTCACCCGCATACGATCCACCGATTGAAATCCATTTTCCTTTTAATCCGAGTGAGCTCGTGGCGAAACGTTGAAAGTCAGCCAGATCTTCGATCGCCTGATCCATCGAAAGATAGGTCAGTGAATTCGAATCGAGACTGTTCAGTGGAATGCTGTAGCCGTAAAAACGGTGTTCGAGAGCTACCCGGTGCGCTCCGTATTTTTTTGCAAGATTGTCGACTTCGGGAGTGCCGGTTGCACCTTCACATACGGCCTCACCGCAGAAATAATAGAGAACCGGAGCATTCGCGCCTTTTGCGTAGGTACTATCCAAAAAGTATCGTTGCTGGAAAGTGCGGGTGTCAGCCCCGTTAAAATGGTCGATCCGCTGATCAAAATTCTGCGCTTGGGCCCTTGGCGCATTTGAGGCGACCGGCAACTGAAGCATCCTACCGCGGAAGAACCGTTGGGTGCCTGCTTGTGCTGAGGTGATTTGGATGAGTGCGATAGCGGTGAGTAGGATCAAATTTTTCATGCGCTGATGTTTAAACGGAATTGGTTGAATAAGCAAGACGAGATCTAAACAGGATTCATTTTTTACTCAAGCTAAACTCAATAAAATCAACCATTACTTGATTATTCTAGTCAATTAATATATTCTTTAAGGGTGTCCCATCTTCTTACCGAAGAGAGAGAAGTAGGAAAGGTCATATGCAGATAGTTATCGTCATTGCAGTCATTGGGTTCTTCCTGAACCTTGCCGTACAAAACAGCGGCTTCTAGCCCTGACTTGCGAGCTTGAACACTCCATAGCGCAAACCGCGAGTGGAAATCATTGCCGTGGGTAATTCGAGCTTTTCCATGACTCTCCAAAAAATCATCACTCCAGCCAAAAGTACATCCGCCCGTTTGACTTCCATACCGGGCAGCGCCTTACGTTCATCTAAACTCCGCCATTTCAGCTCCTCTACCCAACGGTGCACATCCCCCTTGGTCAGAATCACTCCATCCAGCTTTTTACGATCGTATTCCTGCATGCCTGCCTGAAGCATGGCCAAGGTAACCGCAGTTCCTGCTACCGCCACCAACTGAAAACCAGGCGGTATGCTCGAAAACTCGCGTTCGATTTCAGCATCGATCGCCTGCTCGCAGGCCCAGAATTCTTCGTCGGTGACTGGATTGGATTTGAGATGTCGTTCGGTCATGCGAACCGCACCCATCGGAAGACTCTTGCCTGATTCGAGACTGACGAGTTCAGTACTTCCGCCCCCGATATCCATCACAAACATTTTTGCAGGATCGAGACCCGGAAGTGCCGCTCCCAGAAAGGTTGCACGAGCCTCTTCATCGCCGCTGAGAATTCTAAACTGAATTCCGAGATCGTTTTTGATCTGGTCAAAAAATGCCCGGGCATTCTTTGAATCACGGGCCTGGGCCGTGCCCACTGCCAGAATCGAAGAAGATTCGACAGCATGGTTTTTTGCAATCTGGGCATAGCGGCTTAGACAATCGAAAGCACGTTTCATCGCGTCCGGATGAAGTTCGCCCGACTGGTCAACCCCTTGCCCGAGCCGGACCACCGTCGATTCGTCATGAAGAATCTGCTCTCCAGATGGAGAGTCTTTCTTGATGAGAAGAAGACAAGTGTTGGTTCCGAGATCGATCGATGCTTTAATGTCCGAAGAGTTTTTTAAGTCCACCTGGCAATCCTTGCTTTACTGCGTCCATTACTTTTTGTTTCGCCACTTCCGGAACCGCATGACTCAATCGTCCCAGCGCAATTCCCGCAAAATATTCCGGCAGTTGACTGTAATTCGGGCATGGAGCACTCCACTTACAACCGACAGTAATCGGAATAGTCACTGGATCTTTCTCGTTTTTGGCGAGAATGTTCTTAATGTCTTTTCCGGCCACATTCGCGTTCAATTGATCCGCACCAGTCATATGCTGGGTATCAATCAGCTCCCACTTTGCGTCGAGAGATTCGTCGATCAAACCCATTTTGGTTGCGCCACGAATATCGATTCCAGCTTTGGCTGCGGCTTTCGCTGAAAAATTCGGAGCATCGAGCACTCCATTACTGATCGTGAAATTTCCCGAAATCAGATCGTACTTTGAACCTGAATTCGAAGATGCGTTAACCTTCTTGCCTGCAAGCATCGGCACTTTGCTGGCAATTTTAGAAAGTGAGCCTGAAATGGCATCATTAGCCATCTTGGCAATGTCCATGGTTTTGAACTGGGCATTGACTACCTTGAAGTCGCCCTTCATCTGAAGATGCTGTTTCGCAGGCGCCGGGTTAAAACTCGCGCCGCCACCTTGAACGGTGCAACTCAATTTACCGGTGAGCGTATTCTTCATCGATTGAAATTGTGATTCGACCGCTTTTTGAATATCCAGTCCACTGACCACGAGATTCATATTGTACTGTGGCTGTTTGGGTTTGAGATCGGTCGTGAATCCACCGGCCACGCTTCCATCAAAGGTCTTGAGCGCAAATTTCGGGATTCCCATGACGAGATTTTTCATCATGATTTTAGCGGTGATCGCATCGATCTTGACGCCTTTGGCCTTGAGCATGGCAATATCGACATTTCCGTCGACTCCCATTTCACGCATCATTTCGTTCTTACGAAGCGGTTCGACCAAGGCATCATAGTCGGCACTGGCGGTTGCTTCGCCTTTGGCTCCGCCCGCTGCACCACCACTCGCAGCCGGAGCTGCCTTGGCTTCAGTTTCTTTTGGAAATTCGATCCACTGATCGAGATCGAGGCCTTTTGGCGATTTAAGGTCGAACGTAAGCTGAGGCTTCGTGAATGAAACCATTTTACCATTCAACACTAATTCGTTACCGGGCCCTTTCAGATCGACATAAATCTTCTGAATCTGATCGGTGATGACATCGATTTGGGCATTGATCACCGGCTTGGCCTTCAGATTCGGGCCTTTCATCGAAAGATCCTTTACGCCCAGATTCGCTGTGTATTGAATCGCTTCAGGCTTGCCTTTTACCGTTCCATCCAGCGACAGTGCGCCGTCTAATTCATATTCCTTAAGCATTGGGATGAGTTCACTCCACGAATTCAGAGTGATCGGTTTCGTTCCGAACTTGATATCCGCGCCGGTCGCTTTCAGGTAGTTTCCACTGACCGTGATTTCGGCATTATGAAAATGCAGGGCGGCTTCGTCGAGCTTCATCGAATCCTGCCCGAGCTTTCCTTTGAATTTAAAATTCATCGCGGCACCCTTTTTCTTATGAAACAGGGTGCCTTTTTCGATCGTCAGATCATCGGCCGTAAAATTCGCATCGAGTGAAGCACTTTTGAATTCTCCTCCACTCACTTCAGGAGTCAGGTCGGCTAAAAACTTGATCGGACCTTCAACTTTCAGGTCACTTCCCATGGTCGTTTTCAAATCAGCCCACAGTTCGACCGAAGTCTTACGAGTGAGTGAAAAATCTTTTACCCGCAAATTCAATTGATCGATGGTGTTTGAAAGATTCATCGCTTCATCTTTGTAGGTAATTTTCGCGTTCTCGATCAGAACTCCGAAGCGCGCATTCATCGCGATGCCCGGAAGTTCGAGTTTTTGAGAACCCGCCGCAGGCTGGGTAACCGCGGTTCCCGCTGCTCCGCCTGCTGGAGTCGACGCCGCAGACTGAGCCTTCATCAGTGTCATGACATTCATTTTGCCGTCTTTGTCTTTGGTGACATTGATCGCAGGTTCGACTAAATGCAGAGTGATCAAGGGTGAGCCCGCGAGTACCGAAGTAAACGGAATATCGAAAGAAGCATCTTTAACCGCAACGATCGAACGGCGCTGAGAATCACTGAGATTTAACCCCGCCACTTGCACACTGACGCGCCCCCAGAGAGAAAGCTTGAGCTTTCCGAGTTCGAGCGTGCCATTCAGTTGCTCGTTTGCCGCCTTGATGATTTGCGGTCGATATTTATCGACATCGACCACCAGAGGAATGACCAACATGGCCACGATCAATAGCCCGACGATACCGCCTAAAATCTTTAATGCTTTTTTCATGACTTTATCCTTTCAATTTCTTTAATACAATTTCCTGAAGCAGGGCTGGATTTGCTTTTCCTTGAGTGGCCTTCATCGCCTGCCCTACAAAAAACCCGATAATTTTTTCTTTTCCGGAACGAAACTCTTCAACTTGTTTCGGATTTGCCGCAATGATCTGATCGATGACCGGCTCAAGCGTCGAAACATCACTGACCTGAGTTAATCCTTCGCGGGCGACAATTTCGTCAACTTTTCCGCCTTCGGCAAATAAGATCGCAATCACTTGCTTGGCCGCAGTGCTTGATATTTTCTTGTCGTGAAGCAATCCCACCAGCGCCGCAAATTGTTCGACTTTGAAATGGGATGAATGAATCTCTTGTTCTGATTCCTTTAGCAACCGCGAAACTTCACCCGTCAGCAAATTTGCAAGCGACTTGGCCCCACCCAACTCGGCCGATATTCCGAGCACCGGAAGTACCTTCAGTGCGGCTTCAAAGAACTCGGCAAGCGGCTTGTCTGAAGTCAGAATGGTAGCATCGTATTTGTTCAGACCAAAATCCTTCACAAAGCGATCGCGCTTTTGATCCGGAAGTTCGGGCAAAGTCTCGCGAAGCGCTTCGATATAATCGGGATCAATTACGAGTGGCAACAGATCAGGGTCCGGAAAGTAGCGATAATCTTCTGCCTCTTCCTTCGTTCTCATCGAGAAAGTCTGATTTTTTTGTGAATCGTAAAGCCTGGTCTCTTGGATGACTTTATCACCCGAGAGCAGCACGCTCTTTTGTCTTTGAACTTCGTACTCGATCGCTTTTTCTACGAAGCGAAAGGAGTTTACGTTTTTGATTTCTGTTCGAGTACCAAATTTTTCTTGGCCCTTGGGACGAATACTGACATTGGCGTCACAGCGAAAGTTTCCTTCCTGCAGGTTTCCATCGCAGATTCCCAGGCAAGTGACGATTGCATAGAGCTTACGCAAATAAGCTCCGGCCTCTTCAGGAGAACGCATGTCGGGCTCACTCACGATTTCGATCAGGGGCACGCCAGCGCGATTGAGATTGACCAGACTGAAGCCCGCGAGGTGCACGTTCTTTCCCGCATCCTCTTCTAGATGAATTCGAGTAATGCCCACGCGTTTGCCCGATTCGTCTCCGAGCTCGATATCGAGATGCCCGTGTTCACACACCGGAAGATCGTATTGCGAAATCTGGTAACCCTTCGGCGAATCCGGATAAAAATAATGTTTTCGTGAAAAAACACTCTTCAGATTGACCCTGCAGTCTGTGGCAAGACCTGCACGAATGGCGTATTCGACCACTTTTTTATTTAAAACAGGCAGACTGCCTGGATGTCCGGTACAAACCGGTGTCGTATTCGCATTGACTGCTTCGTCTGCTACGGATTGCCCCTGCGGAAGCCTTGCACGCGCAGTCGAGAAAATCTTGGAATCAGTGGACAACTGTACGTGCACTTCGAGTCCAATGACTGTTTCGAATTCGGTATTGGGATCAATCATGGCGTCACCTTCTCTATGATTCCGGCCATTTTGAATAAAACGGTTTCATGAAAACGAGGTGCGATCAAATGAATGCCGATCGACAAACCTTCTGAATCTTTTGCCACCGGCACACTCATCGACGGAAGCCCTGCCAATGAAGCAGGAATGGTAAAAATATCAGAAAGGTACATTTGAAGCGGATCTTTTGATTTTTCGCCGAGTTTAAAAGCCGTGGTCGGACAAACGGGCGACACGATGAGATCGACTTCCTTAAAAGCATTTTCGAAATCCTGGCGCATCAGCCGCCTGACCTGACTGGCGCGGCGATAATAGGCATCAAAATAACCGCTCGATAAAGCAAAGGTGCCTAAAATAATTCTTTGTTTTACTTCTGGCCCGAAATTGGCGCGAACCTTTTTATAAAACTCGACGGGATTTTTGGCTTCCATCGCCTGAGGCGGGCGCACGCCGAACCGAACGCCGTCAAAGCGGGATAAGTTGGAAGACGCTTCGCTGACCGCAATGACATAATACGTGGCCACTGCATATTGGGTATGCGGAAGAGAAATCGGCACGATCTCGGCGCCTTGGGACTTCAGCACTTGAATAGTATTTTCGATTGCTTTACGCACTTCTGGATGAATACCGTCGATAAAGTATTCCTGAGGCACACCGATCTTATAGCCTTTTGCTGTTGGTGTATTCTCTACTTCTCGCACTGCCTTTTGCCAGTCTTCGACCGGTGCGTCCGAAGTGGTAGAATCGTAAGCATCCTGCCCCGCCATGACCTGACACAACAGCGCCGCGTCTTCTACCGTCTTGGTCATCGGTCCGATCTGATCGAGTGACGATGCAAAAGCGATTTGACCATAGCGAGAAATACGACCATAGGTAGGCTTCATTCCGACGATTCCGCAAAATGAGGCAGGAAGACGAATTGAACCCCCGGTGTCGGTGCCGAGCGCGGCAAAGCACAAACCTGCTGCAACTGCCGTTCCGGAACCACCGCTCGAACCGCCTGGAACACGGTCAGGATGAGTGGGATGAATGACGCTTCCGTAAGCCGAATTTTCGTTCGAGCTGCCCATGGCAAATTCGTCCATGTTCAGTTTTCCGAGTGAGATCGCTCCGGCATTTTCGAGTTTTTCGACGGCAGTTGCCGTGTAGGGCGGAATATAATTATCGAGCATCTTCGAACCACAAGTGGTTCGCACTCCGTCCATCGTCAACACATCCTTGATGCCGATCGGAATTCCGAAGAGTGGCTTTTCTTGGCGGGGAACCTTACCCGAATATTTGGTGTTCAGCTCGTGGGTTTGCAGCTCTGCCTGCTTGGTCGCTCGATCTTCGCAAATCGTAATGAAGGCATTGTGTTTGCTTTTTTTAATCTCTGAAAAATAATGGCGCGTGAGCTCGAGTGGCGTGGTTTTCTTCGTATCGTAAGCTTCGTGCACTTCGCGTATGGTTTTATACATGAGATTTACCTGCGTTAACCAATGATCGGCGGCACCTTGAAACCGTCGTGCATCACTTCGGGTGCATTTTTTAAGACCTTGGGTTTACCGTTTTCGTCGGTTGGAAAAGGAATGACTACGTCTTCACGCAGACGAAGCGATCCGTCGACTCCGTAGTACATTGGCTCGACCCCGTCGACATTGACGGTACTGAGCTGATCGACGTGTTTGAGAATATCGCCGATCGACTTAACATAAGCTTTGATCTCGTGCTCGTTGAGTTCAAGGCGGGAGAGTTCGGCCACTTTTTTAATGAGTGCTTCGTTGACTTCGACCATATTTTTCCTTTTCGCTAAGGCTCTACCATAGCAAAATTAAAGGCTTAGTGACGAGGATTTTTTATTAAATTGATGTCATTCACGAACTTTGCAGGACTCCTGCACCGGGATGGCAAGAGTCGAGATCTTAGTGTAGAATCTCTACACAAATGAAACCCATAAACCTGACTCAACTTCACCAGTCCTATCAAGTTTCCGACCCAAACCGACTCCTTTTGGATGTTCGCACCCCCAAGGAATTCTATGATGGCCACATTCCGGGCGCCCGCAATATTCCGTTCGATCAGGTGATGAATTACGTAAGCGAATTAAAGAAGTACAACGAGGTTCTGGTGTATTGCAAAATGGGCGGCCGTGCCCACACCGCTTGCGAAATCCTTTCGTCGTTAGGAATTCAGAACTTATCTTATCTTGCGGAAAGTGGTTTTCCTAATTGGCAAGCAAATGGGCTTCCTGTCGAGTAAGTCCAAGCCAGCCCAGCGCTGCAGCGACCATCGCAACCCCTGCCAACATCAGAGCAGCATGTGGGGTTTGAATCCACCAAAACGCAACCCCTGCTCCTCCCATTCTGGCTACCATTTGCATCAGAATCGCAACACTGTAGATCGACCCTGAGTTCTCTACCTTTGGAAGAAGCGACATGAGCACAAATGAAGAAAGCGAAGTGAAAGAGATCTCTCCCAGCGTGACGATAAAGACGGCCATGTAATACCAATTCGAATTTCCTTTCATCAAGAGCGCACAGCCCGAAATCATGAGCAGAAGACCAATGGGCAATACGCGTTTGGGATTCTTGAAGAACTTGGATGCTCCGAGCGCAAGCAACGTACACAAGATGGTATTGACGAGCATCATTCGAGAAAACAAGACTAAGCCTGCACTACCGAGTCGCACTTGCGCTTGGGCTGCTGAAGCTGTCATGAAGAGTTCATAGATGAAATTAAAACAAGAGATGAACCCTGCAAAAGCCCAGAAGGTAGAACCGACGCGTAAGGCACGACTGCTTTCGCCGGCAGGAATTTTAGCACGGTCGGATTCGCTGACTTTCGCTTCTGGAATAGTTTTATCAGCGATGGCGGCAGCTCCGATCGAAGTTAGCCCGTCATAGAGAAAAAGCATCATGGATCCCGCGCCCGAAAACAACAGGGCTAAGGCATAGCTAGAGATCGAGCCCAAGTTGTTAACAGTTCTGAGCCACCCCATGGCTTCCTGACGCTGACTCGCAGGAATGGTTTTTCGAACCATCAATTGGGCAGTACTCGGAAACATGCTTTGTCCGAAATTCGAGAGAATGGCAAAGAGTGCAATCAAAGCAATGCCCGAAACAAACGGCACCATCAACATGCCAATTCCTGAGACCAGAAAAGAAAAGATCAGCACAAAACGAATGGAATATCGATCGGTCAACCATCCTCCCGAAAGCACTCCGAGCAGGGCCGCGCCTTTTACCAAAGCCATCACCCAGGTTGACTGCGATAAGGTGGCGTTACGCTCGACCAGCAGAATGGGAATCAACCCCATTCCAATCGACCCACATTTATTCACAAATGACGGAATCAGAATTCCACGGCTCGATCTGGCAACTTCAGGAATCAGGCGATTTTGAATGAGTAGCATTTCGGCCTCCTGAAGTTGAATTTAGACCTGAGGCACATATTGATCAACATTGATTGATTATTCTACTTAATTGATTCGTGAATCAATGCTATGCTGGCCCCATGTCGAACAAACAGAACTACCTGACCTCGAAACAAGTACTCAAAGAACTCGATATCAAGCCCCAAACCCTTTATGCGTACGTGAGCAGGGGGTGGATCAAGAGCATTGCAGACCCGAACACCCGGGGCCGGCTTTACCTCAAATCCGATATTGATAAACTGCAGATCAGAAAGCGGGCCAGAAGCGGGCATGCCGTAGCCGCAGCAAGTGCGATTCATTTCGGGGATCCGGTACTTGAGTCTTCGATCGCCGAGATTCTCGAGAATACCGTGCACTACCGTAACTACGATTTGTTTACCGATCTGGCAGATCAGAATGTTCCGTTTGAAAATGTCGCGGAACTGCTTTGGAGCGGCACGCTGATTCTTCAACCCATTCGATGGGAAAGTGCCTTGAGCTCGGCCGAGACCAAACGATGGAACATTGCCTATGAGCAGGCGCGCGCTCAAGGCGAAAGCAAACATCGAATCGCAGCCATGATCTCGCAACTCACTTTACTTGATGTTCGTGAACCCGATCCGCGCGCGGATCAGACCTTAAAAATGGCAAGAGAACTCTATCTTTATCTGGCTGCCTTGACTGCACCTCAAAGTGGCGCCGAAAAAATTTCCCGCTCGATCGTCGAGACGCTTTGCGGAGGATTTAAACTGACGTCTCCTGATGCCAGAAAAATCATCAACTCTATTTTAGTCGCGTGTGCAGAGCACGAATTGAACACCGCTTCTTTCGTGGCCCGCGCCGCTGCCGCGAATGGAGCAGACACTCTTCTCTGTTTGGAGGCCGCTTATGCCACCTTTCGAGGAACGCAGCAGGCGTATCAGGTTTATGCTGTCGAAGCGTGGAATCACAAACTGCACTCGCAAAAACTGAGCGATCAGGACCTTCATCAGATTCTCGAAGCCCACATTCAGAGCGAAGGTAAACTCGATGGATTCGGACATCCGCTTTACAAGGACGGAGATCCTCGCGCGCGGTACCTGTTGAACCTGGGCCGAAACAGTGCAGGAAACTTAAAAGCCGTGAGTTCGCTAGAACGCGCGATTCAGTGGATGAAAGTACAATACGGCGAAGAACCGAACCTCGACGTGGCACTCGTTTATCTGACTCGCCTTTTGGGTCTTCCGGATAAAACGGCGAGCACACTTTTTTCGCTCGCGAGGTTTTCGGGTTGGATCGCCCATATTCTTGAACAACGCGTACTCGGCACGCCGATTCGGCCGCGGGCGAAGTTTGTGAGAGCGACCAGCTAATTAAATACAAAACCCATCCAACTAAAATCACTTTTAGGAAATTTTGGCATTCACTTTACTGTGGGAACGTATATGGACCCACTCAGGTTGCAAGAGCTATTTTCTTTGATTTTAAAAACTAGGTTTTAGATTGCTGCCATATATCCGACCTTTAGTTGAGA
>CAIKYX010000022.1 GCA_903831745.1 Oligoflexia bacterium
GACGTCAGCCACATGGGCGAAATCATGGTCAGCGGAGCAGGTGCAGAAGCGTTTATAAATTATTTAGTTACGAACGACGTTTCGACGCTCGCACTCAATCAAGCGCTCTACTCTGCCATGTGCAATGAACAAGGCGGTATCGTCGATGACCTCGTCATCTATCGCACCGGCACCGAGCAATACTTTCTCGTTGTAAACGCATCCAACACCGACAAGGATTTTGCACACATTCAAGGTGTGCTTTCAAAATTTCAGGGCGTAAAACCCACCCTAGACAATCAATCTTCAAAGTTTTCGCAAATCGCACTTCAGGGCCCAAAGGCCGAAAGTATTTTACAGAAACTCACGACCACCAAACTTTCTGACATCAAAACTTATTGGTGCCAGGCAGGAGAAGTCGCAGGAATCCAAACTCTCATTGCCCGCACGGGTTATACCGGTGAAGACGGCTTCGAACTATACATGGCCTGGGAGAAAGCCCCACAAATCTGGCGCGCTCTTCTCGAAATCGGAAGCGCAGATGGACTTTTGCCCTGTGGACTGGGCGCTCGCGACACACTCAGACTCGAAATGAAATACGCACTTTATGGACACGAACTGAGCGACGAGACCAACCCGCTCGAAGTGGGCTTGGCTTGGGTTACCAAACTGAACAAGGCTTCGGATTTTATCGGAAAAGGCCCAATTTCAGCGTTAAAAACAACAGGTGCTAAAAAATCACTCGTAGGCGTAAAATCACTTGGCCGCGGAATTCCAAGACAAGGTTATGATGTATACGCCGAAGATCGCACGACCAAAATCGGAGTCATTACCAGCGGAACTTCATCACCCTCTTTGAAGCTTCCGATTGGTGTCGCGTTTATTAATAAAACCCACGAAGCAGTAGGCACCAAACTGTTAGTAAAAGTTCGCGAAGATTTTCAAGAAGCCGAAGTGGTAAAGACACCGTTCTATAAAAAGTAACAAACAAGGAGAAACTCATGAGCTACCCTACAAAATATCGATACACCAAAGAACACGAATGGGCTGAACTGATCTCTCCCACCCAGATTCGAGTGGGCATCACCGATCACGCCCAAAGCAGTCTCGGGGATATCGTTTATCTCGATTTGCCAAAAGTGGGTCGCGAACTGAATTCGCACGAAACTTTCGGCGTGGTTGAAAGCATCAAAGCCGTTTCTGATTTGTATTCACCGGTAAAAGGAAAAGTGGTTCAAGCCAATATCGATCTCACTTCTGATCCGGCGAAAATCAATCAGGACGCCCACAACCAGTGGTTGATCGTGGTCGAAGCTTCAGATGCAAAAGCACAGTACGAAGCGCTGCTGGATGCGAACGCCTATTCTGAATTTGTCAGAACGCTGTAACTCGTGACGTGGACCGCCTTTCTCACGCATGAAGACACGGTCTATTATTCTACTCATAGTCCCATCGCCACGCCCGAATCACCCTGGACGCCTTACACCCACTTGATCGAGGGTGTTTGGAATCATGCGCCCGATTTTGCGCGAATGATTCTCAGAAACTGGATTCAATCGGCAACTCCAAGAACTCCTCTTTGCGACGGAATGTTAAAGGTAATGGCCAAACGGGCGCACACGTTATCGAGCACAGAGTTCGATCGCGAATGCGAAGAAGCGAAAAAGCTGAATTGCATCGAGGTTAAGCCAGCCTCAATTCCGAGTCTCGAATTACCTTGGGCGAATGCAGGCTTTCTTGCCCCGGAAGACTTAAAGAACGAAGCCCTAAAACTTGCTTCGCTCTCGCATATTGATCTCGAATCGAAGGTAAGATCAGATAGGGCGGTAGGCGCAGTTCTTATCTCGCAAGATCTCGAAATTCTGAGCGAAGCCTTTAACCAGAACTCTACCAATCGCACCCATCATGCGGAATTGTTACTCGTTCGACGCTATCTCGAGAATCATAAACAGAAGATTCCCCGCGGATCCACACTGCTCGTCACCCTCCAGCCCTGCGCCATGTGCGCGGCTCAGCTTTATACTTTTGCAGAAGACCCTGATCAACTTCAAGTTCTCTTTATAAATGAAGATACTGGCCCATTTGCGCAGAATTCGGTGGGCGTACGAAACTCGCATCTTTGGAAACAGGCGGGCAGCCCTCGTGTGCATTTTTCTAAATTCCAGGAATCCTAATCTCTACTCGATTATGGATTGGCGCACTTACTGACAGAGATCGTTCCGTCGTAAACGCCCGGAACAACATGGCCTCGCCTGAAAACATATCCATCACCCTGTTCATCTACGTATTCTTGATGATGCACTCTGAACTCAAAACGATCCGCATACACTTTTAGGGTCTCGGGTGTTGGAAGTTTTCCTAATCGCTTTACCGCTTCTGCAGCAAGCGCAATCGACCCGACTACACACACTTCGTGTCCACTATCCCAAACAAAATAATCTGCAAAATACGGGGGATTTCCGAAAACTTCGGCCATTCCGGTGGGATGCACCGATGGCAAAAACGCGTAGGGCCGGGTGGTTGGCGCACAGCTAAAATCAATCTCGACGCCATGGGTTTTAATACTCGAATGATTGATATTCTTCCACGAGGTCCACTGCCCTTTACAACTCGCTCTTCCTTGAACTTCGAAGTTTCGAATGGGACAACTCTCGGTTGAATTCATTTTGATTTGAACCTGCATGGCCGGACATTGATCGTTTCCGTCAGTCGTGCTGAGAAACATTTGTCGCTGAGAATTCCGTTCAATCAAAAGCGGACTCACCCCCTTTGCAGATGCAGGATCAAGCGCCATGCCGGAGAGATTCCAATTACAGCTTAGAAACTCGGCATCGGTTTCGTAGGCCGGGCTCGCCGACGACAGGCTCGAGAGAGCCAAAAACAAACTCACTGAAAACATGCACAATAACTTTACATTCATGATGGCTCTGAAGATAGAGACCCAGTGAACAGTGGTCAAGGTGGCGTGTGTCAGCTTTTCAAATGAATTAGTGCTGAATTAAATTATTTTACTCTTACATTTTGAAAATATGAAACCGGAGCCCCTAAAACAAGGGCTCCGGCAGGAATTTCAATAATTTAAATTAAACAAGTTTAGATTGGATTAGCTTGCAGGGTCATCGTGACTTGGTCACCATCAACAGTAACCGGAAATGCCGTTCTTCCAGGAATCGTCAATATTGAAGGGGCTCCCAATAATTGCGACACATCCGCTGGCAATACAGTGTCTGCATCGAACGTATAACTTCCGTTCATCAGCATTGCCTGTAATTGTTCCGGCTGATCCTGAGCAAGCTCTTGCGCCGAGAACACCGCGGTCAACGTACCGCTGCCCGCAAAGCCTCTTGACCATGAGATATTAACTTTTCCATTATCGAACGATAGCGAACAAATCCCAAATCCAGAGCATTTATTCGTTCCTCCAAATTTAACAGCCACCCTGATCGTGGTTGCTTCGGTGGCATGAGATTGAACTGGCATAAGAACCGCTGCACAAAAAAGAGATAGCGCGAGTAGCTTTTTATATTGAATCATTCTTTCTTCCTCCGTGAAGAATTGTTTTAAAAAAATCGGGTATAAGATTAAGGCTAAGTTCGAACGCAAAAACGAGCAATAAGAATTTATCAAAAAGAATTTTGACACACGCTTCGATGAAACCAAAAACTGGTGACACTTTTTTAATGTTTACTCACCACAACTCTCATAAACTGCGATGGGCTATTTCGCAAGAGTTTGAACCGCCTCAAAGAATCGTGCTGCGTGAATCGCATCGATGAGCGCGTGGTGCACCTGAATGTTCAAAGGTACTGTCACCCGACCATCCGCATGCTCGACACATTTACCAATCGCCATACGAGGTACACTATCTGGTGGCGAATGTTTAATGGGATGGGTCATCGCCGCAAAATGAATCCAGGGAATAATCGACAAGTAGAACACATCTTCCATGGTTTGATTTTTATCGAACATGGTTCCGCGAACCTTTGCGACTTCGATACTTTCTAAAAAGCTCGCTTTAAAACCATGAAGCTCGGGGTGAAACACACTTTTCGTAAAACACACCTGCTCGTTTGGTCCTTGGACCGTATACGAAGGATGAATCACATCCCACTCAATCACTCGTCCATTGACGATCCGCTGTTTGAATTCCGGAACCTCATTTACACCGCAAGTAACCAGATGAACGAGCGCGGCAGTCAGCGATTTTTCGCGCTTCCTTTCGTGAAAATTCCGAGTGATATCGATCTCAACCGTAAAACCATAGGTAGGGTTTTCGAATTTGAGAAAAAAGTCGAACGCTTCCTTTCGCTTCCATCCGGGAATATCGACCTGTTTAAACATAGTCGGTAATCGGAGGACAAGCGCAAACCAGGTTACGATCGCCATACACGTTGTCAATTCGGGCAACCGATGGCCAGAATTTCTTTTCGCGTACCCAAGGGCGTGGAAAGGCCGCTTCTTCTCGAGCGTATGGATAAATCCACTCAGTTCCGCTCACCATCTCGACCGTGTGAGGTGCATTTTTCAGAACATTGTTCTTACGATCCGCTTTACCGGTTTTAACCGCTTCAATTTCTTGTCTGATTCCGATCATGGCTTCGATGAAGCGATCGAGTTCAGCCTTAGACTCACTTTCAGTTGGCTCGATCATCAGGGTTCCTGCGACCGGAAAAGAAATCGTCGGCGCATGGAATCCGTAGTCCATCAAACGCTTGGCAATGTCTTCGACTTCGATACCGGTTTCGGCCTTAAGGGGCCTTAAGTCGAGAATACACTCGTGTGCCACCATTCCGTTTTCGCCTTTATACAAAACAGGATAATGCGGACTTAGGCGATGAGCCATGTAGTTTGCATTCAAAATGGCAATTTGAGTAGCTGAGGTCAGCCCTTCCGAACCCATGAGCTTCATATACACCCAAGGTATGGTCAGAATGCTTGCGCTCCCCCAAGGAGCAGCGGCTACCGCTCCGATTGCTTTTTCTCCACCCACTTGTGTAAACACGTGACCAGGCAAAAACGGTGCAAGATGTTTCTTAACGCCGATCGGCCCCATACCAGGGCCGCCGCCGCCGTGTGGAATACAAAAGGTCTTGTGCAAATTCAAATGGCAAACGTCCGGTCCAAACTCACCCGGTCGGCACAGTCCGATTTGAGCGTTCATGTTCGCGCCGTCCATATAAACTTGCCCACCGTTTTGATGAACGATGTCGCAAATTTCTTTAATTCGCGTTTCGAAAACTCCGTGAGTAGATGGATAAGTGACCATCAACGCCGCCAGATCTTTCGCGTGTGCGCTTGCGTTCTTTTTCAAATCTTCGACATCCACGTTTCCGTCTTGATCGCACTCGACTACCACCACCTTCATGCCCGCCATCGAGGCTGACGCTGGATTGGTTCCATGAGCAGACTTCGGAATGAGACAGATATTACGATGCGCTTCGCCGCGTGCTTCGTGATAAGCGTGAATCGTCAGCAAGCCCGTGTATTCACCCTGTGATCCTGCATTCGGCTGAAGTGATACCGCATCGAAACCGGTAACCTCACAAAGCATACCTTCGAGCCCCTTGAACAACTCATGATACCCTTCGGTTTGCGAGTTGGGTGCGGCCGGATGAATCTTGCCAAACTCTGGCCAGGTAACTGGAATCATTTCGACCGTGGCATTGAGCTTCATCGTGCATGAGCCCAATGGAATCATCGAAAAGTTCAGCGAAAGATCTTTTTTCTCGAGCGACGAGATATAGCGAAGCATCTCGTGCTCCGAATGATAACGATGAAACACCGGATGCTTCAAAATTTCATCGGTACGAAGCAACGCTTCCGGCAATTTGAGGTTCATTTCTTTAAGGTGAGCTGTCAGGTCTACGTCTTTTCCGACGAGCGCACTGACCAGAAGGTTAAGTTCCTTGATCGTGGTGACTTCATCGAGTGCAATCGAAAGAATCTGCTTCGATACGGAACGAATATTGATCCGTGCACGTTCAAGCCTGCTTAAAATTTCATGGGCTTTCGACTCGCTACCCACATCAAAGGTAACGGTATCAAAAAAATGAGTTCCCAAAAGGCTGAACCCTGCTTGGGTCATGGCCTCCGAAAGAATGATTCCAAAACCATGAACTCGCTTTGCAATTTCTCTTAAGCCTTTTGGACCGTGATAAACCGCGTACATCGACGCCATCACCGCAAGTAGCACCTGAGAAGTACAGATATTACTCGTCGCTTTTTCGCGTCGAATGTGTTGCTCACGGGTTTGAAGTGCGAGACGAATCGCAGGCTTTCCGCGCATGTCTTTTGATAGACCTACAATACGACCCGGCATGTTTCGTTTAAATTCATCTTTGCAAGCCAGATACGCAGCGCTCGGACCACCAAAACCCATCGGTACACCGAATCGCTGAAAACTTCCGATGGCAATATCTGCTCCGAGTTCTCCCGGACTTTTTAATAGAAGAAGAGAAAGCGGATCAGCAGAAAGGGTAACGATCAGCCCTTTTTGATGGGCGGCGGAAATCCACTGAGAAATTCTCGCGTCAACAATTCCTAAAGAATCTGGATATTGAAAAATGGCTCCGAACATTTCTTCGGTCGGTGCAAACGCATCGGCTTTAAAAGTTTTAACTTGAATGCCCAGTGGTTTTGCACGCGTTCGAATGACCTCGATGTTTTGCGGATGCAATTGCTCTGATACATAAAATACTTTTCTTTGCTCTGCACTCTTCAGGGCAAACGACATTCCCATGGCCTCTGCACAAGCCGTCGCCTCATCAAGCATCGAAGCATTTGCAACCGGAAGTCCGGTGAGATCGATCGTAAGCGTTTGGTAATTGAGGAGCGCCTCTAATCGGCCTTGTGCGATTTCTGCCTGGTACGGAGTATACTGCGTATACCATCCTGGGTTTTCTAAAATATTTCTCAAGATCACACCCGGAGTGTGTGTATCGTAAAAACCCATGCCAATCAGTGAGCGATAGATTTTATTTTTTGAAGCAATCTGTTTTAACGTGTCTAGCGCTTCCGGCTCACTCTGAATCGAGCTGACGTTCATTTTTTGTTTAAGACGAATCGATGGTGGAATCGTTTTTGAAACGAGGTCGTCAAGGGAATTCAAGTCAAGCGTTTTCAACATTTCTTTTTGCTCGCTCTCACCCGGGCCAATGTGCCGTGACGAGAAAGAATTTGAGGAATTCTGAAAATCTTTGAACGAAATTTTTGATGAAATTTCGGGCGTTTTTGAATTATTTTGCATGCGACTAGTTTACCGCAGGAATCACATTTCAGAAACCCCTTCACAAAAATTATTTCCTCAGGTAGCCTCGTGATTCATATTGGTGAGAATTGGGATAGGGAATATGCGGGAACTGCGACTACAGCAAGTTACACAAACAGATAAAAATACGAATCAATCAACGGGTACAACAACTTGGTCAGCTAGGACTTCAACTGTTTTAGATACAAACGTGAGCTCACAAGAAAAATTCACTAAATCCAATGATATTTCTTCGGCAGAGTCCACTCGAGAGTGGATTAGCGCGTTTAACACCTCTCTACTGACAACCCGAGCGAGCCCCAAGGACGACTCTTCAGAGCTGTCGACCCTGATGCAATCGCCGGAGTTTGCGAGCCTGTTGATTGGCGCAAAGCACCTGGCCGACACCCAAGGCCTTAGCAAAGAAGTGGCGACAGAACGCCTCATTGAAGCTTTTCGTAAAATTGATCAAGCCTGGAACCAGATCGTCATCAAGCGTGGCTTACAAGCCATCATTGATCCTTAATTTTAATTAAACACTTTTAGGTTTTTAGAACGAAGTCCCATCGAATTTCGACTTCGCCTTGCGTATCAATCAAGCCTTTCGGCGGATTCGGATAAGGGCCTGCTTTATTTAACGCAGTCACTGCGGCCTGATCCAAATCAAAAGTCCCAGATTCCTCAAGGACTTTCACTCTCAGAATTTCGCCCTTCGAATTCAGAGTAACTAAAGTGCGGGTGGTGTAATCCGAGTTCGATGCGAGTTTGCGACCCGTTTTATAAATTCTTTGAATCTGTTCTCGAAGAATGGGCTGCCAGGCTTGGTCGAGTTGATGTCTGACCCGATCGAAATAGGAATAAAATACAAATTCTTTGGTATTTAAAGCAGAGACTTCGCCTTCCTTCATTCCTTGGATGTATTGACCGCCTCGAATGGCTTCGCCGGTTTGTGAATTTGCCCAATTTCGCTCTTTTTCATAGGCGTGTTCGGCCTTCGTCGACAAGTGCACTCCCAAGTCACTCAGCTTTACTTCTTTGGCTTCGGGCTTTGCCTCTGTCGGCTGATTCGAGCTATGTGTGGTGCCTTTGCCCGGAGCTCCCGGAACGACGTCGACCTCGCCTGGTCTGAGCGCAGAAAACTGCTCCTTGACGGTGCGTGTCTTATCGCTCAAATAAGAATCTTTTTTGGCTTCGTTCGCCAGTTCGCCCGCAGACTTCTGAACGATGGTGTGTGCGTGCGAGTCTTCGTCCTTTTTTGCGTAATTTTTTGCTGTGTCAAGAACATCAATCGTAATGGGTTCGGCCGGGGGCGAAAATTTAGGGGCCATTTTGAGATAGAGGAAAAGTGCCACCAACAAAAGTAAGTGGAGGCCAAGCGATCGTGATAGAGGGTTTTGAAAAATCCTACTACTCATATGACACCCTTATCGACAGAATCATTCCATCGATTAATAACCATTTTCTCACGGTTCTGGATCTTCATTTATTTTTATTTTCCGTAAGAACTGAACCGTAACTCCCTGTTCTTATAAAATAAATTTATATCGTCATTTTCCGCAACGCGCAATAACCGTACCCCATTTTTGCTTTTTGGCGCCGAAGTGGCACCACCGCCAAAAGTTTGGGATAAAGAAACCCGACTGCACTATATTTATTCTATCAATTTTATTTAAAATTAATCAGAGAATCTTCTCGGCTTGTAGCTATTGATCTTCGCGAAGCGTTTCATCATCGGTATTGTCGATCGCTTTTACCTGAGGCTTCGCTCCCGGTTGTGCTGCCTCTTCAGGATCTCGCAAATCCTCGGCCTTAAATCCAGGTTCTGTGCCAGTCACAAACGCCTCATGAATAGTGTGCGAGCCTTCAGATTTTTTTCCGGTCTTGTTATCAATATTTACAAAAGTAACACCTTCAGGAACCGGAAAGTCATCCGTTGGATAATCTTTCAACGTATTTTGCATGAACTTCATCCAGATCGGTAACGCGACATTGGCGCCGGTCTCGCCATGGCCGAGTGATCGTTGATCATCAAAGCCCACCCAAACACCGGTAACTACTTGGGGAGAAAACCCCATAAACCAAGCATCTCGAAAGTCCTGATTGGTTCCGGTTTTTCCGGCAATCGGTCGTCCCATCGAATTTGCTCGAGCGGCAGTTCCAAACTCGACCACTTCTTTCATCAAATGGGTCATCACATAGGCAACTCTTGGATCGAGCCTCAAGCCCGGAAGCACTGGCGCATAGTTTCCTTGTGCCGGAGTGTTGGTCGGTGTCGCCGCATCTGCTTTCGCTTCTTTTGCTTCCTTACCTTCTTTACTGTCGTCCGAAATATCTTTGCTGGTTTCTACAATCCGTCCATCGCGATCCAGAATCTTGTCAAAGAGCACGGCCCGAAACGCCTTACCTTGTAGAGGAAACGCGGTATAAGCATGCACGAGATCCTGAAGTGAAGTCGCTCCCGACCCCAGGGCAATCGATAGATCAGAATTGAACGGACCATCCAGCCCCATTCTTTTCGCCTGATTGATCACGGTTTGTACCTTGATATCTTGAACTATCTTTACGGTAGGTACGTTTCTCGATTCAATCAATGCCTGTCTAAACGTCGTATCTCCGTAAAATTTCTCTTCGTAGTTTTCTGGTTTCCAGGTGCCGTTCTCTGAATCCTGAAACACCACTGGAGAATCGACAATAATGGTGGCCGGTGTATAACCGTGCTCCATCGCCGCCGAATAAATGATCGGCTTGAACGTCGATCCCATTTGTCGTTTAGCCTGAACCGCGCGGTTAAACTGCGAACGCTCGTAATCATATCCTCCTACCATGGCAAGAACTTGCCCTGTCTGAAGGTCTACCGAATAAATGGCGCCTTCGACTTCAGGAATCTGAATCAAACGCCCCTTCCAACCTTCTTTAGAATAATGGGTGGTTTTGATCCAAACGAGATCTCCCACTGAAAGCACATCCGAAACGGTTTTCGGCGTTTTGCTGGATTTTCCGAAAGGAAACGCCCACTTTACACCATCAAACGGAAGTTCAACCGTACTTAAGCCGATATGCGCAACCGCGGTTTTTTTATCCGGGCTGATTTGCACGATCAGAGCTTTCATCCGCTTTCCATTAAAGGTTTTCTCGAACGTCGGATCATAATCAGTAATGGCTTCTTCGAGGTTCAACCGTCCGTCAGGGGTGAGAAATCGAAACGGAAAATATTCCTTGGTTAAGTCCTTCTTTAACTCTTCCTTAAGCGCTGCCCATTGATTTTCAGGTACGTTCTTAATGGGCCCGCGGAATCCTTTGCGCTGATCGTAATCCTCTAAGCCGCTTTCTAGGGCTTCGGTTGCATAATTATAATATTTTGCAGCTGCTGGAACCACGACCGTCATCGCTTCTTCGTAGAGTGCCTTTTCACCATACTTCTGAGCCAAGTGTCGCCTGATGTGTTCGACAAAGTGTGGTGCAAGATTTTTCTCGGTACCATCGTTCACAAAAACTTTGATTTTTTCAGCCGAACTCGCTTTTTGCTCGGCCTCGGTGATGTATTTATTTTCTTTCATCCGCTTTAAGACATACAACTGTCGTTCTTTTGCCTTTTTCGGATTCAAAAGGGGCGAATATTTTCCGGGGGCGGTGGGCAAGCCAGCGATCAAGGCCATTTCTGCAATGGTCAGCTTTTTAACATCTTTATGAAAATAGTTATGTGCTGCAGCCTGAACTCCGTACGCGCCGCTACCAAGATAAATTTGATTCAAATAAAGATAGAGGATGTCTTCTTTTGAAAAGTTTTTCTCGAGCTGAAATGCCAACATCAGCTCTTTGATTTTACGAAGCAGATTTCTCTCGGGGCTCAGGTAAAGTGATTTTGCAATTTGTTGGGTGATGGTGCTTCCGCCTTGCACCACTTGACCTGCTAAAAAGTTCGCGATCGCCGCTCTTAAGATGGCTACAAAATTAACGCCTTGATGTTCGAAGAACGTCGAGTCTTCGGCAGAAAGAAAAGCGTGAATGAGTTTGGGTGGAATCTGGTCGTACGGAACCAAATAGCGCCGCTCTTTGAAGAACTCCGCCATGATCTTCGATTGACCATTTTCGATCGAGATTACCTGCGTGACCCCAAGTGGTCGGTAATCTGAAACTTTTTTGATCTCGGGTTCCTCGCGGGTCAGACTCAAAAACGCATAGGTTGAGGCGGCTCCCAAAGCAATGATCAGTCCAATGGCAGCGATGACGGAAATCTTGAATATGGACTGCACGCGAGGCACGAATTTCATATTCGTCTATCTTATCTCTCGATTCATGGGCCTACAAGCGGAACTCAGTCTTTTCGCCAGTGAATCAGGTATTCGTGGTTGCCGTCCGTACCGGTAATGGGCGAATCCATTTGAGCGACAAATTTCAATCCCAGGGTTTCGCTCCATTCGATCAAGTCAGTCAGGTTACGCTTTGCTTCCTGTTGATCTTTTACGATTCCGCCGTCCCCAATCCATTCGCGACCCAACTCGAATTGCGGCTTAAAGAGTACCGCCAGGTCGGCACCAGGGTTCATCACCTTCAATACGGCCGGTAGAATTAAACGAATTGAAATGAATGAGACATCCATGACCAAAAGATCGAAAGTACACTCAAAATCCTTGGGTTCCAAAAATCGGGCATTGTACTTTTCTTTGACCGTTACCTGGGGATGAGACCTAATCTTCCAGGCGAGCTGGTTGGTACCAACGTCGACGGCATAAACCCTGGCCGCACCCTTTTCGAGTAATACTTCGGTAAAGCCCCCGGTCGATGCTCCGATGTCGATCGCATTTTTTCCGGACGGAAGGATTCCGAATTGCTGAAGCGCTGCCTTAATTTTGAGGGCCCCTCGAGATACATAACTTAATTCGGGTTCCTTTAAACGGATCTCGGCCTCGGGATCGATCAAGGTACCTGCTTTGGTGATCGATTCATCTCCAAGGAGTATATTTCCTGCAAGGATCATGGCCTGAGCACGTGCACGGGTGGTCGCCAACCCACGATCGACGAGGACCTTGTCGATTCGTTCTTTTTTAATCGACATGAAACGGCTTGGTCTCGGTCGATTCGGCGTTGGCCTTGATCAACATTTCGACTTTTTGTTCGGTCTGGGTGAGCAGCGTCTGACACTGTTTCACCAAACCTACACCTTCTTGAAATGCCGAAAGAGAATCCTCAAGTGAGAGGCTTCCTGACTCTAGATTTTTAACCAATGCTTCTAGTTTTTGAAGTGAGGCCTCAAATTGTGGCGATCCGGGAGTTGAACTCATGATTAATCTGATACCACATGAATGACTCGCGGAGAAATAGGAATCAAGCTTGAGTGCACTACCTGATTTGCATTCTTGATAAGATTTACCTGCGTGATTCCTTCTGGAACCTGAACACTCATAAACCGTGGTAGATCGCCCTCAAGCGGCTCAGTTGAGCTGATTTGCCCGTCCCAAAGAATGGAGAAGTTCTGCGCATCAAGACCAAGCTTCGATGATTTTGCTTCGGTCTTTACGGTATATTGATTTTTAAAACCATCCAGAATCTTGCGATCATAAAATCCGACGATCATGGCGCTTTGCTCGCTTAATCCGAGCTTCACTTGTTGGAGCCAATGCTTCAGAGACTTTTCCTGAATTTGATTCAATACAAATGCGCTATTCAAATCTTTCTGCGGCAATTCGTAACGATAAGTAAAGCTTTGTTCCTGATTCGTTTTAGACGCGACATCGAGATAGACCGGAAAACCGGGCACAATATTTACATTCTTCAATACCGCTTTACCGTGACTTTGAGTGATCGCCTGAATGCCGGTTTGAGTAGAGAATCCCACACTCAACCCCACGACTTCCGGATCATTTTCCGTTCCATTTTTAACGATCTGAACCGGAACATCGACCGTCTTAGGCGTTCCAATATCCAGATAAGTAATCGCATTCTCGAAAACCGGGGTAAATACGGTGGTACTGAGCTTTTGATTTTCCTCAGACAGAAGCTCAATTACGCCCGCACCCGGCTCGCCATTAAAGATGACGAAGTATTTTTTACTTCCCGTTTCGAAATACTGGGTTTCTTCCCCACGACCAGTGAATTCAATTTTGTAACCTGCCGGAACCGTACCGACGATGGTGCCTGCACCTTCGGCCATATGAATGCCACTTCGAAGCGCGAGAAGGTTCAGCGAGTTTTGATTGAGGAGTAATGTTGCACCTTCATTGGGAGCCGGATAGTACATCACTGTCGGATAGTTCTGTGGTCCCTCAAGTTTTACCCAGCCTCGATCGCTCCAACCCTTGGATAGCCATTCTTTTTTATCCGGACAAATTTGAGTATTCAAAGGAACAAGGGCCGTATTCGTCGGCACTGCGAACTCTTGGCTATCCAAAATATTACAGCCGTCAGAATTCTTTCGGTTTTGAAGTTGCTTCTGTGCGTATTGCTCGCTCGCTGTGGTACTCGATGTGCTAGGTGCTTGGGTTTCTTGTGACTTAAGGTTCTGATGTTCTATTTTTGCGGCACTAGGTGCCTTCTCGAGCATCGGAGACTTAATCTCTTGTTGATGATTTACCTGCACCGCTAAAAGTTCGTTTGCGAGCTCAGACTTCTCTTCCTGCGTTAAAACATCATTGAAATGAACATCTGGAAGCTCGCCGGTTGCGGAGCTAAAGGTCTGCGTTACTTGTTCGGTTTGAACGAGTGCTGTCTTTGCAGGTTCAGATTCATTGCCAGCGTCTTGAACTGGCTTAGCCGCGATGACAGGCATTACCGCTACTGGACTCAGCACTTTCTTAGGAGCCGGAGTGGCATGAACCACACGAGAAACAGGATGAGGTTTGACCGCAATCACTGCATGGGTGACTTGTGGTTTGGCTTCAGCCGGCTCACGCCTGAGCTTTACAATCGTCGCCACTGCTGCTGGTTTCGGAAATTCGGCAGAGATCTTAAAATCGGTTCTAATATTAGATGCGGCAGTCCTAAAATCTTCAAAAACATTTACGTGATTCTTGTTTTCGATCGGCGAGTTCAGGCGGGTATAAAGAGCCCGTAATTTCTCTAGATTCGACTTACCCTTTGCGACTTTTGCCTTGGTGCAAGTGGCCGGAGTTTTTCTTGGCTCAAGCACAAAAGGAACGAAGACTTCTTCAGCTGAAGCGCGGGTAACGGTAATGCTTTCGGTGGCTGGCGCGATCGTAATTTTTTTGTCCTGAAGATCGTCCTTCAGCCATGCAATTTTCGAAAAGCTTACGGTTTGAAATCCAAATGTATTCAGGGGCGGAAGTTGAACTGAGTTCCCAAGCGCGAACCCCGAAAAAAGGCAAAGACCGGTAGCCAGCGAAGCACCAATTTGTCGTGGAGTCAGTCTATGGGTTGAGATACTACGTGATGCGATTTTTGAAATGATTCCGTTCATTCCTTCTTCTTGCGGCATTCTTTGCCACTCAAATCAGTGTTGTAGAAAATAAAAAAGCCCTTACCACAATTATCATTGAGGTAAGGGCTTCATACAATAGAAAAATTAGATACTCACGCCGCCAATTTGTTGGCGGATAATCGCACGTTGAACCTTAAGCTGGTATTTGCGGAACGTTTGTTCGTCCATACCTGCAGCGGTCAGCATCTCTTCTGCTTTCTTCTGAGCAGCCTTGGCTCGATTGACGTCAATTTCTTGAGCAAGCTCGATAGTTTCAGCAACTACCTTTACGCTCTCTTCTTCGACATTCACAAAACCACTAGAAATGACTCCGGTGACTGCCTTCTGACCCTCCGCTTGATAAACAAAGCGTCCGGGAGCAAGAATGCCGACCAAATTCGCATGTCCTGGAAGAATCTCAATCTCGCCGTCAACCGTCGTTACCACCAGTGAGGTGGCTCGTTCGTTTTGCAGGAGTCTTCGCTCTGGAGCCAGAATGCTAAGGCTAAAGGTATCCATATTCTTATGACCGATCCTTATTGAAGGGTTTTAGCTTTTTCGATCGCTTCTTCGATGGTTCCAACCATGTAGAACGCTTGCTCTGTCAGCCCGTCATGCTTACCTTCGCAAATTTCGCGGAAACCTTTAATGGTGTCTTCGATCTTCACGAATTTACCAGCAAGACCGGTAAACTGTTCGGCGACGAACATCGGCTGAGACAAGAAACGTTGTACTTTACGTGCACGAGAAACGGTCTTCTTATCGTCTTCCGAAAGCTCGTCCATACCCAAAATCGCGATAATATCTTGCAGGTCTTTATAACGCTGAAGGATACCTTGAACCATACGTGCAACACGGTAGTGCTCTTCACCCACGATTTGTGGATCGAGAACGCGTGAGGTAGACGCTAGTGGATCAACCGCAGGAAAAATCGCCATCTCGGCAATTTGACGACTTAAGTTGGTCGTTGCATCCAAGTGGGCGAAAGTTGCTGCAGGGGCCGGGTCGGTGTAGTCATCCGCAGGAACGTAAACCGCTTGAATCGAAGTGATCGATCCTTTGTTGGTAGAGGTAATTCGCTCTTGAAGCTCGCCCATCTCGGTTCCGAGAGTAGGCTGATAACCCACTGCTGAAGGAATACGACCCAGAAGTGCCGACACTTCCGAACCCGCTTGGGTGAAACGGAAAATGTTATCGACGAACAAAAGAACGTCGCGATTCTCTTCGTCGCGGAAATACTCGGCGACAGTCAATGCAGAAAGAGCAACACGTGCGCGGGCTCCAGGTGGTTCATTCATTTGGCCGTAAACTAGGCTGGTCTTTTTAATAACGCCCGACTCGCTCATTTCCATGAACAAGTCGTTACCCTCACGGGTACGCTCACCCACACCTGCGAATACCGAGTATCCACCGTGTTGAGTTGCGATGTTATTGATCAACTCCATGATGAGAACGGTTTTTCCTACGCCCGCTCCACCGAACAGACCGATCTTTCCACCCTTTGCATAAGGTGCGATCAAATCGACGACCTTAATTCCGGTGTAGAATGGCTCAACCGCTGTCGATTGATCTTTGAACGCTGGAGCAGCACGGTGAATTCCCCATGCTTTTTTATTGGTGACGGGACCTGCTTCATCCACTGGCTCGCCAACGACGTTCAGGATTCGTCCCAGGGTTTCTGGTCCGACCGGCATCAAAATCTGATCGCCAGTATCGAGCGCCGCTTGTCCGCGGGCGAGACCATCGGTCGCATCCATCGCAATACAGCGAACGGTGTTTTCACCCAAGTGCTGGGAAACTTCGAGAACCAAGTTCCACTCTTTATCGCCATTGGTTTTGTTTGATACTCGAACCGCTTGATAAATCGGCGGAACTTTTCCGGATGGAAACTCGACGTCCACTACCGGTCCAATCACCTGCTTGATTTTTCCTAGATTCTGACCTGTTTTAACTGCGTTACCTAAACTCGCTGACATTGTATTCTCCTTAACTATTCGTTCAACTTTTATGCTGTCTTCTGGGATTCGCTTCCCGCAATAATCTCAAGCAACTCTTTGGTGATCGAAGCTTGTCGTTGTTTATTATAAAGCAGCGTAAGCTTTTTAATCATATCGCCGGCATTCTTGGTCGCATTTTCCATCGCGCTCATTCGTGCACCATGCTCGGAAGCTTGCGCCTCAAGCAGGGCCTTGAAGATCTGCACTACAAAATATTTATTCTTCAATGCTGCATAGATCGTACTTTTATCTGGCTCATACAGCGTCAATTCATGAATCAGCTTCTGAGCTTCGCCTTCACTCGCTGCTGCGGCACTCGCTTCGAGTGGCAGAATGCGGTCCGTGCGAATGACTTGGCTGATGGCATTTTGGAACTCGTTAAATACGATCGAAACTTCGTTCACTTCGCCTTTTTCGTAAAGCTCGAGTGCCTTTTTCGATAACTCTGTCGCTTTCTTGAAAACGATTTTTGGTCCGAATTCTTCGTAATGAACGAGATCAAGCTTCATGCGACCCCGCAGAATTTCGTAAGCCTTTTTACCGACGAAAATGCATTTAACCGCTTTTCCTGCGGCAGTTTTTTCCGCAATATAATTGGTCGCAGCTTTGATTACGGAAGAGTTGTAACCCGCACAAAGGCCGCGGTCTGAACTCACCACAATCAACAGGCTTACCGGTGCTGCGTTCGTAATCGTATCTTCACTCGCACCCTGGCCAGAAAGAATCGACATCAATTTCGCAATTTCGCCTGCGTAGGGACGCTGACTTAAAATCGTCTCTTGAGCACGACGCAGTTTTGCGGCCGAAACCATCTTCATGGCTTTGGTCGTCTGCTGCGTATTCTTCACAGAAGAAATTCGTTTTTTAAGGTCTTTTATGCTCGCCACAGGCTTCGCTCCTTATTAGTTCGCAAATACTTTATCAAACGCCTTCAAAGCTTCTTCGAGTTTGGCTTTGGTTGCATCATCGATTTTTTGTGAAGTAGAAATGTTCTGAATGATTTCCGGATAACTGCTCTTCAAGAAATCCATGAACTGACCTTCAAAGTCCTTAAGTTTGTTCAATGGATAACGATCGAGGTGCCCGTTCACACCGGCATAGATGACCACAATTTGAGTATCAACCGAGAGCGGTTGATACTGAGGCTGTTTCAGGATCTCAACCAAGCGCTGACCGCGGGCCAACTGGCGCTGAGTTGCAGGATCGAGATCGGAACCGAATTGTGCGAATGCTGCTTTCTCGCGAAACTGGGCGAGATCGATACGAAGAGTACCAGCAACCTGTTTCATCGCTTTAATCTGAGCAGAACCACCCACGCGCGATACAGAAAGACCCACGTTTACCGCAGGGCGAACGCCGCTGTGAAAAAGATCGGTCTCGAGGAAAATCTGTCCGTCGGTGATTGAAATCACGTTCGTAGGAATGTAGCCCGACACGTCTCCACCTTGGGTTTCGATGATCGGAAGCGCAGTCAAGCTGCCTGCGCCCATTTTGTCAGAAAGCTTTGCTGCACGCTCAAGCAAGCGAGAGTGAAGATAGAATACGTCTCCTGGATAAGCCTCGCGGCCTGGAGGACGACGAAGGAGAAGTGACAACTGACGATACGCTTGTGCTTGCTTCGTCAAATCATCATAAACGATGAGCGCGTGCATTTTATTGTCGCGGAAGTATTCACCCATGGTCACGCCGGTATACGGAGCCAGGAATTGAAGTGGTGCTTGGTCTGAAGCGTTCGCCGCAACCACCACGGTGTATTCCATGGCGCCTGAGCGTTTCAGGCGATCTACCACCTGAGCAACCGTAGATTGCTTTTGTCCGATCGCTACGTAAATACAGAACACGTTTTTGCCTTTTTGATTGATAATAGTATCAATCGCGATGGCAGTTTTACCGGTTTGGCGGTCACCGATGATCAACTCGCGCTGTCCACGTCCGATTGGAATCATGGCATCAATCGCTTTGATTCCGGTTTGAAGCGGCTCATGAACTGATTTTCTTTCGATGATTCCAGGAGCTTTTACTTCGATTCGGCTGAACTGGGTTGACTTGATTTCACCCAAACCGTCGATCGGCTGTCCGAGTGCGTTTACTACGCGACCCAGGAGTTCTTTTCCAACTGGAACCTGAACAATTTTTCCGGTTCTTTTAACGGTAGTGCCTTCGCGAATGAGGGTTTCATCACCAAGAATCGCAACCCCTACGGCCATTTCTTCAAGGTTGAGAACCATTCCGGTAACGCCGCTACCGAAATCGACCAACTCACCGGCCATCGCTTTTTCGAGACCGTAGATTGAAGCAACTCCGTCACCGACTGAAAGTACGGTACCTGTTTCAGACACATCCAAGCGAGTGTCGAGGTTGGCTAGTTGGCTCTTCAGAACTTCTGCAATTTCATTTGCCTTTAAACTCATTTTTTCTCCTAAATTACTGGCGCCCCGTTGGGGTTGGCCCTTCTACCTATTAATGAAAATTTTGTACCATTCGATCGAGTCGTGCTTTTACTGAACCATCGAAAGTCACGCCACTAATGGTGACACGCATTCCTGCAATCAGACCCGGATCTACTTTTTGTTTTAATTGAACCGGCTTTTGAAGCTTGCGGGTTAACGCCTGCTCTACTTCTTTGGCTACCGAAGCATCGAGTGGCGCAGCACTGGTTAATTCTCCGATCAAGCCGCCGTTTCTTTCGGTTTCCATTGCTTGCGCTTCTTTCAGAATTTCAGGCAACAAGGACAGACGATTCCGTTTTACCAGGATCGAAAGAAATCTTTCTGAAAGTGGCGAGAGCTTTTCGCGCGACAAAAACTCGCGAAGGGCCTTTTGCTTTTCGTCATCGCCCAAAGTCGGATTATCGAAAACCTGCAAAAACATAGGGCTTTCGTTAAAAATCCCCGTAAAACCCAATAGCTCTTTTTGAATTTCGGCAAAAGAAAGCTTTGAGTTCGGTGCGAAAACAACATCTACCAGAACCTGTGCGTACAAGCGAATCACTTTCATGTGCGTTGAGCTCCTTGTACAGAAACGCCACGATCTGCAGCGCCCGCGATTTGACGAATGAAGTCTTCGTTCAGTTTCTGATTTTTTTCTACCGACATGCTTTTTGTAATCTTATCTACTGCGCGAGCCAAAATCATTCGGCCCACTGACTTCAGGGTGTCGCCACGGAATTGCTCTTCGAGTGACTTTTGATTTCTCTCGGCATCGAGCTTCATTTGGCCGAGAACCTTTTTTGAACTTTCGCGAACGAGCGCAATCTGTTCAACTTCTCGCTTCTTCCATTCATTTACCAGCTCTTCTTTTTGAGCTCCGAGGCGAGAAACTTTGAGTTCAACTTCCTTGCGACGATCTTGTGCGAGCTTTGCTTGCGCTTCTGATTTGCTCAGACCTTCGGTGATGATCAAATGGCGAGAACGAATGAAATCACCAAAAGCCGGGCTCATTTTATAAGTTAAAAATGCGATCAAAGCTGCAAAATGGAGTGCGGGGAAAAATAATTGATTCATGTTTTATTTTCCTGTGAGGGCCTTTTCTGCGAGTACATCTGAAAGTTGGTCGACTTGTTTTTCGAGTTCGCTTTCGATTTGCTGTCTCTCTTTTTGAAGTTGCTCTGAGAGTTTGGCGTATTCTTTTTTGAGATTGTCTTTATACGCATTGATCGCCGACTCTTCGCTCGTGCGCACTTCTGCTACTGCCTTCTCATATCCCTTAATGGCTTCGTGACGTGCATGTCCGAGCTCTTTTTCGTAGCTTGCGAGCTTTGCTTCGATTTCGCGGAGAGCATCAGATGAACCTTGAGCTTCTTCTTTGAGTTTGCGCATGCGGCGCTCGATGATTTTTTGAAATGGCTTGAGATAGACGGAAGAAAGGATGAGGAAGAATCCTGCAAACAAAAAGAGA
>CAIKYX010000023.1 GCA_903831745.1 Oligoflexia bacterium
CAGAGGAATTCGGAATGGAAAAAAAGAGGTCGGAGGAAATTGCAAAAATCACGGTAAGCAAAGAAGCGGAAGAAAAATTGTCGGCTCTGGTGCAAAAAGTAAATGACGGATTCACGGTGCAATCAGGTTACATAGGTAACATTTTTGTAAGGAGACATGGGTGACACTAAACTTAGGCATGGAGGAATGGACATGCCTTGGAAAACGAGAAGTCACTTGGATGAACGAATGAGTTTTATTAGCCGGATGCAGTCAGGGGAGAAGGTAACAGATCTCTGTAAAGAGTTTGAGATCTCGCGCAAGACTGCGTACAAATTTATGGATCGCTACTCGAAGCACGGGCCATCGGGCCTTCATGATGTATCGAGGCGGCCCCATCATTGCCCAAGCCAAACGCCTGAGGCGATTAAGAGCCTGATTTTAAGCACTAAACAGGATAAACCGACTTGGGGTGCAAGTAAGATCCGGGAGTGGCTAATGCGGAAGAATCCGGATTTAAAAGTTCCATCCAGATTTACCGTTCACGAGATTCTTAATCGTTATAACTTAGTTACCCATCGAACTAGGGGAAGACGGAAGGACGCTTCAAGTTATTTTCGCACCCCAGTTACATCGAGTTCAGTTGCAAACGAAGTTTGGTGTGTAGATTTTAAAGGCCAGTTCCAACTGGGCAACCACCGCTATTGTTACCCACTCACCATCAGTGATCACTTTAGCCGTTATGTGATTGCGTGTGAGTCACTGGAGGATACAAAAGGTGCCGGTGCTTTGCCTGCTTTTGAAGCGGCATTTGAAGAGTTTGGTTTACCTGATTCAATCCTCTCCGATAACGGTGCTCCATTTGCAAGCGGAGGAATTCTTGGACTCAGTCGTTTGTCAGTTTGGTGGATGAGGCTTGGAATTAAACTTCGGAGAATTGTACCCGGTCATCCGGAACAAAACGGACGACATGAGCGCATGCACCTGACTCTTAAACTTGAGACGACAAGACCAGCTGCAGGAAATTTTCTTCAGCAACAAGAGAAGTTCGATAAATTTAGAGAGGTTTTTAATGCAGAAAGGCCCCATGAAGCGCTCGACATGAAAGTGCCGTCCGATTTCTACAAACCATCAGGCAGACCTTTTCCGAAAGAATTACCCGAACTCCAATATCCTCTGCACGACTCTACAAAAATGGTAGGCGGCAACGGAACGATGAAATTCGGAAAGTTCGCATTTCATTTGGGTGAAGCACTTTCTTATCAATCCGTGGGCATCAGAGAAGAAGATGCAGGGCTCTGGAGAATTAGTTTTATGGATTTAGATCTCGGACTTTATGACGGAGACGAGAAGAAATTTAAACCATTTATAAACCCCAAACAACCATCCCTGGGGTAAAGGAGTGTTACCCATGTCCTCTGGCAAATCTGTAACCTATGTTCCTTGTTGCACAAGCTGGAAATAATCCAGTTAGAAATTCCGCTTGATGACTATGAGAGAAAAATACAGAGATTGATTGAGAAATTACTTAAAATTGACGAAAAAACTTTTAAAACACAGAATGCTGAAGACGGTTCACTGCCTGAGTTACTCGGCGGGGCCGCTTCAAAGGAAGTAGCATGAAAAAGGTAGGGATTTATTTACGAGTCAGTACCGAGGAGCAGGCCAGAATTCAAGACGGCTCGCTCGTCTCTCAGCGCCAACGACTCATTGAGTACGTTGACGGTCAAAATAAGCGCGACGAAAATTGGGGACGAGTCATCGAAATCTACTGCGATGAAGGCCGATCCGCCAAAGACATGAACCGCCCGGAGTTTCAAAGACTCTTGGGTGATATTAGGAATGGACGAATTAATTTAATTTTAGCAAGTGAGCTATCGAGGCTCTCGCGCTCGATCCACGATTTTTGCGAAATCTGGGCTTTATTTAAAAAGCACAGCACCGGTCTGATCACACTCCGCGAGCAGTTTGATACCACGACCGCATCTGGCGAGATGATGATTTTTAACCTGATCAATTTTGCTCAGTACGAAAGAAAGCAAACCGCCGAGCGGATTTCCGCCAACTGGATGTCGAGAGCAAAACGTGGCTTATGGAATGGCGGGAGCATTCCGTTCGGGTTTGATCGAAACCCAATAAGTAAGGGATCGCTAGTCCCACACCCGACCGAGAGCAAGCAATTGAAAGAGCTGTTCGAGTTATTTTTAGAAGTAGGATCGGTGCGGCAGACTTGTTTGGCGCTCACCAAGCGCGGGATATTTACCAAGCGTTATACCAATAAGCATGGAGTCGAAAAGGGTGCGAAGCAAATCACGGTGATGAGCCTGCAACGAATCTTGACCAATAGAGCGTATATCGGCATCCGTGAAATCGGAGTCTCAAAAGGGCGAACGCTTGAACTCGTTCAGGCAAGTTGGAAACCATTGATTGATCTAGCTCTATTCAATCGGGTGCAGGAGCGATTGACTTTGAACAAGAACAAATACAAGCCAAACGAATGGAAGAGTCATCCGTTTCCGCTTACCGAAATGTTGGTTTGCGGTGAATGCGGAAAGCATTTGGGCGGAAAATCAGGGACGAGTCAGAGTAAACAAAAGCACTTTTACTATGGGCACCCAAGGCAGCTTCACAGTGATGGGGTGACTCATTTGAAACGTTGTCGGGTCGAAAGTGTCCGCGCTGAAAAGATCGAAGAAACAATTTTAAAGTCCTTGAAATCAATTATCAGTGACGAAAAGGTACTGGATCATTGGCTTACGATTTATTTAAAAGGAACCCAGAACGAGCTTCCTGCGCTTCAAGGAAAAATAAAAACCCTTGAAACAGATATACGAACCCATGAGCGCAGAAACGAAAATCTTATTGAGAGGCTATCGGATCTTCCGAAAGAAGTTTCAGCCGATGGAATTTACAAACAAATCCATGGAAATTCAGAAAAGGTAAAGGAATTGAATGCTGCTCTCCATCAGTTGAGAACCGAAAGTGACCGACTTACGACGAAATCGATCAATCGCGATGGGCTTTTGTTCCGGATCAAACGAACGATTCAGAATCTTGAAAAGACAGAACCAGAAGACAGGCGTGAGATTTACTCGAATCTGATCAAATTTGCAGAATTGCATCCCACGAAGGTCAGGCTGGGGCTTTACGCTCCAGCCGCTTCGGCGGCGCCAACTCTAGAAACTAAAAAAGCCGCCGGATTATCTCCGGCGGCCTCTTCAAATTTTGGTTTCGGGTCTCACCTGCGTGAGTGTTCGACTACTGTATCAAATGGTGCCCAGGACAAGACTCGAACTTGCATGCTTTTGGCGCTCGCCCCTGAAACGAGTGCGTCTACCAATTCCGCCACCTGGGCACTGAAAACAATCAGAGGTAAAACCCGAGTGTATTCATTTTGTGGCTGCCCGTCCAATTCTTTTTATGGGGTTAAACTAAACTATTCGACAGGGCAAAATCGGGTTATAACCCTTTTGAGAGAGATCCTGGAGGGGATATGCGTAAATTTCATTTGATTTGGGTTTTGGCGTTCGTTTTGTTCGGGCAACAAAGTCAGGCGCTCGATTCGCCGTTTAAGCGGGTGGTGATGATTGTGTTTGAAAATACCAATCAGGTAGATGCAAGTAAGCAGCCTTTTTTTGCCCAGTTGATGAAAAGAGGAACTTACTTGAGTAACTTTTTGGCGGAAGCCCATCCGTCGCAACCCAATTATATTGCCATGATCGCCGGTGACACCTTGGGCGTTCGGGGTGATCAGCCCGTAAATCTGCCTGGCAATCACCTGGGCGATCTTCTTGAGCAGAAGCAACTGGGGTGGAAAGTGTATGCCGAGGATTATCCCGGAAATTGTTTTTTGGGCGCGACCCAGGGAAAGTATGTGCGCAGACACGTTCCGTTTTTGAGTTTTACTAATATTCAGAATAATCCCGAACGCTGCGCACGCATCGTCGAGGGGGCCGAATTCATGAAAGATTATTCTGCACACGACCTTCCGGCTTTCTCACTAGTCGTTCCGAACCTCGATCATGATGGGCATGATACGAATGTTCAGACTGCCGATCGTTGGTTTGCGAGTCAATTTCAAGGGGTTCTGAGTGACGATGCCTTCTTGGCTGACACTCTGTTTATCATTACCTTCGATGAAAGTGAGAATTGGTTTGGCGCCAATCGAGTTTTCACCGTGCTCTTGGGCGGAGGAGTGGTTTCGGGGAGTGTCAGTTCGGACAAGGTAAATCACTATTCGCTTTTAAAGCTGATTGAAGACGGCTTTGGGCTAGGAAATCTGAAGCGAAAAGACCAGGCGGCGAAAAAGCTGGATTCGATTTTCCTGCATCATCAACAAAGTGACGGCATTTTGCTTTGATTTTATTCAATTATTAAAGTCATAAAACGTGCCTTGCTTTTCACATTCCAAATAGGTTAAAATAAAGGCGTCCCCGTTCAAGATCGTTTTCGATTCAGATAAATTTTAAAAATGCATAGTTTGATATGAAAGGAATCCTTTATGAGAGTCCAGGTCGTATCGTTCCATTGTGTGCTGAAGAACAGTCTCGGTCAGATCATTAGTTCATCATTTAACCACGACGTCGTAACCACTCCCGCTTCCACTGCGGATGAGGGCCAGGCTTTGCCCGGCTTCATCGAAGGCTTGCAAGGCCTTCGTGAGGGAGAACGTAAGCAGATCTCGGTGAGTGCGGATCGCGCCTATGGCTTTTATGATCCGGCTTTGCTGGTTCGGGTGCCGCGCTCGGCGCTTTCTGGTGGCAAGAAGATGAAGGTCGGAGACGAGGTAAAAGGCTTTCGAGCCAAGGGCGATTCCATGCGAGTGTACCGAGTGGTTTCAGCCGACCAGTCATTTGTGTTTCTCGAGGGAAATCATCCACTGGCTGGGCAGGATCTTGTTTTCGATGTCGAGGTTACTTCGTTTCGCGAAGAGACGGATCCGGAAACCAAAATGAACTTTCTCTGCTGATTCTTACTGATGTGTTAATGAATCAAGATTAAATCGTTTTAGTTTAATAAATTCGACCGGTTTCGATGAATCACTATTTACACTGAATCAGAATCTCCGTATGTTACGGGCGATGAATCGATTGAACTCATGCGCTCGCTTGATGGTGGTTCTGATGACTGTGTTTTTCGCACAACCCGTAGCGGCGGCTCCGTGGAGTCCGCCTGCGCCCGTACTCAAAATGGGGTACGCTCGGGCCACCGAAATCCTGATCGATGTTTTCAAAGATCCAAGATTCACATCCGACGTCTGCACGCCTTACCTCGAGGCCCTGCAGAAAACTCTGGGTTCGATTTCGATTCGAAAATTACCAGGGATCGAAGTTCGTGAAGATGAACTGAAACTTCTCGATCATTCCTGGCAAATCAGACAAGTCCTGCATTCTAGACTTTCAGAATATGACGAATCCTGCGTTCGCCAGATTCAGTCGGTATTTCGTTCTTTTCGTTTCGTAGAGGATTACGTGAGCGAGCACCTCGAATGCGTCGAAAATGTTTCGGTCGCAGCGATGAAGTCGAAAGAAGAAAAGGCCTTCTTCGATGCCGAGCCGGTACCGATGCGCTCCGAGCGTCCTTACTATCGTTTTGTGCAAAAGGATGATGCCAAAACCGTGGCCTACTTTGCAGCGGGTGATCTTCTGATTGCCCGGGGAATCAGTTTCTTAAGTGCCATGATTGCGCGTCTCGGTGTGTACAGCACGCAGTTCAGTCATATTGTTTTTGTCACTCGAACCCCTGAAGGTACGCCGCAAACCATCGAATCTTACGTGGGAGAAGGCGTAAAATACCATCAACAGGAATGGGCCCTTAAAAACGAGAATTCGCGATTGCTTTGGTTACGGCCTAAAGAACGTTCCATCGGCCAAAAAGCTTCGGATTACATGCGAGCTCGCTTGGACAAGGCGATTGCCGAGAATGATCCGATTCTTTATGATTACGGACTGGATTTTAAAGATGACACCACCATGTCGTGCGCCGAGGTTGCGCAAGTGGCGTATCAGCATGCCGACGATTCGATGAAGAATTTTCCGTACTATCCAAACAAAATTCAGGAAGCAAAAAGCTTTATCGACCATTTAGGGTTAACGCCAGGCGAAACCTTTGAACCGGGCGATATGGAGATTGACCCGAGGTTCGAGCTCTTGGGTGAATTCACGGATTTAAGGCTGACTCGCGAGTCGCGCCAAATGGATGCGATCATGACCAAGGTTTTTGAGTGGATGATTGATCAGGGTTATGAGCTGAACGACAGTTTCAAATCAAATCTGGCAGGTGGTCTGATTAAAACCATGAGTAAAGGGCCATTCTATAAATTAACAAAGCTGCTTGCAGGTCGCGATGTTCGCCAGATTCCGCGTAAGATGCTTCGCACCAGCGTGTTGATCGATCAGATTGGTAGTGCCATGCTGAAGCAATTGCAGGCACTGGACGACACTCAAAAGGCATTGACCGGCTGGCCGATGGATTACAATGAATTGTATCAGGCGCTTGAAGCGATGAGGGTGGCAGATTTGGCAAAGTACCTGAATCCGAAAGAAAACGGAAAACCAAAATTTCATCAATGGCTCAGACCGAATTCAACGAGCGCTTCATCAAGTCGATAAAATCGAGAATTTCGCGTTTACTGACGGGATCGATCGCGGTTTTTAAGTCGTTAGGATCAACTCCTCGTTTAGGTTTTTCGAGCAGAAATCCGTCCTTGATGGTGCCCATGCGTTTGCTCAGACGGGCAAGCAATCGGGTAGTGGCTTCATATTCCGGGGTCCAGTTGTTTTCATTTAAGAGAGTAAATAGAAATTTGAAGTCACGGATGATTTTGCGTAAGTCGTGATATTTACGCACTGTCAGTTCGGAAGGATAGACGTACCGCTCTGCTCTGGTAATCAGTTCGAGTTGATAATCGAAGAACGAGCGTTTTGAAGATGGGTTGAATTCATCGTCCAAAATGCCTTTTTTCATCGCGCTTTTTACCCGGTTTGCAGCATCGACCAACTCTGGGGCAGGTTTGTTTCCGAGGTTCCAAAGTGCAATGGCATCATTGAGTTCGCCCAAAGCTTTGACAAAGTCACGGTACGCCTCAGGCACTTCGTGCTGGTCAGAGAGGAGGCGATAAGACGAACGTAAAGAAAGTGCGGTTTGCCTGACCCGTTTGAGGAATTTTTTATCAGAGGCATTAAAGTCACCGCGTTTGCCATTGGCTAAGGAGCGAATGATTTCGTTTGCTCTGTTTAGATCTAAGTCTTGGGCTCCGTCGTGCGACTGCGTGAAAAGCTGGGTGAATAAGGATCGAGAAGCGGGCCACACGATTAAGGAAGGTAATCCAGATGAAGTGGATTCTGCAATGGATAAAGAATTGCACAAGTGCCCGGATTTTACGAACGTGGCCCCTTGGGCTAGTTTGCGTTGCACGGTTAGCTTGTTTTCAGCGAGGGCCTTTGAGATCAAGAAATCGTAAAGAACGCTTTTGTTTGCTTCTGAAAATAAAGCGGTCAATAGCTTTTCCTGGGTGACCGGGCTGTATTCGCGGCCAGACCTGGCGGTAAATCCTAATTTTTCAAAACGTTCACCTAAAAGCAACTGCACTTGCGGTTCAAATGCCGAGCCTTCGAGTCCGAGCACATCAAACATGCCTCCGATGGCACTTCGTAGCGGATTATTGCGAAGGTCGTCAAAACTGTTTCCGAGGCGCTTCTGAAAACGATCGGCGAGGCTTTCTCCGCTGGCAATGCTTTCGTTTAGTACTTTCGGCGAAAAGTAGGCTAATCCAAGCGGCTCGAGTGCTTCTGCGAATTCTTTCCACGATCGATTACTAAAGTCTCCGCCGTCAATCACAAGGACGTCCCAGACGAGCATGTCGAGTGGCATCGAAAATCGATCCATGATTGTTTTTGCAGCCAAGATTCGGTGATGTGCGTCGGTTGGCCTATATTTGCCATCGGGCGAACGATAAACGAAGATCATGAGGTTGGCTTCGCGTTTTAAGGTTTCGAATACTGCGTCGACTACTGGAATGTGTTTTTGAATAGAAATGTTCAGGGCTCGTTCGAACCATTCTTCTGCTTTTTTCTTTGCCTCGGCAAATCCAACGTCTGTCTGAAGTGGGGCGAATTCAGAATAAGTAACCGATCTCTGTTCAGCGGCCCTGGTAGGGGTCGGGCAAAGGCAGAGTGTCAGGATGAAAAGACCGGCACGAAGAAGCATTCTGCGTATTTATATAAGATTTATTTAAAAAGTCGACTATTTTGATGCAGAAAATTGTCTGATTCACAGTGATCGGAATTTCTACTCTGTCTTCTTTCATATTGCAGGTTTCTTGGAACTCGTTGTAAGTTTTTCTCATGAATAAACTCTTTGTATTGTGTCTCCTGGTTCACACTTCCGCTTTTGCTTGGGATGCGCTGCCTCAGCATGCGTCCGCTCCTGCAGAAAACCCGATGACCGCTCAAAAGATCGAGCTAGGTAAAAAGCTTTTCTTTGACCCGCGTATATCTGCGGACGGTACGGTTTCTTGCAATAGTTGCCACAATGTCATGAAGTCCGGCGACGACGGACGGCCGCACTCGGTCGGAATTCAAGGTAAGGAAGGAGGCCGCTCGGCCCCCACAGTGTGGAACGCTGCCTTTTTATCGGTTCAGTTCTGGGATGGTCGCGCCAAGAGTCTCGAAGAACAAGCCAAGGGGCCGATGATTAATCCCGTAGAAATGGGCAACTCATCTCACGAACCTGTCATTTCTCGCATCCTGAAAGTTCCGGGTTATGTAGAAGAGTTCAAGAAAGCATTTCCGAAGGAAAAGGACATCACGATTGATCATGTAGCGAAAGCCATTGCCACGTACGAGCGAACCTTGATTACGCCGAATAGTCCCTATGACCTTTATGTAAGGGGTAATAAGAAAGCGATGAGCGCAGCAGCAATTCGCGGCATGGCGACGGTGCAATCTGTCGGCTGTTTGTCTTGCCACTCTGGTGCAAATTTTTCAGGCCCGACTCTTCCTGAAGGTGTCGGTTTCTATCAGAAATTTCCACGGTTTCCTGGGTCGGAATACGATAAAAAATATGATCTGACCTCCGACAGTGGTCGCTTTCAAGTCACTAAGAATCCGGAAGATCAAAACAGCTGGCGAGTTCCAACGTGGCGAAATATTGCGCTCACAGCTCCGTATTTTCATAATGGTAAAGTGCAATCCCTCGATGAAGCGGTTCGGGTGATGGCGAAGACCCAGCTGAATCAGGATCTTAAGCCCGAGCAAGTTTCGGATATCGTGGCATTCCTTGAGAGTCTGAGTGGTAAGTTTCCTGATCAAAAGATGCCTCGACTTCCTGATATATCCGGAAAAGCGATTTATTAAATCATACCGATTGATTCAGGACATTTCGATACTGGTCTAAGTGACACCACTATTGAAGAACGCTTGAAAACAAAGGACAATTTGCGGCACCCTTTTTGCGATGAAAAGGGTAGCTATGGACCCTTTGATTCCAATCGAGCACATACACTATCAGAAACCAAAAAGCCTGCTCAGTCAGGTGAGGCAGGTGTTTGGTTTTGTGGCCACTAAGGAGGTCCCGGCCTCAATTCCAAAATTGGCGCCCGAGCTTACCTTTGAAGATTTGAATCCACTCTTGGCAAAGCAGCTCACCGAGGTCGAGCTACAGATTGGACAATTGGCACAAATGCGTTTCGAGATTGCCGAAGAACGTCGCAAGATGCAGTCGGAAATGAAAGCCATTCAGGATTGGATGGGTAAGGCTACTGAAGGCAAGTAGCACAATCAGAGCGTATTACATTCCTGCTTTTTCGTAGGTAACCACCACTCCAACGTGATTTATGGTTCGGTCGTAATGGGTTCCATTCGAGCTCTGTTTGAATTCTTCAGTTGAAGTCCACGCATAGGCCGCTGTTGAAATAATTTTGATTTTCGAATTTTTAACAAGGAAAATTCGGTACTCCTCGATATCGCCAAAGTGCTTTACCAATAAGCCGCCTGCAGCAATTGCGAAATTCATCGAAATCATTAGAATAGATACCAAAAATACGAAAAAGCTTTTCATCAATGGCCTCCTGCTGTCCGTCGTGAATGCTAGCTGATTTTGTCTCGAGCGCCTAGTAAAAGAAGTTGTTAAGTGAATCGAAACGCACTTTTCTATAGCGATGCTATCATTCAAGTTAAGGAGAACGATATGGAAAATCGAAAATATGTAGATTGTCGTGAACAGGATGCCGGTAAATCCGGTTGCTCGCTCAGAATTTCGGGAAATGAAAAAGAGGTTACTGATGCCGCGTTTCTGCATGCGGTTTCAGTGTACGGTTTTCCTGATACTGATGAAACTCGGTTTCAGATTACGAACTCATTGAAGGACGATTCAGAAAACGCCCCGTTTTCTACTCCCTCAAAAGCCACGATTTTTGACGAGAAGAATATTGCCCACTAGGATTTAATCCTGAAATTTATTCTAAATTTTTTCAGGAATATCGATGATGATCTGTTTGACTTCCTGAAGGGTTGGTTTTACGAATTCCTGCGATTGCCCTCTGGTAATCGGCGAAGGAAAACTGCCCTTCAGGTTTGGAACCGGATCTTTCGGAATGATTTCGAAAGTACGAAGCGTTCTGACGACATCAACTCCAAGAGATACGATCCAATTATAATAGTGACTCGCGCCATCTGCGCCAATCCCGGTGTTGATGAACCACGGGTTCACGTCCAGTGCAAAGGTTTTATGGAAGCGGTTATCTTGAGCTTCGATCCGAGACACTTCATCATAAAGCCCAAGCGCGAGCTCCATACTGAGAAACGGGTATTCGAAAAACACATAGCTCGCACCAATTCTAGGCTGAAATGAGAGTTTTTTCCCATACGCGATGTTTTGATCGTAAAGGAGTGCCGTGTTTTGAGTTCCTCCCACCGCTAGAATAGAAATGCCCGCTTTAAAAAAACGATTCGGCATGAAGCCGAGACCCAGTCCAAGAATTCCAGGAGACAAAATGCTTTGATTGAAGCCCGATAAATTTGTCGAGGCATTGGAATCTGGGCCCACATCAAATGGCGGAAAGAAGCTGATTCCTGCCACCCACGAGTCTGTGAATCGGTAAAGTGCGCCCAAGTTCCACGATGCGGTACTTCCGCTTGCTTCGACTCGATCAAAATGTCGAATTCCCTTGATCAGCTCGCCCGAGATACCGATCGAAAATCGTTCGCCAATCATTCTGGAGAGAGAGAGTCGAACTTGTCGAACTGAAACCTCGGAGCCTCCCACGTGCTCTGATGCGGGCGAGTAGTACGTAAGACCAAATCCCCACGGAGGCACGCTGCTTCCCACACCCTATTGGTATTCGGTAATCGAGGTTGCGCTTCGATTCATTTCCGGATCCTTCAGGCTATTGCTGTTGATTTGAGCCGCGATTCCACCCAAGTACATGGCGAAGCCTGCGGGATTGCTCTCCATTGCTGAAATGCTGGTCGGAAGTGCGGTGATCGCTCCCGCCATGCCGATGGTATTGTTGTCACCGCGCACGATCGTACTCCACGCTTGATACGGAAAATCTCGATGAGGATAACTGATTCCTGAAAGTTGGGCATGAACCATAGGTGCATAAACGAACAGGAGTGTGAAGAGAAAAGCTTTCATGGTCTAGTCGCCCTTTGCAATTTTAAGTGCAGCGTCTTCCATTCCTCGGAATATGAATTTAAATATTGTCTCATCGTTGCCACGTTCAATTTCGACAGTCCGGGCCTGCTCTTTGGGTTTATTTTTCATACTCGACTCATGTAGCTTGAGTGAGGTGCCCAAATTCGAGAAAAATGCTGAAAGGCCGCTTCTTTCCTTGGTTGATTCGAAATGCACGTCTAATTGAGAATATTTTGCCTGCACGGTTTGTTTCATTTTTCTCTTATGAATCGTGATTGAGCTTCTTCCGTCGTGAACGGTTCCTGAAAATTTGATGCCGTCGTTGGTTTCAAAATACGAGTTAAGCTCATGCAAGGGTTGTTCGATCAAATGCAGGTCTATTTTTAAGGAAAATTCATCAGAAAAGAGAGGTAACTCAATGGCGAGTTGAAACTTGCCCTTTTGTTCGAGATGGCCATCTGCAGTTGCTCGGGTTTTTGATTCGACCAAATCTGGGGTAGTCCCGAGGGCTTCTATTTGCCCCTGAATGTCGGTAACATGTAGGGTCGCGTGTTTGCCCGCGTGAACACGGATATAAGTAAATTCACCGTTTTTTACTTTTGTTTCAGATAGAGAAAATGGGGTGCCTTTGATCTGGGCCGCCTGAGTGTTTGAAGTTCTGGGAGAGCGAATATCGCCTTCGGTTACGATCACTTTGGGCGAGTCGAAAAAGATCTCTTTGATCTCTACTCCTTTTGAAAAGATACTTCTGATGCGGAAGACGACTGAAACTCGATCGGCGACGGCATCGTAACCGGTCGCGTGAGGGTTTCCTCCGATAATTCTTGGGGCAATCAGTATGATTTTCGGGGGAAAATACCCCACTTGAATTTGATTTGTTCCCCATTTGCAGCTAGGGCAATTGGTTGTGATTGCAGTGTCTATTTCAGTTTTAATTCGGTTTGGAAGAGTGATTTTTGCCCACGTTCCTACTCCGATCAAACACAATGTAGCAGCGGACGCTCCGATCTTCAGGGGAGTGAACTTCATGTTAAATAGAAAGCAATCAATATGCCAGCATGACGAGTGGGGCGGCCCGCTTTTTGCTCGTATCAAGTGAGAGGGAATTTATATGTTAGAAACACTCGTCGTATTATTGCTCTTAATTTGGTTGGTTGGACTTGGAACTGGCTACACTCTGGGCGGTTTGATTCATATCCTGCTTGCTGTTGCGATCATCACCGTGCTGTATCGTGTGATTACAGGTCGAAAACCCTTGGCTTGAGGATTTAGTGGCAGCTGAGCGATATTTACAGTCTGATCGCGCAGACTACGAAATCCCCATTACCAATGTGTTGATCTGCATACATAAAGTAATCGCAAACCTCGTCGTCATTTTCAGCGCGGTTCCACACCTGACGCTGACCTGCTTGGGTAGCGTCGTGGCCTTGGCCGATTTTTGGAAGTTTTTTATAATGCAGCCAAGATGGTCCCCCATTCAGATAGAGGATCGGAGAAGTTCCAAATTTCTCTTTCACTTTAATACTCAAGCCTGAAAAACCTGAAACCTGACCACCACAGTTAAAATCATCTCCCGCATGGGTTTCAAGACAGATGCGAGACTCGTCATGATTGTCTCTAGGGCCACGATAAGGTACATCTTCGCACTTTTTATTGCGTATTTGACCATCTACAGACAAGAGCGTCGAAAAAGTTTCAGTTTTATTCTTCAATTTTACATCCAACCATCGCAATTCGCGAATTCCCTTAGGGCAAGCCTCTGCGAAATCGACTATTTCGACACGCTCAGTAGCGCCTTCAAAGCCTGGAATTTGCTTTGCTTCGTCGATAGATTTAATCTCCAATGCAAAACTGGGGGTACTCAGAAGTAGTAGCATCATCAAATTCTTCATTTCATTTCCTTCTTTCTAAATCGCATCAGTGCATGTCATCTGGTCCAGGACTGTTTCGGTACCATCGTTTTCTAAAGCTAGCTGAGCCTGATAGCCAGCTCGCAAAGTAAATGCAAATGGATCGCTCTCACTGCCCACTTCAGAGATCGAAAATATTAGATTCGATTTTTTATTCGCTAACTTGTGTTTCTTTAAAGTTAGAAATTTATAAGTGAGCTTCTCGGCGGTGCCGTCCTTATTACTTTCGATGCCGAATTGATAACCGGAGGTGGGAACTGTTTTTCCATTATAACTATAGTCGGCACTATCTAACGGAAATGATTTTCCAGTGAGGCCAAGAACCAATTTTGCGCTCGTGTTTTGGCCGATACAGGTGATTTGGTTTGCCATTGCGGGCAAGCCGAATAGAAGAATAACTAAAAATGCTGTTTTCATTAAAGCTCCTGACTCTGGCTGTGCGCAACTTTTGATGCGCCTTGATTTAATAAATACGATTTATAGAGTAAATGCGGGTCGGTGTCTACTGTTTTAATTTAGCTTGTCGTTTTGGCTCGGGGCAACCCCCCTTACACTGCGGTTGTGCAAAAACATCATCCTGATATTTTTGTGAATTGCTTCCGGCATCCCAAACAACCTCCAAACAACCATAACTCCAGATTTCCTTTTTTAGGAAACTGAGCAAGGCGAACGGAATCCCTTTGCCGATTGCATTGTACTGGTTTGGGAGGTCGAGGCGTATCCTGAGCCTAAGATTCTGATTAAGAGTGAGTTATCTGGGTTTAAAATAAATTTAAAGACGAATAAACGAGTGGCCGAGTATATCGGTGCCACTGAATGCTCTGTGCGAGATCAACTCTATCGTAGGAAGAAGCCAAGACGTAAATTCCCCACTCAGTCACACCTCGTCAAAAATGGTGTCAGTCTTGCTTTACGTTAAGCCGTGAAATGCACTTTGATTATCTTATTCTCATTATTATGGGTAAATGGAGTCCTGATTTCCTACGCAGCGATCAAAAGTAAGCCCACTGAAAATCAATGCTCAGTTGGAGCTCATTGGGTGCGGCCACATGGTCGAAGTGGCTATACGAGAGCTGATGGGACTCATGTTTCTCCTGCAAGTGTAACCGGCCACTGTCAGAGAAATCCTCCTAGCTTTCAAAAATGGAACGATAAAATCAGAAATGGTTTACCTCCGCATTGGGCGCTTAAAAACGAAGAATCAAAAGACTGGACCGAAGATGAGAAGGAACGAGTATTAGAAGCTCTTTCGGAGTTGCCGAAGACTTTGATCGCGGACTTTATTGATGGAATCTACAGGTTAAAAACGTCAGATATTTATAGCTTGAATCCCGGCTCCCAGCGTGAGCATGAGATTGCGCTTTATGATGAAGCTTTCGGTGAAAATCAGAAAATGGCACGGGTGCTCGGACACGAGTTTGCCCACGAGCTTTACAGTCAGTTTTCTGACGATGAAAAGGATAGTTACAATAAAACTGCTGACTGGATCACTCGAGATTTGCGTTCTGGCGGAAAGATTTTTATTCCGGTTCGTGATGGATATGTTGAGGACGATGGACAAGAGAGCCCGGGTGAGGATTTTGCCAATAATATTGAATACTACTTGTTTAATCCTGAGAAGCTCCAGATCCTTTCGCCGAAAGTATATGAGTGGATTCATACCCATTATGGTGATAATTTTAAATTAGGGAAAGGATGAAGCTCATGAAGTATTTATTCGTTATTGCGGGGTTCTTTTTGTATCTAGAGCAATCCAGTGCCTGTAATTATCGTGGTATGTCCAAACTGCCCAGAGTGATTAGTTTGTCTAAAATCCAATCCCTTCAAATGGGCAAGACCACTATTGCTCAGTTACAAGTTCTTTTTGGGAAGCCTGATAAAGTGAAAATTTTAAACAAGGATGAAGAGTGCTGGGGATATAGAGATTATAAACGCGAAGAATGGGATAACCTCTCTACTGATTTTTCAATCGATAGAAAAAAGGGAGTTCTAAAATCGGTGACTTGGAAGCCGATGCACAGTGACCCCTTAGCAAAAGAGGAGAGTGTTTTGGCGTTTTTTAAAAACGTGAAATTTATATCGCAAGATGATCCCGAAGTTCAGGGTTTCAGCATCCGCACAAATCAAGATGGCGGAATCTCTTTTGGTGAAATCGCTAGTACAAAGCGGGTAGTTTTTATCTCTCTTGGCATTTCTGGTGCCCCTTTGGTTGGGACAAAATCAGGCTCTACCTCAAATTAGGGGGCATGAACGCTTTTTGTTAACATTGTTTTGTCTAGAAACAGTTGTTTAACGAAAGGATGCGCCCATGCCCGATGATCAGGCTATCATTGGTTTACCAGGTTTTAAAATATTGAGTGTTC
>CAIKYX010000024.1 GCA_903831745.1 Oligoflexia bacterium
CTGATCCACCTGTTGAACCTGATCCACCTGTTGAACCTGATCCACCTGTTGAACCTGATCCACCTGTTGATCCTGATCCGCCTGTGCTTCCGCCACCACTTGAACCGGTGCCGCCACCGGTACTACCCGATCCACCCGAGCTTCCGCCCGAATAACCCGACCCCGACGAACCATTGCTGCACCCCGAAGTTGAAAGTGCAATTGCACTTAAACCGAGGATGACGCCTAAATATTTGGAATTGAAGGTAGGAATTTTCATTTTAGTCTCTCTCTCTTTAACCGACTCTCTCTCAGTCGGTTGGATCTACGGTTGCGCGAATCATCTGTATTAACTAATCCATCAGGGGAAACTACGGTGACATCCTTGCCTGCTTTTCACTGTGCAAAAGCCGGACCAACGAAAATAGTTGATATTACAATAAGTTAAGTTTTAACAGGGAGTTGGGTGACGAATTGGCACCTATAAGAAATACTGCATTGCGAGTGAGCTTGCGCCGGGGATGTAGTTGTACATGGCCCCAATCGATAAATGTTTCGAGTATTGGTACTGAAGCGCCAAATGAGGCTGTAGCACAATATTCTGATAAAGAAGAAACTGAGCTTGGCGCTCGGCTAAAGTAAACAGCAATTTTCCGACACTGATCGTTCCCGATAAAATCTGCACAGGACCCAAAGCATAGCCCCCCGCATTTCTCAGCTGCGTGTACTCGAACTCAAAAATTGAAATCCGGGTGCTGACCAATAACGAAGTAAACGTCACCATCTGAAGATGCGTCGAAATTTTTTCGCGGGTAAACCCCCCACCAATGGTGAACCGATTGAAAATGACCATCAACGCAGGCCCCCCGCCCCAGGTATCGGTCGTTTGATTATGTCGACCCGAAATTCCCAAATCGAATTTCGGCATCGAAGAACCAAGCGGCGGAGTATTCAGTTCGAATGAAGTACCAAGATTTAGATTGGGAATACTGGTGATCGCAGGCTCATGCGGTGCAAAGGATTTATAAAGCGGAGTACCGGTCGCACGCTGAACAATATCGTTTCCAAAAAACGTATTGCTTCCGCTCGTCGAGATTCCCGCTCCGAACTTATGAAACCCCTTGATCAAGGAAAAAGTCGGAGTGAATTCCTTAATGTCGGAACGCAAATAACTGCCAATGACTTCAAGCCCATAAGAAGAAGGCTCGGTAGGAAGTGCAGCAGCGCTCACATTAAAAGAATCGCTGAAGGTTGAGTTTGCACCAGCAGGTTTACTCGTACTTCCACCCTCCGTACACATCACCTTGTACATGTAAGGAATTTCTTTCTTATAGTAATTACAAAGCGAATCAGCAAACGCTGCCGAAGCCTGAAAAAAAGTGCAAATGATGAGTAACGTACCCAATGGGGCACGAACAATGCGCATCTATCTATGATACTTGAGTTAACCACATCCTGCGAGAGTCAGGATTCTTACGGCTGCACCCAGCGAAATTCGAGCTGATCTGCCGAATCGCAAATCAAAGGGATCGCAAAGGACTCAATGGATTCATCCAATTGTCCCGGAGTTCCCTGCGCGCAAGCCACAGGCAGCTGAAATGAATAGCGAAGCGGCCTTTCAAAAGAGTCAATATTTTGATTCCACACGGCTATCGCAATCTGATCACCGCGCACTTTTGTCGAATCGATATAGGCTCCGGGCTGAGGATGCTCGGTTGTGCCCACGAGTACGGGATTCACCATCACACTCAATTGGTCGCCGGTAAAAACCTGATTCCGCTCCACCGGCAGAGTTCGCTGAGTGATCGGTCCCCCCAGCTTCGTTTGGTGATAACCCACGAGATCGAAATTTGATTCGAGAAACCAGAATTTTCCAAACCCCGGCAGATCGAAGGAACCTACAAAGTTCTCAAACGGATTGAACAAATCCTTGAATGAAAACTCCGTACGCTCGATCATTTTTCCTGAAGCATCGCCCCAGGCCAGGCCGGCCCGAGTAGGATCGTACACATCAAAATACGCAACGGAATCTGCTGTCGGCGCCGACCATTGGGCGCCATTTACCGAAATCAAATCCCAACCTTCAGCTTCTTTTACCGAGACATGTCCTGCATCGACAATATCCATGAGTTCGATCGTTGCATCGAGCCCTTGAGCAAGCGAAGCGAAGACCTTCAGGTGACCCTTCTTTTGTTCAGCCCGGGTCGACGGCGCGAGACCTTGAACATGAAACTCGTCAAAGCCATCTCTAAACTTGGAATGGTCAACGGCCCGTAACCGCAAGGTAACTACTTTTTTGTCGGAAGAAAGCGGAACAGTGGGATCCGGCTCGAGATAATACAAATGCGTGTCTACCCGATAGGCCTGCACATGCTGACTGTCGTAATTATCGATTTTAGGCAAAGGACCATTCGCAAAAAAAGAAGGCATCAATTGATGATCGACCGTACTGATCCAGGATCCTGGCGCCACATACGAATGATGAAAAATAGCCTGAAAAATACTCTTGCTCGTTGCTTGATACTGAAAGAACGAACGATCACCCCAAAGCGGATGAAACGTAGCGTCGGCATACGAGATCTGAAGATTGTGTTGGTTCATATCAGTTCCGACAAAAACCCAGTCAGATGTCCCATCCTGATTCGCATCCATCTTGATGACCGCGAGCACAATTTCGACCGGAACATGCAACGTCTGAATCGGCTTCGCGGCCGAAGGATCGACCAATTGAAGAGTCGAGCCCTGAGCCGAAATACCGATCATGTGATAAAAAATAGGCGATCCCGAAGTTTCGCCAAAGGCCCCCACCCGGCTTACGTTATGCGGCAGTGTAAAACCGTTACTGGTGAATTCGAGCCAATCCTTAAGAGGTGCACCGGTATCTGATTTTGTGAGCGCTAAGATTTTCTGTTTCGGCAGACTTTTCATCGCACGCATGGCAGAAATATCAGTAGAGAATTCATTGATTTTTCCGGAATCATCACTGATCCGTACGATCAAATGCAAATCCGAGGACTGATCGAGCGTCTTAAACCCGTAGCGAAACTCAACCGGAAAACTCTCGTCTTGTTTTACCAAGACTTTGCTTGCTTCGCCTACCCGTTGATCGCTCATCCGAAGTTCGACCCTGACATTCTTGGCGTCGGACCAAAGATTTTGAACCGAAAATTTTCCCTGAATCGAAAGCGACTGCTCATCCACCACCAGATCATCCACGGATTTAAAATCCGGAACCAGCACAGGTTCAGGCTGAGCCTCAAGCGCTCGCTTCATATTCACGGAACTGAATTTTTTACCCGAAAGAATCAAGCGGGCTTTGATTTCGTTTACCGAAATTTGCGGAAACACACTCTTCAGATTCGCCGCCACTGCGGCAACTAACGGCGACGCCTGACTCGTGCCACTCATCACTTCGTAGCCGGTCATTCTCAGACCCTTTGATTCGAGACCGGTGGGATAAGTACTGACTATTTCATCGCCGGGGGCATAGACATCGACTCGTCCGCCGCGATTCGAATACGCGGCCAAAGCCCCTGTGTTGGTCAATGCGCCTACACAAAGTACGCCAGGATAGCTGCAAGGATAATTAGGTTCTGCTGTACGATTATTTCCGGAAGATGCCACAATGAGCACACCCTTACTGATGGCATCTCTTACCGCTCGTCGAGTATCAAGATGATCCCACGAACGCGGCCAATCGAGACTCATGTTAATGATCGATGCATGATGGGCAACCGCATAATCGATGGCATCTCTTGCATATTCGGCGGTCGATTTTTTCGAATAATCAAAATGATTCGAAAGAATACGAAGCGGAAGAATTTTTACCTGTGAATTTGCAGCACCCGTGATTCCAATTTTATTATCCGAATTTGCAGCAATAATACCACTGACATGGGTTCCATGCCCCATATCGTCGACCAGCGGAATCGGCTTGGTGCCCGTATTCAAGAAATTCATACCTTCCGAGGAGATTCGTCCCACGAGGTCAGGATGGTCGAGATCGATCCCAGAGTCGATGACTGCCACCAGGACTGGCTGCCGACTCATGCTAGAGAGCAAATCCTGAGCCCCCATCCAACCAATATCGACATCCTTGACTCCAGGTTGCAGTACATGATGAATCGAGCTTTCGAGTAGACTAATGGTACGACCATCGTTCAGCAGGCTCCACTGCAGATTGAACAACGGATCGCTTGGCGATTGGGGTGTGGCCAGAGCCACTTGGTTAAAAATCAACAAGGCCATTAGCGTAATGAGGATTTTCATAGATTATCCCTCAGCCATTTCATGCTGAATTCGCCATCCTGCACACCGATGATGTTTTCGACCTGATCGACAACCCCATCTGCATTGACGAGTGGATTATGCCCCACTGTGTTCGAGAAGATGGTGCTCTCCTTTTCAGCTCCCGATCTAAAACCGCCGATCTGCGAATAGAGATAGAGATTCTGAACTCCACCCACAGCTGTTTTCAAATCTTCAAAATCCGCAAACTCTTCGAGTGAGGAAGCAATTCTTAAGAGTGCCCGAGCCTGATCCTTCGGATCGATCAATCCCTGTTTATATTCGGCCAGCATCACTCTGAAGCGCTTGATCGCGGCGCATTGGGGTTTGAGATTCAGAAGACAATGGTACTGCTCGCGGTACTTGCGTTCGAGCGCAGTCGCC
>CAIKYX010000025.1 GCA_903831745.1 Oligoflexia bacterium
CCGAAATCGTGCAGGCTTTGGGCTCTCTCGAGAAACCTTTTCCATTCGAAATGGTCTGGAGTTGTTATCAAGGTGGCGAAAAACAATGTGGTGAATGCGAGTCGTGCAAACGCTCTCAGCGCGCCATGGCCCAGTTGAAAGGTAAAAACGCGTGAGTCTGAAAACTTTTTTTTATCCCGCACCGCTGACCTACCATGGCCCCGAGCTGCGTCCTCATTTCATCCTCACCCGATTTAAAATCGAAGGCTCCTGCCTCGCAGCGTTTCGCGGTCCGTGTGAAGTTCAAACCGATCATTTGGTCGATTGGGAAGACCGAATGCAGAATGACCATATTGCTGCCAAAGAAATGATCCATTTTTTGGGCGAATTTTTCGGAATTACGCTCCGTGAAGGGGTTTGGATTCAGCGCCTGATCGTCAGCCAGCTCGAATCGATCCTTTTCAATCAGGGAGTCCATTTGCATCGAAGCGGCGATGATCTGTATGTGACCGGCAAGGGTAAAGAGAAATTCGAGCCCGGCAAAAAACTGACCGTATCGATTGTAACTGCGTCGCCTGTATCCGTGCTTTTGCATCTTGGGGTCAATATCGATGCAACCCATGCGCCGGTTTCTGCGATTGGACTAGATGATTTGCAAATTGATCCGAATGCATTGATCGAAACCGTCTTGGCTTGGTTCAAGCAAGAGTACTCGAGTGTCGAGCGCGCATGTGTAAAAGTTCGTCCCGTCATTTAACGAAAAGTTTAGGAATTTTTTTATGGCAATACAATATCCCCGCTACATCGAAGAATTAAAACCTTATATCGCCGGCAAGCCGATCGAAGAAACCCAGCGCGAATACGGTCTGAAGAAAGTCATCAAGCTTGCGTCGAATGAAAATCCACTCGGGCCATCGCCCCGGGCAGTCAAGGCTATGAAAGCTGGCATGAAGGAAGTGCAGCTTTATCCTGATGCCAGTGGTTTTCATCTCAGGCAGGCGCTCGCCAAACTCGAAAAGGCAAACTTCGATGAAATCGTGCTCGGCAATGGCTCGAATGAAGTCATCGAGCTTTTAATTCGTACATTTTGCATTCCCGGCGATTTCATGGTGGCTTCAGACGGTGTATTTGCGGCCTATCCGATTTCGGCGCGAATTCAAGGAGTCGACACCATTTTTACCCGAATGACCCAGGACTTTCGTTTTGATCTAAAAGCGATGTTAGAAGCCATCAAGAAAAATGAGCGGGTCAAACTCGTGGCCTTGCCGAACCCCAACAATCCGACCGGCGCTTACGTCAATGAAGAAGAGTTGATTCCATTTCTGAAGGCAGTCGAAAAAATAAGAAACGGTACCGTGCATGTTATCCTCGACTACGCTTATTGGGAATACGTAATCGCCAAAGACCTTCCGGATCCGATGGTGTTGTTTCGCAAGTTTTCGAATGTATCGGTCCTGAAAACGTTTTCGAAAATTTATGGCCTGGGTGGCCTCCGGGTCGGATACGGGGTGCTTCACTCTGAACTCGCAAAATACGTTCAAAAAGTAAGAATGCCTTTCAATGTTTCGAATCTCGGACTCGTAGGTGCCGAAGCTGCACTCTTAGATCATGCATTTGTAAAGAAGTCGCTTCAGATCAATCGTAAAGGAATGGTCTTCATGCAAAAGGCCTACGATCAAATGAAAGTGCCTTACCTTCCATCACAAGGAAACTTCTTGTTGATCAATGCCAGGCAGGGGTTTGGAATGTCCGGCATGGAAGTATTTCAGGAATGTCTGAAGTTGGGCGTAATCTTTCGTCCGGTTGCCAATTATGGAATGCCGGATTGGCTTCGGGTAACCATCGGTACGCCCGCGCAAAATGCGGTGGCTTTAAAAGCGCTCAAAACAGTTCAGAAGAGAAATCTCGCCATCGGAGGTCTCGCGTGAGCAAGTTTGTCGTTGCGGTCGATGGCCCTGCAGGAACAGGTAAGAGTTCTGCCACGAAACGAATCGCCGATCTCGCGGGTTTGATTCACGTCGATACCGGAGCCCTTTACCGGGGGGTTGCGTACTTATGTTTTGAAGCAGGATTTACCCTCGACTTTGACGAGTCAGACCAACCTGCCATCGGAAAGATCGCCCAAAAGGCTCGCTTTGAATTTAAGCGCGTAAAGAAGCAGAACCCTTCGAACCGTTTGATCGTCAATGGTCATGACGTTACTTCGCTGATTCGTACTCCCGACATGAGCATGATGGCTTCAAAAATTTCGGCGATTCCGGGGGTTAGAAATGCACTGACCGGATTACAGCGTACCCTCGGTTTGTCGGCTCCTTCGATCCTCGAAGGTCGCGATATCGGGACCGTGATTTTTCCGGACGCGGATCTGAAGTTTTTTCTGACAGCCAGTATTGATGAACGTGCCAAGCGCAGGCTCGACGAACTCGAAGCGCAAGGCGGCGACACGCCTTCTTTCGAAGAGTTGCGTGAGCAAATCCGTTTGCGAGATGAAGGAGATTCTACTCGGGCAATTGCACCTCTGAAGAAGGCCGAAGGTGCTGTTGAAATTGATACAACCGCGCTGACGCTTGATCAGGTGGTCGAGAAAATGGCAAAGCTCATTCTGGCTAAAAAGAAGGAGCTCGCGATTTGAAGCGAATTCTGGTCACCCGAACTGACCGCCTCGGTGATGTGCTTTTGGCGACTCCCGTGCTCAGGCGTATTCGTGATCATTTTCCGGAAGCCAGAATTTTCTTTCTGGTACAAAAGCAATGGATGCCCATATTGCAATTCGGTGAAGAAGTCGAACTCGTCGAGTATCGTCCCGAAGAAACACCGGAAGTACTAGCCACTCGAATCTCGGCGCTTCAGTGTGATGCCGCGATCGTACTTCGTGATGAAGCGACCGTATCGCGCGCCGTAAAGCTCGCTGGAATTCAATTTCGGGTGGGGCCTTATTCTACGCTGAGATCGTTCTTTAACTTTAATCGAGGAAGACTTCAGCGCCGCTCACGTTGCCAAATGCACGAGGCCGAATACAATCTTGCGCTTCTAACGCGAGTCGGATTGCCTCGAGTGACGCCCGCTAAAACTGCAAACGAATTGCCCAGATCGTGGGTGCAATACTCGCCAAAGGCAGATACGACAGTTCAAAGCTGGTTAGCCAGTCAGGGGTTGATGGCCGGAGCATACCTTTGTTTTCATCCGGGCTCGAGTGGCTCTGCCCGTTATCTCTCGAAAGATACCATGATTGAATTTCTTCGAAAGATGACGAAAGGTAAAACGCCAGTGGTACTGACCGGAGGACCGCAAGAGTTGTCGTTACTGAATGAACTCAAGATGTCGCTTTCAGAAAGCGAAGGTACTGGACGTTTGATTATTTTCGGGCAAGAGCAGGCCCGTTCGCTCGATGAATTGGCTGCGCTCTATCGCCATTCCAAAGGAGTGGTCGCACATGGTACGGGACCGCTTCATTTGGCTGCCGCGGTGGGTGCGCCGGTTTACGCGATTTTTCCGCCGCTCTTCGTCCTTTCTGAAAAACGCTGGGGGCCTCTCACCTCGAAGCGGGTGGTGTGGACTCCCCATGTGCCCTGTCCGGAAAAATTTCAATGCCGCGGCGTTAAATGCAGGTATTATGATTGTATGAACCTGTTTGAGTCTGACGTGGCAATCATCAAAATGGAACAACTGACGAGAAATACATGAAAACAAATAAAGTAGCAGTCCCGGAAGAAGAGCTTTTGCATGTCCTGTCTGCATTTCGCAAGCAACAGATTGCAGTCTTAGGCGATGTCGGAATCGATCGTTATACACAAGGCATCGCAGAACGGATTTCTCCCGAAGCGCCCGTGCCGATCGTATTTGTGCAAAATGAATATTTGAAACTGGGATTGGCTGCAAACGTGGCTGACAACATCATTGCACTGGGTGGTAAAGTCGATTTGACCGGAGTCGCCGGAAAAGACCAGGATGGCAAAGATCTTTTTCGCATGCTGAAGTCGAAAAAGATTTCATCCGCGCATTTGGTGGTCGACCCATCTCGCAGAACCATCTTAAAAGAGCGGATTGTGGCCGAGACCCAGCAGATGCTTCGAGTCGATTACGAAAATACACATGCGTTAAGTCAGCAGGTACAGAAAAAGGTTCAAGCATCGATCGAAAAAAATATTCGTGGATGCCAGGCACTCATTATCGAGGACTATGCCAAGGGTCTTTTGAATCGCATGTTGATTCAATCCTCGATCAAGGCAGCAAAAAAGAAAAAGATTCCGGTTCTTGTTGATCCGCATATGAAGACGCCGATCGAATGGTATGCCGGCGCAACGCTGCTTGAGCCAAACAAGCGCGAAGCCGAGGCTTTGGCGGGAGAGCGGATTCTCGATCAGGCGTCACTCGCACGAGTGGGGCATAAGATCATGCAACGAGCCCAATGCAAAAGTGTCATCATCACGCTCGGAAAAGACGGCATGGCCATTTTTAGAAACGCAGATTGCGCGCCAGCCCTGATTCCGACGTTTGCCCAGGAAGTTTATGATGTTTCGGGAGCAGGCGATACCGTCATTGCAGTGCTTGCCTTGGCACTTGCGGCCGGAGCCAAAATCGAAGAAGCCGCGTTTATCTCGAACCTTGCAGCCGGAGTCGAGGTGAGTAAGCTCGGAACGGCCACGGTTTCGCCTCAGGAAATCATGCAGGCCTTTCTCTCGCACCGGGGTTCACGATTTTAGTTTAATATCTAGGTGTTGGACGCTTATCCATACTTGACTTTTTTAGTCAATATGTGCTAAACTTCGGCCGATGCGCTTTTTTGGAGTTCTCTTCTTATTTCTGATTGCAGCCTGCGGTTCAAAGAATCAGGCGCCGCAAGTTCCGTTGAATTCACTGGGCGGAGTTTCGCCCAAAAATCCTGATGCCATTTATCACGGACCCATTACCACCGCATTGAATGAGCTGACCAAATCGCTGGATCAGTTAAAGAACGCCGGAAATCCAAGTTCTTGCGATACCAAAAACATGGCGCACGAATACGAGATTGCCGCTGCGATTGATGCCAAGGCGGATGCCATTCTTGCCTACGCAAGCCAGCCTCATCAGGTGTATTCGAATTTTACCAAGGTTGATTTTGGTGATGGATATTTAAAAAGATACTCAGGCGATCGAAAGCCCGACCCCACGTGGATGGCAGTCGAAGATTCCTGGGATGAAGTTTACGCAAACTACCTGAAAATCAAAGACCTCCCGGTCAACGCAGCATGGCTGTCGCTCGACGCAGATGCTCGTAGCCTGATTACGGATGATATCAGAAGGCTGATTTACCATGATCATATGGGTATTGGCTTTGATTCTGAACCCGCCATTCTTTGGATGCAGGAACGAGTTGGCTTTCGAAAGAATTCAGCGGTCAAAGTAACCAAAGATGCATCCGGCAACATCGTCTATTCGCTGCCGCTCGATGCAACCGCTTTTTCGGATGTGCAGCGAAACATTCTTAAAGATTTGTTTGAATCGGCATGGACATATAAGAATGCGCGGATCGAAATTACGTGGACAGATAAGAAGCTGAATCCAGATGTATACACCTTGAATTGGGATCAGCAACTGGGCGAGCGCTCTGAAACAAACTATAAGAAGCATACGGTACTGTTTCATATCGGAAGTCGCACCACCGAAGTTTCGCACGAAATCGGTCATGTCATGGGCCTGAAGGATCACTATTACACGGTCTGGAGCCCTGCCAAGTGCAGCTATGAGATTCAACTCAATACGGCCGACATCATGAGCAACGATGCTTTGGGTGCCGGTGGAACCGAAGAAGAGTTCAAGAAATTTGCAGAAGAGTATGGAGTTCAATAGAATGAAATTTTCATTTATTTTTGGCGTTTTTTCATTGGTTTTTATTTTAGCTGCGTGTCAGAGCAAGCTTGCTCCGAGCAAAGTAAATTCACCCGTGCAAGACACTGGCGCAGATGGCAGCGGTGGCGGTTCAGGTCTCGATACGGATCCGGCCCGAAAACAGTTGCCTCCACCGCGACCTGTTTACAAGGTCAATCCTAACTCGTTACGGGCTCAGGCAGAGCAGCTTCATCTGTTGATCGGCACGACTGGCCCGGCGAATGAAGCACTCGCGGTTGATTTTAATGCAGTTACCTTGGATGACGAAATAAAGTTTAAGACGATTCAGCCCAAGGCTGGCGAGTTTCATTTCGAAGCGGCAGATGCCCAAGCCCAATTCGCGTTCGACCACGGTATGCAGGTTCTGGCGCTCAGTCTGGTGTCTTCAGAGGCACTGCCAGAGTGGATCAGTGCAGGGGCGCCTTCTCAGAAGGATCTCGAAACTATTTTGCACGATTATATTAAGAAAGTGGTCGGGCACTTTCATGAAAAATTTCCATCCGTGGTTTTTGTCTGGAATGTAGTCGATTCGGCAATCGATCCAAATGGCCTGGGTATCCGAAAATCTCCGTGGTCGCAGATGAATGATCAGCCCGATGGTTATATTTCGCTCGCGTATGAGTGGGCACACGAGGCCGATGCTACCGCCAAATTGTTTTATCGCGATGTCGGTGCAAACGGTATGGATGACCAGGCAAACGCCGTATTCGCGCTGATTTCGAAACTCAGACAGGCCGGCGTTCCGGTTGCAGGTGTCGACCTTTCGGGCGCTGCCAAGGCGGAAGATGTGCAAGCGATTGGAGTTCGTTATCAGAAGCTTGGTGTAGCGGTACGGATCACTACCGGCGATGACGCAACGGCAAGTGCCGGATTCGCTGAATGCTTTCTTTTGAGCAATTGCACCGGTGTGACGCCGAAGAAACTATCAGGTGCGGACGCGATTCAAAGTCTAACCGAGCAGTTGAAGGCCAGAATCAAGGCTTTAAGTTCTGCCCAGAGTTAACTTGCGGGTTTGATCGCCGCAATCGAAGCTGGTTTTCGACCAGCGTTCATGTCGGCCTGGTTGGTGGATGCGATACTTCCGTCCGAGTTGTATTGGATGGTAGTGATGGTATTACTCGTCCAATCATACTGGTCTTTCGAAATCATCTGCCAGTTTGAATCATAAGCCACAATCATCGACGTTTGACCGTCTGGTGTCAGGTCCGTTTCGCTGACGCCACTCATGGTGTTGCTCGAGTCGTAAGTGTATTGATAATTTGCAACTGAACCATCTGGGTTGGTATCCGATTCGAGAGTGACATTATTGTTGCTGTCATACTGATAATTGTAAACGTAGTCGATTTCGGTAGTACTGCCGTCTGGATTCACTACGAGATCAGCATCTCTCTCAACGGTCACGTTTCCGTTTGGATCATAAACATAACTCGAGTTATAGGTATCCGTAACTACGCCTTGATCATTATAGGTAAGCTGAGTGTCCTGCTCGCTCAATAGGTTTCCATTAGCATCGTACGTAATATTCGAACTGGTTTCACGAAGTATGTTTCCGTTGGCATCATAGGTGTAAGAAATTGGTGTTCCATCATTCGTTTGATCAGTAGTCGTTGAACTGATGAGGTCGCCATTTTTATCAAACTGAGTCGATGAAACCTGATTTCCGTTTTGATCGACTTCATAATTGGTGGTGCTGGTCAGATCTCCGTTTTTATCAAACTGAAAGGTTTGGCTAAGTTTTTGATTCTCATCATATGAATCCGTTTTTACCAGATTTCCATTTACGTCAAAGGTGTTTTGGCTGACGATATTTCCGTTATCGTCCAATACTTGCTGGGTAGTAAATGCGCCGGATGACGTGTCGGTAGGTTGAGTGGCGAGGTTATTTTGATTCGGGTCCACCATCGCTTTTGAATTCAATCCTGTGTCGGTCGAAGCGATGAGATCTCCTTTGGTTAACGTACCATCATATGAATTTTCGATCATGCCCTTGAGAATGCTCGGATCAATCTTAGACAGCGTCTGCTCGACGATGAACTGGCCTTTATCCGTCTGAAGAAAACTCTCGACGTCACTCATCGACTTGAATTGCGGATTCGTCATGATAAAGACGAGCAGGCTGTCAAAAGCAGGGTCCTTGAGCAGCGCCATTCCGATCGGTGATGTGATGAGTGCTTCCATGTTCGGATCCGAAAGGAATTCTTCTCCTACTGTAGACTTGATGGCCAATTGACCGATCGGAGTACTCGCGAAAATTTTTCCGGCGTTGGTGTTCAGAAAGTTCTTTCCGTTACTATTGATGCCGGTGCCCGTTCCGTAACGAGTATTGGAAGTGGTCTTGGTCGTATTACTCTTGCCTAGGCAGCCCTTGATTAAGTGCCCAGGAGCGTAGCAGCTGGCGGAGTCAGCGATGGGCGCGCCACCGGTGGTCTGAGTGACCGAGATATGCTGATTGATCTCTGAGACAGCGAACGCAGTCGTAGTGGCGAGACCGCTACCGATGATTAAACCTAATTTAGATAAAACTTTCATAATCCCCTCTGATTCGGCCGAGCCAGACCAGTCACTTCACTCTTTAATTATAGCGATGTTGTTAATAATGGTATACTTTTTTTATCAAGTAATAACTAGACTTAAGTATTTGTAAACAAAAGTATTTTTATTAAATTGAGTCTAAATTAATAGGAGATTGTAGTGGGGGCAAGCGATCGTACGTTAGATGAAGGCCTGATCATAGAATCGGTCGGTAGGACCGTTTCTGAGCCGCCCGAAGCAGGAGTTCGGATGACCGCGCCCGAAAGAGCCGGGTCTAAATTTACCGCTGCATCGCTCGGTGCGGGGGCCTGCACGTTGGTAGTGGCTTGTGATTTGGTATCGGAAGGCAGAACGTTAGCATCGGCTTTTGAAGGGGGCAGGCCTTTGTAAGTCGTATTGGTATTCTTTACTACGCCAGTATTGCTCGATGAGATCTTCTTACCGCATTTTCCAATGCGACCCGGGGCAAAGCAGCTGGCGCTTTCGTCGGTGGGAGCACCTTTTAATTTGGGAACGATAATGTTTTGATTGATCTCATTCGGAGCTGCTTGGGCAGATACTAGAGTAAAAGCTGACGTGAGTGCTAAACCCATTAAAAATAAATGAAATGAACTTTTCATATTTCCCCCTTCTGAAGTGGCACAGCCAAATCAGCCATATCATCATCATACAGGGATATAGAAAATAAGTAAACTTAAATAGTCAGGTAATATAGCTTGCAACTATTTGTTATTATTAAATAATAATAGCAAATTAACGAATAGTGGGCTCTAAACGATAACGATTGTTTGGATGATTGATTGTGACTACATAAGAAGCTTGGGCTGCATCTGCCTTAAGGATCATGCGAATGAGGCCGCTTTTATCTTCTAGAATCAAGGTTGGCTCGGTTTCGCTGCGCTCGATTACTTGTAAGTCGTGGCCGTCTTTCGAGGTGCCTACGTCGAGGAGGGTAACTTTTTCGATTTTCTCGTTCTTCACGATGAAAAGAATCTCGCGGCCATCAAAAAAGTGAGCACCGGTATTGCGATCTTCTGGAATCATTTTAAACAGAAAGTTAATGGCTGGATGTTCGCTGATTTCTCGGTTTGGAGTAGTACCTAATTTTGAATCAAAAATATTTCTAGCTAACATGTTCGTTGCTCCTTTTTCGTAAAAACTGAATTGTCACGGATTATATATTGACGTATCTATTTTGTCAACTACCTATTTTAGTAAAGTAGATTTCAATGTCATTAGTTTAATAAAAAACAGGGGTTTGATGCCAGATTTGCCGATAGGTTTTTGAAGGGAATTTCTTTCAATGATCGGTCAGACGATAAAATTTTCAGTCTTATTTTTAGCGCTTTTTTCAACTACCCAAGTCGCCTTTGCTACTATTCTCGTTGAGCCCGGAACTTACGAATTGCAGACTTTGGTCCTTACCGAAGGACGTGCAGAACCAGAAGCAGTTTTTAACTTGAGAACGCGTTCAGAACTGAGAGTCAAACTTACTGGGCCACTAGCTAAAAAGTTGCTGATGCAAAAATCAGATGTACTCAAAATTAAATTCAAAATCAAAGGTAAGATTCAGTCCTCGCATACGGATGCAGAATTATTAGGAGTAACTGTGGGTGACGGCGCTGAGGCGCCCCTTCTGGTATGCAATGACTTTAAGCCATGCAAGCAGAAAGAGGGGTATTAGTGCGAGTAATCATTGCATCCCTATTCTTTTTTGCAGCACAGAATTCGATGGCTCAGAACCCTAATATTTGGACCATTGGAATCACCGGCGGTGCGGGTGATGTTCTTGAAAGTGAGTTTCAAGGAGGTGTGAAGGACTTTGCAACCGCAGCCACCAGCTTAAATGTGGCGAGTGAACAGAGTGCATTGTTGTTTGGTGGTGACGGCAGACAATCTTATCTAAAAAATACCGCAAAAAGCGATCACGATATTCAGGTTTTTAAAGCCAATTTTTTAAAAAACCCGAAAGAGTGTACTAACGCACAGGAAATTTTCGACTACATGACTTCTTCGGCTGAGCACGACGTACGATCCAACGAAAATGGCAATACGCTCGATTCTAGAATCACTGGCGAGGCAAGCATGGCCAAAATCAAATCGTTCTTGGATGGTGTTTTGCAAAATGCCACTGCAGGTGAAGATTTAGTGGTGAATCTCGATGATCATGGTTGGGTAGAAGATCGAATCGGACCCAGTTTTTGGGGTGTGAGCTTGGGCGAATACCCGCAATCCATTACGACTAAAGACTTAGCACCTTACTTGGCCGCGTTTAAAAGTAAGGGCATTCATGTTCATTTCAACGTTCAGGCCTGCTTTAGCGGTGGTTTTGTTGACCTGAGTGATGTTTCAGAAAGTGGCGCGGGAACCTGTGTGACCGCCATGGCTGATCCGAGGCTTGAAGGGTATGAGGCAGATGCGCTGGTGCCGAGAAGCTACGAGCAAACGTTTAATAAGTCATTTGGAAAATATGGAAATCAGCTTCAGGCATTTGCCTGTGGGCTAGGTGTGGATACGTGGAATCGTCCGATGACGAGCCTGGATCCGATCGTTAAAGGTTGGGAGAAGAATGGGACGAGTCAGGACCTTTTAAATTGTCCTGCAACCGGGCTCGATCTGATCAAACTGGCTGAAACAACGGCACAATCACTTGCAAACGCGATGACTGATCCGATTCGAAAAGGTTTGTTGCAGAGCTATCACGACTTGTTTATTGCTACTTTGAAAGACTGTTCGAGTGAGAGTAAGGACGATGATATGGTTTTCAGGGCGGAACTCGTTGCTTGCGTAGATCGAAGTACTATTGCTCCTGGTTACAAAACTTATTTAAAGCGGACACTATCAAGTGCAGTTGGAAATCGGTACAAGAAAGAAATGCTCAATCATCATTTGAATTTCATTAAGAATGCAGATACGGGTAGTTTGCTTAAGTTTAGAAATGCCTATTGCTGCTTGGCTGAAAATCTTCGTTTGGGTAAAAAACCTGCAGTCTGTGACCTAAAATAAAAAGGGACCATTGAAACACTGATCCCTTTTTCGATTCCAATTTCTTTTTGAATCAGCCGCCGCTTGGCGCACCAGAGACTGCTTTCGTACCAGAGCCATTCGCTTTGGTTGAGCCTGAACCGCCCGAATTGATTAGGTTTGCTTTTACTGCTGGAGCATTAAAAAGGTTTTTTATGCCTCCACTCGGATTACTCACGTCAGCACTCGCTGTTCCGCAAGTATTCTTTCCGCCGCATCCAGCATTGGTAGAGGGGCGACAGATCACCCCCGCTTCAGGGTGTGGACAATCTGCATTAGCGTCACAAAGAGATGATGGCGCGCAAGATCCTGTTCCAGCCACTAAAGCCGCGTGTGAATTCATTCCTAGCAAAGCCCCTAAAATGATCAATGTTAATTTATTCTTCATATTTTCCCCTTAGTTTTGTTCCCCGTTGGGCCGAACTCATATGATTCAACTCGACGGCATGTATCAATGATCTCGCGTTTAGGTCGGATAATCAATGTGTCAAAAAAGACGAAAAAATTGAAGGACGGCTATTTTGCACGTCGAATTGACTCACTCAAAATCTAACCCTAGGGGAAGGTAAATATTAGTTTTGACAGGGTTTTAGGCAGGCCTTTTTGAGTAATAGGCTGGTTGACTCATAATTCC
>CAIKYX010000026.1 GCA_903831745.1 Oligoflexia bacterium
CTGCGCCCCCTAGAGTCATTACTCGAGCACTACCATGAATCGTCCTATGCGTTTTTTACTACGATGGTTTCGGGGGGAAGTTTGGTGTGGATGTCAGAGGGGGAAGCTTCACTGCCAAGCGAGTATTTTAAAGCGCACACAGAATTAAAAGCCAGTTATCCGTTGGCAGTAGGAGATTATTGGGCGGGGCAGTTGTATCCGAATCAGGATGGAATGGGGATAGTAAAAGACCGGCTGGAAATAAAACTGTTAGTAGGGACCGCTTCTGAAGTTTCAATCTATTTCGATACCCCTGAAGGCGACCTCGAACAAGCTGGCTTTGCGGCAAGAATTAAAAGTTGGGATAAGGGTGAAAGCCTCGAAGGCGATGCCCCTAAGAAAATGATGATGATCAAAAAAGTGGTGGGCAATCTGGGGGATTTTCTACACAGGCTTGAGACTCCAAAGGCACTGAGCACGGAACTTTCCGAAGCCGAAGCTGAAAACGCAATGATTGGATTTATCAAAAAGGAATTGGCCACCTATTTTTCAGCAGATGTTTTGAATCGTATCGTCAAAAAGCGAAGGGTCGAGACTCGGAGACTGGGCGTGCCCCTCGAGTTCGACGATGAATACGGCAAACAGGTAAAAGTGGGTTTCTTCTCGTTCGACCAATACACCACTCAAAATTTGCTAGTGCCCAATGCCCCTGTTTCGAATGAGTCCTTTACTGAAGTCGAGGTCGAAATTGATCCTCTGTATATTGGTACACTTCATTCGCCGGAGGTTTTTCCGCATTTTAATCGATTCATCGACGACTTCAAAACCACTTTTGATGCCGCAGTTACGGATTTGCACAAACATCAAGTCAGAGATCATGCTCAGGTAATCAACTCAGTGCGTAGATGATTTTGAATGTCAATGTTTTGGGAGTGCAACCCTGAGACAAAATGTGTGGGTTCGCTACAACGAAACTGACGCGAATCGCAACATTCAGCTTCCGCTAAGAAAGTTAAGCCTTTGTAAAAGAAGCGATTTACAAGCGGCACAACCCTTGAATACTCTATCGGTTATGAAGAATATCGGATTAATGATTCTGGCCGTTTTAGTCCTGAGCGCTTGTTCGTCTGCTCCCAAGGATGTCGCAACCCCAGTAAGTGCGGTAGTGCCGGATTGGGTGAATAATCCACACGCACATTATCCTGAAGCTCGGTATCTTTCGGCAGTCGGTGCGGGCGATACTCGCGATGCTGCGATTGCGGATGCGAAAAAGCAGCTCGCCGAAAGTTTTATCGTCAAGGTAAACAGCGAAACCACTGCTCACGGACAATCCGATCTCGGAGAAAATACGGACGGTAAAGTTGCAGGAACTTCGAATCAAAATGTTTCGAAAAACTTAAGTCTTCAATCAGATACGTATCTGCGTGGTGCAGAAATCAAAGACGTCGCGCATGTAGGTAACGACTACTACGCTTCAGTTGCGGTCGACAAACTTCAAGCGCGCTCGGGTCTCTTACTCGAAGCTAACCGGCTTAAAGGCAAGATTGAACAAGAAATGGATTCTCTCGATCAGCTCTATACCAACGAGAAGATGAATGATGCGAAAAACGATCTCAAAGCCATTCAAGAACTATACGGCGAAGCTTCGGCTCTGGGCATGAGTGCTCTCATTGACGTAACTCCTCTCGAAGTTCGTATGAATAAGATTCAAAATGCTTCGCGCCTTAAAAATGCCAAAACCATTTTCGCGGTCAAAATGAACGATGAGGGGGAGCAGTATTTCGAACACGACATTCAGTCTTGCATCAATGACCGGGGTGGCGTGGTTTATACTTACGACAAGGCCCCGGCCAATGCCAATAAAGTAGAGCTGAAGGTGGTTGAGCGTCCACAGCACATGCAAATCAATGGCTGGGAGAAAATCCGTTTCGAATTGACCGCAGCGGTGACCCAGGACAACGGCAAGATGTACCGCGTGCAGGTCAATCAAACAGAAACCGGAAGAAGTCGTGATGCAATTTTAGAAACCGTGGCCGACAAATTGTCGCGCGATTTTTGTGAGAATTTATTTAATCGAATGTCAGAAGCTCGCGAATAAGTTTTGAAATAACGAAAGGAAGAACTATGAAAAAGCTAGTAGTGGTTTTATCAGGAAGTATGATGTTGAGTATGGTGCTTGCCGCCTGTGGTGGTGCGCCGGTTAAAGAGGTAAAAGTAGAAGAGCCTCAGTTTAAGGTCATTGATGCGGCTCCGGGCGGTCGCGAAGCTTGGCTCGATAATCCGACGATGTATGCCGACAAAGAAGGCCTGGATATCAAGAAGAGCTATTTCTATACGGGCGATGCTCAAAGTGCGGACAAGCGAATGGCTTGCGAAAAAGCGCAGGCAGACGCCATGGACGATATCGCAAAACAAGTAAGTACTTTTGTCGATACCACGCTGGCCCGCGCGAGCAGCGAATCGGCCGGTTCTGACACCAGCGGAATTTCGGCAAACTCTGCAAGTCAAACTCAGACTTCAGAATTGTCATCTCAGCTTTCAAAAACCCTGGTTACCGGAATCAATAAGAAGAAGCAATATTGGGAACAGCGCGATTATTCACAGGTTGGTGGAGCGAAGTCGATCTACCACTGCTGGATCCTGGCAGAAATCGGCAAACAGAAAGTCAGTGAGCTCGTAGCAAAAGCCGAAACCATTCGCTTTCAACAGGATCCGAATCTGAAGGATAAGGTAGAAGGCAAGGTTGCCGATATCCAAAAAGAATTCGATCAATACAAACAAGGTCACTGAGAACAACAACAAGGGATTCATAAATGAAAAATACAAAACACAAATTGAAGTGGATGGGTGGTATTGCAGTAGTGTCGATGGGGCTGGTATTCGTATCGGGTTGCTCGTCGTTTAAGGCAGAGCGGGTCAATGACTCCAAGGCCGATGAAAAAGCAATGACCATTACGGATAATTGGGTCGACGGCGATACGATTCGAGTGATCGATGGCGCGATGAAGCAAGTCTATGCGCACAAAAGATTCCTCGAGTATGAAGGAAAATTCTCCGGAAAACGCATCAAGGTATTCGTCGGCGAAATCCGCAACAATACGACCGAGTCGTATTTTCCGGTCAAAGATCTCGAAGACGCGCTTCTCGAGCAAATGTCGAATTCGGATCAGTTTACGCTGATCGATGCCGACCGACGTGCGGCGCTTCTGAAAGAGATTACCTACCAAAACGACGGAATGGTTGATCCTGCGCAGGCCAAGAAGATTGGCAAGCAATCGGGTGCGGATGCTCTGATTTTTGGCGACATCAATATGAAGCCGGAAACCCGCGATGGCAAAACGATCAAGACTTATACCGTTAATATTCACCTGACCGACATCACCACTGCCGAAGAAGTGTGTCGCGTACGTGAGAAGATCAATAAATACAGTGAGGGCGGAGCGAAGTGGTAAAAGCCCGTCGGCTCGAACTACGCTTCGTTTCTGTTTTAATACTTCTGCTCTGTGCTGCCTGTGGGACGTCCGATAGCGGACGTCTCAAGGCGGCCAGAGAAGAGTATCTGAAAGATAATTTTACCGGGGCCGAAGCTGCGCTCTTTACACCAGAGGTGTATCAGAATGACCAGAATCGGCTCATGCATTACTATTTGCTTTCTTCGGTAGCCATGAGTGAAGGCCTCTACGAGAAGGCAGCGTTTTTTTTAAATAAGGCCCGTGATACCGCTATCAGTGTTCGTTCAGCAAATGGATCGTTTGATTGGTTTAGCAGCGCGTATCGAAGCAACCCCATAGAGTTTTCCTATATTCATTACATGCTCGTCATGTCTTATGCTCTTTTGGCACAAGACGGAAGAACCCCGGCCTGGGGTACGCCCGAAATCAAAAACGAAAAAGGCGTGGTGTTGGTTCAGGCGCAGAATGTTCCTGTCCGGGTTTATGATGCCCGCGAGAGTGCGGAATACGCGACCAAAGCGCGCGCCGAGCTTCGTGCTTGGGATGTTCATCTCGAAACCCTGCGAAGAACCTATCCCAATGACAATTTTTATAAAGAGGATGTGTGGGCCAGAACGCTTGCCGGTTTTGTGCACGCACTTTCAAACGATCATAACGAGAAGCGCACCGCAGAGTTGTTAACCAATGATGCCCGTAAAATTCTCGATCACGTCAGTGCCATTTATCCTACCGAAAAGAACAATGAACCGGCGATTGATTCGCTTTTAGATCAACTCAAAGACCGAGCGAAGTCGAAAGAATCCGATGGCAACCTGTTGATCGTAGAGGCCGGGGTCATGCAGAAGTATAAGATCAAACGCTTCATGCTAGGACTTTCGACCGTGTTCTCTCATATTTCTGATCCGCACCTCCGATCGATGATGGAACAGTTGGGCATGCAGGTCATCATTCAGAACGCGCCCGAATTCGGTTTGATCCTTCTCGGAGGTGGCCTTGCGGGTGCGATGGATTCGGGCGATGAGTTCGATGGGCCGCCTAGATATTTTACGGATGCGGTTGATCGAAGTTTCGGATTTGAGATTCGTTTTCCGTCTATGCCACTTCCGCCGGCTGATACCAAAGTAACCCTTCATCTTTCTCAGCAAGGCAAGGCGCTGTCTGATGTACCTCTACCGATTCTAAGTCCGATCGAAGAGCTGCTTGCGGTCGAGCTGAAGAATCGCGAGGACGGCGAAATGTTTTCGAAAGCGCTTAAAATCGGAACCGAGTACGTGGCCATTCTGGTTCCGGCAATTGTGGCTTATCGCCAGGCCACTCGCGAAGACAATGTATTCAAGAAATTGGCGATCCTGGCAGGTTACTTCATCGCCAAGAAGGCAATCGATCATGCCAATAATCCCGACTTGAGGTCATGGGATTTTTTGCCGAACCTGATTGCGGCAAGCTATCTGAAACTTGCGCCGGGGGCCTACCAAGCCCAAGTCGAGTTCAATAATTCCTTTGGACGGGATACCCGCGACTTGGGAGTGCTTTCTTTGGGCAGTCCGAGCATTCCATTGATCCGTAAAAGGATAGGGGAAGTTCCCATTCTGAAGGCCCGATAGCACTTGCCCAGAATTGGGTAAATCATTTAAGATCTTAATCAATGAAGATAGACAAATGCATTGCCCGGGAGGTGCTGGATTCTCGGGGTGTTCCAACGGTTGAAGTAGAGCTTTATTCGGGTGATCAAAAGGCGAGCGCAATTGTTCCGTCGGGTGCCTCGACCGGTGAGGGTGAAGCCCTCGAACTCCGCGACAATGATCCTAAGCGGTATCATGGCAAAAGTGTGCTTCAAGCAGTAAAGAATATTGAAGTCGAGATTGCGCCGGCCATTCTGAATCGTGATTTTGTCAGGCAGTCTATTTTTGATGATTTACTGTGCGATCTCGATGGTACGCCAAATAAAAGCAAGTTGGGTGCGAATGCGATTCTGCCTATCAGTATGGCGTTTGCTCGCTTGCAGGCTCAGTGCAACGATACGACTCGAATTTCGGGTTTGGCTTTGACTCAGAATCTGGCAACTTCTTTTGGAAGTGCCGGCATTACGTTGCCGGTGCCCCTGATGAATATCTTTAACGGCGGAAAACATGCGGATAACGGAATTGCCATTCAGGAATTCATGATTGTGCCATGTGGGTTTGATCGTTTTTCTGATGCGCTTCGTGCGGGTGTTGAAGTGTTTCACCAGCTTAAAAAGATTTTGCACAAGCGCGGACTCACCACAGCTGTAGGCGATGAAGGTGGGTTTGCTCCGAAGATTTCTGATGAAGAAGAAGCGGGACCAGGCTCGCACGAGAAAGTAATGACTTTGCTTCTCGACGCCATCGAATCCGCTGGCTACAAAGCCGGCTCTCAAATTTATCTTGCTCTCGATTGCGCTTCGAGTGAATTTCTCGCCAAGAATCCACCGAACCCAGCCGGTAATACGGTCATGTATCATTTCGAAGGTTCTCAACGAACCGCAGATGAGATGATCAAGATCTATGAAAAATGGGTTTCTTATTTTCCTATTTTGTCGATCGAGGACGGCCTGGCAGAGCATGATTGGGATGGCTGGAAGAGTCTGACCACCAAGCTGGGCAAAAGCGTACAGCTCGTCGGCGATGATTTGTTTGTAACCAACCCTGAATTCCTTAAGAAAGGAATCGAGAAGGGGGTTGCTAATTCACTGTTGGTCAAACTCAATCAGATCGGTACCGTAACCGAAACTTTAGAAGCGATGAGAATGGCCCATCAGGCGGGATACACGACGGTCATCTCTCATCGTAGCGGCGAAAGTGAAGATACCTTCATCGCAGACCTGGCAGTGGGAACCGATGCGGGTCAGATTAAAACCGGATCCGCTTCGCGCACGGATCGTACCGCGAAATACAATCAGCTACTTCGAATCGAGCAGTGGCTGGGGGGACGTGCAAAATTTCCGGGCAAGAAGGCTTTTAAATGAAGCAACCAAACGTCTGGAATCGCGTTTGGTTAGTTTTCTTCGGAATCTGGTTCTTGATGCTCACTGGCACCATCGATTTCTGGGTGCAGTCTCCTGGGCTAAAGCAATGGTATAAGGTTCAAAATACCTTATCAGTGCGTCGTCAAGAAATTGGCGATGTCGAAGTCAGGTCGGCCAGCCTTCATCAAATTGCCAAGCAACTCGAGAACAACCCGGTCGCGCAAGAGCGTGAAGTTCGTAGGGTTTTGGGTTATCTCGGCGAACGAGAAGTGGTTTTCGAATTCTAAAAGGTCGGGCCCACCTTTTTGTTTAGCCAAGCGTCAATCTTCCTATATTGACTTTATTTAAAAGTGGCCGTCATAATATTATCTGGAGGCATCAGGGATACGATGCATATAGGACACGTCATTTGGTTCAATGATTCTAAGGGATTCGGATTGATTGAAACTGACAACGGACAAACCGTGTTTGTTCATTATAGTTCCATTCAAGCCCAGGGCTTTCGCTCACTCAAACAAGGACAAAAAGTAGAGTTCGATCTTTACGAAGATGAGGCCAAAGGCTATCTCGCTCGTAACGTCATTTCTTGTTGAGTGGATGTTGAAAAACTGGAACCTGCTGCGTTTTAATTTTTTAAGAACACTCGACGTACTTTGAGTACGCCTCGCATTCTTAAAAAATTAAACCATCGCATTTTCCCGTTTTTGAACATCCACTTTAGCAATATCTCTTTTTTGAATCGGC
>CAIKYX010000027.1 GCA_903831745.1 Oligoflexia bacterium
CGATTAAGGCAAGAATCTCTTGCTTATTCACATGAAGGTTAACTTCATTAAGGGCTACAACGCCACCAAAGTTCTTAGTTAAGGCTTTGAGTTCAAGAATTTTTTCAGACATTTTTTTCCCCTGAGTCACCCTTTGGAGCTAAGACCTTCTCGCGCTTTTTACGTGGAAGAATCCCATCAGGACGGAAATTCATAATTATGACTAGCGTCAAACCGAAAACTAATTGACGAGCGTTCGTGACGAAACGAATACGCTCTGGAAGATAAGCAAGGAATACTCCTCCAAGAACAACTCCCCAAATATTTCCGATTCCTCCGAAAACAACACATGAGAGAATCAACACTGAGATATTGAAGGTAAATGCTTCTGGGGAGATAAACAAGGTCTTGGATGCATAGACAACACCAGCTGCGCCACCTACACCTGCTCCAAGTACAAACGCCCAAATCTTGTACTTCAATGTTGGCACACCCATGAGTTCGGCTGCATCTTCATCTTGGCGAATCGCTTCCCAAGCGCGTCCGGGCCGGCGAACAGAAAGTCTGCGAATCATCCAGATGGTAAGAAGAATAAGTACTAGTACTAGCCAGAAAAATGAATTTGGCGTCATAATATTGAAATGTAATCCCAAGACTGTTGGTGGATTTGGCACATTTGCAATTCCGTTAGGGCCACCGATTTTATTTGTATTCAAAGCGGTAATACGAACAATTTCACCAAATCCCATTGTGACAATAGCAAGATAGTCACCACGAAGTCGCAGCGTTGGGATACCGAGCAAAACTCCTGCAATCATGGCAAGGCCCATGCCAATTGGAAGGATCTCCCACATATTGAGGTGTGTGTGAGTTCCAAGAACTCCCATGGAATATGCACCTATAGCGAAAAATGCAACATAACCCAGATCAAGCATTCCACTTTTACCAACAACAATATTTAGCCCAAGTGACATCAATACAAACATTCCGACTGGGTAGACCAGCACGTCTGCATATGAGCTAACCGGAGTATTGAGGATGTTTGATACTGAGAAATTTCCTGCAAATGGAAGTGAAGCAACGATTGAAATGGCTGCAATAACGAAAACTACTCGCCTTGGTCGATCCCACTTAGCCCATGCTTCTGCGCCTTTATCTCTAAGATTTATCATTTCTTATCACACCCTTGTCTGCTGAACGGCTTCACCGAACAGACCATTAGGACGGAAGAGCAAGACAACAATCAAAACAAGGAAAACTGTTATAGCTTTCCACTGTGAGCCAAGAACTGCTGACGCGTATGTTTCTAATAGACCAAGAGCAAGCCCTCCTACGAATGCACCGCGAATATTTCCAATTCCCCCAAGAACGGCAGCGGTAAATGCCGCAATTCCGATATTAAATCCAATATTAAATTTCGTTGCTTCATAGACAGTCTCAAAGAAAAATGCTGCTGCACCTGTCATAAGCCCACCAATGAGGACTGTGATCGATATGACTCTATTGATGTTAATACCCATCAATTTTGCTGTCTCTTCATTCATAGAAACTGCGCGGATTCCCTTACCCAGACGTGTGTGATTCACAAAGCGCTGTAGGGAGAAGAACATAATTGGCGCAACTACTACTACGAGTAATTGATCTATTCGAATATTTGCACCTAATACTGTAAAGAGAGAACTTTTATGAAGTACTTCTGGCGATATAACCGCGCGGCCTTCTGTTAAGAGGCTAATAGCTTCGCTTAGAACAATAGAAATTCCGATAGCTGAAATAAGAGGTGCAAGTCGGTTTGTGCCCCTGGAGCGAAGACGCCTATAAGCAACAAGTTCTACGAACATCGCTGTTACTCCCGATGCGGCCATGGAAGCCAGTAGGCATAGAAGCATCGTATAAATCAATGTAAAACCATGAAGGTCTTTACCGTTCGCTGGGTGACCCAGAAAATCTCGAGTTACAACTACTGTTGCAAAAGTACCGATCATAAA
>CAIKYX010000028.1 GCA_903831745.1 Oligoflexia bacterium
CCCTGCACTTCATCTGAGATGAGTGTAGGGGCTAAATCTGCCGAAGCAGCTAAAAGATTAGCCTGCGAGAAATTCCATCGCAAAATAGAGGATCAGCGTCAAAAGCACTCCAAAGTGAACAGTGCCGCCGATTTTCTGAAGCGGCCCCATTTTTCCTTTCATCGCGTTGAGCTGAATCACTCCAACGATGATGGCGTAAAAACTCCAGTAAGGGATCAGGCTTTTTTCAGGTGAGAGGGTCAATGGAAGGTGCGATGCAGCCGCCATGAAAAAAAGCATAGGAATCGAGAACAAGGTATTGGTGCGTGAAGCAATCGCAGAGCGAGCTCCAAGATCTGCAACACCAGGAATGGCAGCTTCGCCTCTTGCCACTCGGCCTGCATTCTCAATCATGATCTTGTTGTTTGGCCAAATGATCAGCCATACGTTCAAGAACATGAGTGTTCCCATGATACCACCGCTCAGAATAATCGTACCCCAGGCAGAAGAAGCGGGAATTCCAAGATTTCCCATTTTATGGCCGATCATCAACCAGCCGGTCAAAAAGGTAAACATGGCGCCCCAGCGAAACCACTTCATCGTATGGGGAGCGAGTTTTTGAAAAATAATGGATTTGGTCGCAGCATCCGCTTCGGCCATAAACGGGGTTTGAGAAAAATTAAAATAATAAAGATGTCCGATCCACATCACTCCAAAAAAATAGTGAAACCATCGCATCCAAAACTCGGCAGCAGCGCCTGAAAATAATGTCATAGTAAATGACTCCTTTCGAAAATGTACCCTCAGGGTAGCATAAAAAAAGGAGGCTGCGAGAACTAAATCCCGCAGCCAAATGTATTTTTTTTAAAGGATCCGGCTACTTAACGCGCAATGTGGCCTTCTTGTTAAAGAGCGTATTGAGTCTTTGTAAGGCGGCATTGTTGACGTGGGCCGCCTCAGTCGGTAACGCAGGCTGGGGTTGCGCAGGGGTTGGCAAAAGTGATCGTTTTACGAATACAGCGATTCCGTTGCCTCCGGCCTGGGTTGACGAAAAGAGGCCACCTGCACCCGAAATCTGCGGCGAGAATGTGTAGGGCAAAAAGATATTGAGTGGAAAAGGAATGCTTCTAAATGCACTGTCGAAAGCCGGAATGGCAATCGCTGCACCCACGAAGATATCTTTGTTTAATTCGCCACCGACATAAACTCTAGATTGGTTGATGACCGGTATGCCCACGAGCACGGCATTGCCTACCCCTAATGAAGTAGGAAGTTCACGGCCATTAGGAAGGGTTCCCCCCAACGACGGATTGAGTTTCGTTGCCTCTTGGTAGTTTACCGCAACGGTGAGTTGATTATTGCCATCTGGCAAATGTTGAAGCGACATCTGGCCAAATGATTCTGACAAGCGAGTCGGATTCAAAATCGGAACTTCGATGTTTGGAAATTGAAGATTTCCGAGATTGACGATCGCACTCATGTTCAGGTAAGTGACTCCGCCGACATCAGACGTACTGAGGTCGAGATTTTTTACCGAAACTTTTTGACTTGCACCACACGCGGAAAGCGAAAGTGCCACGCAAAAAGCGCCGGCAATATTAAACAAACTAAACGGGGCATTATTATTTTTCACGATAAACGACATACTTGGACTCCTATGTAGGAAGAAAATTCCTCCTGCCATTAGCCTGTCGTATATGACGCGTTGCGTACTTTAGAATTATTTTTTTGACGCCCAAGAATAGGCAAAAGTGCCAAATCCGCCGCCAGAATGCAGGAAAAGAACTTTATTTCCGTAGCGGGCAGGATCTTTTTTGAGTTCGGTCAGCATCGCTTGAAA
>CAIKYX010000029.1 GCA_903831745.1 Oligoflexia bacterium
CACCTCCCAAATCTTCCGCCGTAGTTCCGTAAAGAACATGCCCTAACCTCAAAAGCGTTCCATAAGGACTAATTCCATCTGTCGAAGTCGCTGGGCCGAAACTATAGAGCCTGGTAAAATTACTACCATCCGTACCCACCTTGAAGATCATTCCAAAGTTATTCTGTCCACCAGAAGCGGTGGTGCCATAAAGCGTGCCGCCATCCGAGGAAAGAGTAAGGCCTCCCTCAGGGTCATTTCCCAAATCCTCATTATGTCCGCTCGAACAAAAATCATGTATAGAAGTCATGGTCCTTAAACCATCAGTCGAAAGACTAAAGATGGTGCCTTGATTGCACGCTCCGCCCGCAGTCGTCACACCATAAAGCACGTCGCCCGAAAGTGAAGGCGTCAATTCACTTTTAGGAGCATTCCCAAACGGAAACGAGACCGGATCAAAAGTATGGATCACACTCAATGAAGGGGTGGGCACAGGTGTAGGAGTTGGAGTGGCCGTCGAAGTCGCAGCTGGCGTGGGAGCCAGAGAATTTCCGCCCGCATCACTTTGATCGCCACTCAGTGGAGTGATCATCAACTTCGCAGACTGCATATTCAGGCACGCGCTTGACGAAAGTACAAGCACTGCCAATACCATCCTTCGGATGATCGGCAAGTACAGGTTTATTCGTAAAAAAGACACCTTACGCATGACACTTCTGTATCGGTATTCAGGCGTCAAAAAAAAAGAGTGTCTTAGCCGACACTGCGACGAAATCGAAGCGATGGCCCGATTTCGGCGACCAAAACTCCAGCCAACATCAAACCACCACCGGTCCATTGCTGGGTCGAGAGAACCTCAAGCCCCAGCCAAACCGAGAAAACAGCTGCAAATATAGGTTCAAACGTAAAAATGAGCGCGATTTTAACTGGAGAAATGTATTTCTGAGCCGCATTTTGAATCACAAATGCAAGCGCGGTGGCCACCGCCCCCATGAAGAACAATTCAGACCACACCCAGACGGTCAGATCCGGACGGTAGTGCGCAAGATCCTCGAAACAAAAAGCAGTCACAATCGAAAGTAGCGTGCACGTTACAATTTGAATGAAAGTAATCTTCGATACCGAGTACGATCCGGCATAACGGCCGACATAAACAATATGTAGGGCCACTGCGCAGGCTGCAATCAGCACTAAAACATCGCCATAATTCGGCAAAAGCGAGTCGGTTTTTGATAAAAGAAAAGTGCCAAGTGCACTGAGCAAAATTCCACTCAACGCAAAACGATTAATTTTCTGGCCCAAAAATGCAGCGATAATCGGCACAAAGACCACGCTGAGACCGGTAATAAATCCGGTATGCGAAACCGTGGTGTACTGAATACCCACAGCCTGAAAGCCATAACAGGCGTAGAGAAAAATGCCCAAAATGGCGCCAGCCTTCAGTTCGCCCTTTTTAAGCGGAAAAAAACGATCATGCCCGACGAACGAAAAAACCAGAAAAAGAATGATCGAAGCAAACGCAAAGCGCATGGCGATCATGGTCAGGGGCGGCACTGCGGCAACCGCATGTTTGGTGGTAATAAAGCCTATCCCCCAGGCTAGGGTCACCAGGATCAGGAGGGGGGTCATAAAACGCTTTAGCATCCCCCTAGTTTCGCAAAAAGAAGGCTCTATACAAAGACTTTTCTTGACAAAACTGCTCGCAATCCATTAGCTTCATAAGCTCAACAAACTCTTTGCTCGTCCAGAAATTGCGGTGCAGTTTCAAAACAAGGCGGGCTTAAACCATAAGGAGACCTAAAAATGGCTACAGCCAAACTACCTGGCTACGAAACTACTTTCATTACAAAGATCGACCTGAGCGATGACGGGCTTAAAACCCTCAAAGATCGTCTGATTGCCGTTATTGGCAATTTCGGCGGCGAAGTCATTTATCAAGAAGACTGGGGAAAGCGCAAATTCGCATTTCCAATCCAAAAAGAAACTCGCGGTCAGTACACACACATCGTGTATACCGGCTCACGCGGAGTGGTCGCAGAGCTCGAGCGTAACCTTCGCCTTCATGAATCAAACCTTCGTTTCATGACTGTCAATCTTGCCAAAGAATTCAGTGCTGAAGTTTATACTAAAGAACTCGGTGCAGGAACTGCGATGAAGCGTGAAGAGCGCGGCGCAACTCCAGAAGGAGCAATTGCTGCTCCAGCTGCAGCCCCTGCAGCTTCAACCTCAACTTCTTTTAATCAGTAAAAAGGAAACCCATTTATGTATAAAAAAGACAGAGACAGTAAAGATACAGGTGCAAAACGCGGCAGAGATCGTGACGAAGATTCTCGTTATGATGCAGACATGGAAGATGCAATGGACGACGGCGGCGGACGCCGCGGACGTAAATTCTCTTCAAGCAACAAGAAAAAATCTTGTCGTTTCACTGCTGGCGAAGAAGATATCAACAATATCAGCTATAAAAACCCACGTTTCCTTTCAACTTTCATGACCGAGCACGGAAAAATCGTGCCCCGCCGTGTAACCGGAAACTGTGCATTCGTTCAACGTAAACTGACCACAGAAATCAAGCGTGCGCGCCAACTCGCGCTCCTCGGTTTCGTCGCTATTGGTCCGAATGCAAGCTACTAATCCTACACTTCAAAAAGGAGCAATCTGGTATATTGCCAGCATTGCTCCTTTTTTCTTGCCTGCCGTCTCATTCGAATCCGCACTCTTTGCGATTCTCTCTCCCCTACCCCTTTTTCTTCTCACCGCTAAAAACCGATTGGCCGTAAGTCTTCTTGCGCTCGCCACCAATGGCGCTCTCGTTTACACGATGACCGCAAATAAACACGAAACCCTGGTCGCCCTATCCCTTTGGAGTCTGATCGGAATTCTGTTTCCATTTTTCATTCGTAAATCAGGCCGCATCAAAACAAGCTTTCTCGCCACTTTGGCAATCACGCTCGCCCTGGTATTCGGCACTCTCGTTCATTTCGCCCGCGAAGCCGGACTCGAACCCGTCGCTTATGTAAAATCCGAGGTTTCTCTGGGCATCGACCGCATGGTGACCCTTCCCGACAGCCCGATCAAACAAATCGTAGAAGAGCAGGGAAAAGAAACTTTTCAAAAACAACTGGTCACCGAACTGCCTTCGGGGGTGGTTATCGGGCTGATCATTACCTTTTGGATTAACCTTTTATTCGCATCCCGGCTGGTTCCGGGCTTTTTACCCGAGGGCTTTTGGTCGAATTACCAGAATCCTGAATGGTTAGTATGGCCCACCTTGGCATGCGCAGCCCTATTTTCGTTCACGGATCACGCACTCTATTATATCGGTTTAAACGGATTTAAGATTTTGATCTTATTTTATGGATTTCAGGGCCTAAGTGTCTTGAGTCATTTGCTAAATCGATATAAGATCCTTGGACTGGGAAGAGCACTGATCTTCAGCCTCGCCGTTTTTGTGGTGATGCCGATCGTGCTGTCACTGGGGTTTTTTGACCTTTGGTTCGACTTCCGAAAGAAATTGAGTCAGCAATAACAGGAGAATTCAATGTTAGTTATTTTAAAAGAAAACGTAGATAATCTGGGCCGCATTGGTGATGTTGTAAAAGTAACCGATGGCTATGCCAGAAACTTTTTGATCCCGAAAAAAATGGTTGTTCCTGCAAACGAGAACAACATGGCGGCAATCGATCATCAGAAGAAGATGCTCGAGAAAAAACGCTCTGCTGAAAAAATGTCAGCTGAAGAGCTTGCCAAGAAAATTTCTGGCTTCACTTGCAACATCTCTCGCAAAACCGGAGAAAAGGACAAGCTTTTCGGTTCAGTCACTACAGGTGACATTGCAGATGCATTGAAAGCCGGTGGAATCGAAATCGAAAAACGTTCGATTCACCTTAAAGATGCGATCAAGGCACTCGGCGTACACAACGTCGAAATCCGCCTTCTGCCTGAAGTCACTGCCTCACTTAAAGTTTGGGTTGTTAAAGAAGGCGCTTAGTTCGTTTTAACCAGGTTCGGACTCGGGGTGTTTGATGGAGAGTCAGAAAAGAAAACTTCCGCACGACCTTGAAGCTGAACGTTCGGTTTTAGGCTCCGTACTGGTTAACAATGCCTCTCTCGATGAACTTCGCGAACTCGGTTTAGAGAACCGCGATTTTTATACAGACGCTCATCAAAAAATCTATGAAATGTCCTGCTCGCTCAGCGATCAGGGTAAAGCCGTCGATTTGGTTACTCTGAACTCGGCCCTGAAGGACCGCGGCTGGTACGACCAAGTGGGTGGCATGACTTTGGCAAACTTGTTTGACCAAGCATCATTTCAAATTGCAAACGTCTATCACTACGGACGAATTGTTCGCGAGAAAGCCCTTCAGCGCCGCGTAATCGAGGCTTGTTCCGACATCATGGATCAGGGGCTTCAGGGCGTCGAAAACACTGCTAACTATATCGACGCTGCCGAAACCCGTATTTTCGAAGTTTCTCAGAATAAGGTTCAACGCTCGTTTGTTTCGATCGCCGAAGTCGTTTCGGCAAACATGACAAAGGTTCAAGAACTCTTTGTATCAGGCAGTAAGGAAGTCGTGGGCCTCGGCACCGGCTTCATCGATTTCGATAAGGTTACCGCGGGTCTTCAGGCAGGTCAGGTCATGGTACTTGCAGCTCGTCCCGGTATGGGTAAGACCTCTTGGTTTATTTCGGCCCTTCTCAGTGCTTCGGTAAAACAAAAAGCCGTCGCCGCACTTTTCTCTCTCGAGATGTCAAAAGACGAGTTGGGATTTCGTTTTTGTTCTGCCATCAGCCGTATCGATTCGAAACGCCTGAAGACGGGCGCCCTCTCTAAAGAAGAATTCCGTCGCTTGATGACCGCGGCCGAACAACTGGGCGCAGCCCGTATTCACATCGACGATACCGCCGCACTTTCGGTCATGGATCTACGCTCTCGTTGTCGAAGGCTAAAAGCGAAAGAGAAACAACTCGACCTCATCGTCATCGATTACCTTCAACTCATGCGGGGTCCTGCGAACAACAAAGCGCAAAGTGGTAACCGCGAGCAAGAAATTTCTGCCATCAGCCGAGGTCTTAAGGAGCTCGCCAAGGAATTGGGAGTACCGATCATTGCGCTTTCGCAGCTCAGTCGTCAGGTCGAGAATCGTACCGACAAACGTCCGATGCTGAGCGATCTCCGCGAATCCGGTGCGATCGAGCAAGATGCGGATATGGTCGTGTTCATTTATCGAGACGATTATTACAACCCGGAATCCGATGAAAAAGGAATCGCCGAGCTGATTATCGCAAAGAACCGACATGGCGAACCCGGAACCGTAAAACTTGCATGGATGGGTCAATACACCTTGTTCGCAAATCTTGCGGATGACGGCAGTAAGTCTGCGCCATCACCTAATCCTAACGCCCATAGAAAGCCACAGGCCTCAGCTGATGACTTTAGCCTATGAGCTTCGTCATCGCGTTTTTGTCTTAGCACTTTTATTTGTTTCAGCCTGCGCGAATCCTTTTTCGTCTCAGAAACCTGCGACCCTTTCGAATTACCATCCGGGAAACATCGACTGTAACCAGCTCGATCTTTCGACCGCAGAAATTACAAATGATCAGATCAGAAAAGTGACCGAATGCCTGAATTCGAATCAAGAGATCAATGCCTTCGAGCAAATGCTTCGCTGGCTTCCGGATGACCAGCTTAGCCCGATAGTGCGACTGCTGAATCAAACGAGCACCCAGAATCCCAAATACCTGTTCGCAGTCAAAGAGGGGTTCTTTCACTTTCAAAACGAAGGTAAAATAGCGGCGCTCGAAAAAAACCTTTTGCCCTTTCTGTCGGATACGCAAAAGACAAACGCGCTTGCAGACGCTCTCAAAACCATCAGACCCGATCTGATTTCACTTCTTAAATCCGAGAACCCAGAGATTCATCTGAAGAACACGCTCTCGCTAATGAATTCGGCTGCGTATCAACGCTTGTTCCTCGAACAGCACCCAGAAGGGGCGCTCACAAAGATCGGTGTGGGCATCAAGCACTATCTCGAAGTCGGTGATGGCCTGAATCTTTCTGCGCTCACCCAAGTCTTATCGAAAGCCCATCTCGGCGACGCCTTGGCAGCCCTGACCCAAGATCATGGCCCCGAACATCTCGAGCATCTCGATGGTTTTTTAGAGTGGCTTCTTGATTCAGAACGCTATCACCAACTGTCGTCTTCGATTCATTCTCTTCTGAATGAAAACGTTAAATGCTTTCAAGACAAGATTACCATTCCTTCACCCCTCGATACCGTCATTCATGATCTTAAAAGCATGAGCGCAAGCGAGGCCAAGCAATTTTTAAAACATGATTTAAAGAACCTCCTTCTGACTTCACAGGGGTATTGTACTTTTCCATTCTCGCTGAATGGAATTGCTCGCGTGGCGTCTGAGGCTGCAGATGTTCCTGGGTTTGATGAGTTCTTCTCACTCTTAAAACCCTTGTTAAGCGACGCTCGCTTTGTAGCTTTTGCCGCCTCAAATGCATCTGCTACATTCGTCGCCGAAAACCAATACCTGAAGAACAATCATCTGCTGCTTGATTTCATCACCCTGCTTGCCATCAACCAGGATCAGCCACTTTTCGGGCACGGCGAAACGATTGCCACATTTCTCGATCGTTCGTTGACCAAACTCACCCCCCCTCAGACGCAGAAACTGTTTGAGCTCCTCGATTCGGCACTGACGAAGGAATCAGGCTTTGGAGCAAAGACGGTTCAATTGATTTTCGAAATTTCAAACGAGTTTCCGGAGATCGAGATCGTTGATCAGCAGAGCACAAAAAACATCCTTTTGGACGGTCTAAACCAGTTATTAAGCTATCCGAATCTAAACGAGGTATTCGATCTGGGCTTTACACTGATCCAATCGCAAAAACTGGACTCAATCGTCGGAGAGGCTCTTCAACTCTTCAATCATTTCTTAGACCGAGGCCGATTTGCGATACTCTATCACGCGGTCGTTCTGCCGACATCGAGCGAGTCGTCAGACACTCTTTGGCGACTCAAGAAACCTCTGCCTCCTGTATTTCCGGACGACGAATGCTCTCAGCTCGATTTTGACTGGAAGTTCGACGTTTATCCCAACTCGAGTTCTACGGATTACCGAAAGCAACTCTCGCTGATTTCGAAATGTATTGATCCCAATCCTACCTTCAAAGCGGGAATGGTTCTCGCCGATCATGCGATTGCCCATCAAGAAATGACGGCCTTGCTCGAGCTGCAGAACATTGTCATCAGCACCTTGTTTCAGACCGATTCTGAACTGAACTTTCAGGGAATCTTTGAATTTTTGCATATTTCTACTGAAGAAAACGGCCGAATTCATGCAGCGCTGACCCGTCTTGCGGATACCGCTCACGAAATCAAGGATACCCTCAAGCACTCGACCGAGTTCAAAAAATATTTGGCCATTCAGATCAAAAACCCAGATTTTTTCGGAGCTCTTTCAGAAATCATAAAACAAGAATACCCACGTGCGGATTCCGAAATCGCGCCACTTCTGGATTTGCAAACGCTCGAAAAAATTCGAGTCATCGTCGACCGCGGAATTGAGCTTCCAATGGTTTCATTCGAGGAAGGGCTTACCCAGCTCATGCAACACTATTGCCCGACTTTGAATCCATCCAGCCCGGATTGCAAGGTAGACACGGACCAGATTCAAGCATTCAATTCCAACCCGCGGGGCTTGGCCAATGCCATCAAGAATGAATACTTAAATTCATCCCAAACCTGGATTCACCCACTCTTGATGAAGGAGTGGGAACACACGACAGACACCCCCGTCAGAATTTCGCAAGTCGAATATCATTTGCACCCGCTTCATCAGCTTTTTCAAAATAACGAGGATGCCACTCGCGCCGTCTTTTCGGCTCTCGATCGACTCAAGTCAGCAAATCTCGATCTTTTTCAATTCTTAAAAGACCGCTCGACCCAACTCGTTCTGGTTCCCTTTATATTCCACGAGCCGGGCTATCCGAAAACTTCGCGCCGCGAGTACCATTCGAAAATCCGCTTTCGAATCGTAAGTCAGATCGATCGTCTCGAACTCCTTGCGATTGAAGCTGACTTTAAGGCGCTCGGACTGACTCACAACTTTGGTCTGGGCTTTATCAAGGATATTGCACTTTCTTGGGGAGACGAACCCAAGTCTGCCCGACCTACAGATTTAGGCGCTTACACCACTTCACCCAAAACCCTAAAAGATACGGCGATTTCAATCAATGATACCCTGACCCGTTTTGATCGAAGCATCGTTCAGGGGCTCGGAAAGCTCGATCCTGATATTGCCGATATCAGCGCGAGACTCTTTAACAACCGTTTTTTAATTTCGCTTTTGGATGAAGAGCTTCCTGTCGAACAGGGCGGAAAGAACGGCTTACGGGTGATTCGGGATTTGTTTTATAGCCTGTATTCGATGAATCAAAACTCGCAGCGCGATCATTTTCCGAATGGGCTTTCGATGCCGTCGAAATGTTTTAGCGATCCATTGATGACGGGCGCTCTTTCAGAATGTAATTTTGATCTGATGACGCTGATTTCGAGGCTTTCGAGACTCGGAGCCCTTCATCAGATTGGGGTACATCTGCTTCAGGATCAGAAGAGCTCGCTGGGCGATCTCTTTGTACTTCTGAATCGCACTCATTCTCGACTTCAAGACAAGATCACCCGACTTGCACATTCAAAACAGGCGCTCTTACTTTCGAATTCACTGACTCGCTTTGCATTTGAAACGAACTCAAGCGTCAGTCGAAGCATGCCGCCCGTCATGAAGGTGGTCTCGCGGCTCGATGCAACTGATTGGGGAGAAGGTCTGATCGACCTGCTTGCGTTTTATCCCGAGCTCATCTCGGATTATCAACCTTTGATCGAACCGCTCTTGGCGAAGAGCGATCAAAATATTAGTCGGTTGAGCGCGCTGTTCTTTGATCCCTCAGCACCCCATTTTAAGAGCTGGCTGAACCAACTCAGTCACGGAAGCGAACTTCCACTTGCCACAGAACTCTCGGGTGACTTGCGTGACTTAAGCTTCTCCGTTAAGAAATTGACTCCAATACTCGAGCAATCGTTAGACGCGCCACCGGTCGACTCAAAAGATTTAAACCTGATCCTGACCAGTTGGCTCGATGTCTATTCGACCGATCGAGGTGTGGGGGTTCGAAATCGACTGGCAGATTGGATTAACTCGACCGATTTCCAACACTTTTGCGATCTTTTGGGAGATCCCGAGTTGGTGGACGATACGTATGGCTTTCTTGCCGCTATCAACCAAAATTCTGACTCTCGCAGATTCTTAGAGCGCTGCTCCGATTTTCTACACATCCATTAATGAATGATTTCTGTCGATGACGGATGAGGCTTGCGCAGCTCCTGAAATAGAGAGAAAATATACCTTATATGTCACAAACTAATCTTCAGCAACTTACGGAAGTCATTAAGGATAAAAGCCAGTTCGTCGACACGCTTTTCGAAGAAGTCGGCAAAGTCGTGGTGGGCCAGACCACGCTGGTTGAAAAACTGGTACTCGCACTTTTGTGTGATGGTCACGTACTTCTCGAAGGGCTTCCGGGCCTTGCGAAAACACTTACGGTAAAGACCCTCGCTCAAACCATCGATGCGAGATTCAATCGCCTGCAATTCACACCCGATCTCTTGCCATCTGATTTGATCGGCACGATGATCTTCAATCAGGTTACCCACGAATTTACGCCGAAAAAAGGCCCTATTTTTACCAATATTGTATTGGCCGATGAAATCAACCGTGCTCCGGCGAAAGTACAAAGCGCGCTTCTCGAAGCCATGGGCGAGCATCAAGTGACCATCGGTGAAACCACCTATCCACTTGATGATCCGTTTATTGTTTTGGCCACGCAAAATCCGATCGAACAAGAAGGAACTTATCCGCTTCCGGAAGCCCAGCTCGATCGATTTCTGTTCAAGGTGCGTGTGGATTATCCGAATATTGCCGAAGAAAAAGTCATGCTGAATCGCATGACTTCGAACGAAACTCCGCACGCCCGCAAGGTTTGCAAACCAGAAACCATCCTCGATGCGCGAAAACTATGCAATGAAATCTATATGGATGAAAAGGTCAAAGACTACATCCTGAACATCGTGTTTGCTTCGCGCTTTCCTGAAAAGTACGGGCTCAGCGAAATCAAACCCTACATCAGCACCGGCGGATCTCCTCGTGCGACTCTGTCTTTGACCCGGGCCTCACGCGCGAACGCCTTCATCCGCCACCGGGGTTATGTGACTCCCGAGGATGTAAAGTCGGTCGCTTATGACATTTTAAGACACCGCATTCTTTTGACCTATGAAGCGGATGCGGAAAACATCAATTCGGAGCAAATCGTCCGGAAGATTCTGGATCGAATCGAAGTTCCATGAATGAGCAGCTCCTTAAAAAAGTAAAACGTATTGAAATAGCCACCCGCAAAGTCATGGACGATTTCGTCTCGGGCGGCTACAAGAGCCACTTCAAAGGGCAAGGCGTGCAATTTTCAGAGCACCGCACTTACACGCCCGGAGATGACGTCCGTCATATCGACTGGAAAGTCAGTGCCCGCAATCGTGAGCCCTTGATCAAGAAATACGAAGAAGAACGCGAACTGAACGTTTTCATTGTGGCCGATCTTTCGGCATCGCAGGACTTCGGCTCGAAGAAACAGACCAAAAAGGAACTCGTGGCCGAACTCGGGGCGATGATTGCATTTGCGGCTTCCACCAGTGGCGACAAAGTAGGCGTGCTCTTTGTTACGAACAAGGTAAAGAAGACGATCGAACTGAAAAAAGGAAAAAACCATGTCCTTCGAATCATCCGAGACCTTTTGTCGTTCAAGACCGAAGGTGGCGGAACCGCGTTAAAACAAGCGCTCGAAGAGGCAAGACGCGTATTGAAGCACTCCGGAATCGTTTTTATCCTGAGTGACTTTCATAGCGACGGTTACGAAAGCGCGCTTCGCCAACTCTCGAAAAAGCACGATGTGGTTGCCGTAAAGATCAACGACCCGATGGAAGGAAAAATTCCACCCACCGGCAAGGTAACGCTCTTTGATCCGGAATCAAACCGAGAGATCGAGATCGAACCCGGAAAATTCAGTTTTCAACGTCTCCTTAACGAAAAACAACAACTGTTTGATCAAAAGACCAAACAGATTTTCACTCTGGCAGGAGTAGAAACCCTGCCGGTCAGCACTCATGAGGATTATGCAGATAGCCTGGTTCAGTTTCTTAAAAAACGCAAAAAGAAGCGCTAAGAGCCTGGGGATGATCCCCCTGCTTGCCTTTCTTTTGATTGCGCCCATTTCCGTGAATGCAGAGGATGATCCACCTCCTGCACCTGATGCCGCATTGCTTGCGGCCGCTTCTGCGCCGCCTTTGACTGTTCATTTTTTACAAAAAAACCAAAATGGCGAAACCTACCAACTGGGAGATCGAATCACCCTTTACGTCGAGGTCAGTCCTGAGCTTTCACAAAGCCGTGCAAACCTAGAGATCAAGATTCCAGAAGGCGGCAGCGACCTTGCCGACCAGGGTTGGTACCTCGATCCTACTCCTCAACTGATTTCAGGAAATTTACGATTCATTGTTTCGCCGCTTCAACCGGGCAAACTCACACTCCCCATGCTTTTGATCCTTAAGGAAGATCAAAGTGTCGTAGGTCGTACGACGCCAATTTCGATTCAGGTGGCCGAAATCAAAAAGACCCAGGAAACACCGCCCTTACTGACGGTTACACCCATGGCGCTTCCAACGCGTTACCTTATTTTATTCATAGCGCTCGGACTCCTCTTGATCGTCCTGATCGTTTATTTGATTCGCCGATGGCAGGCAGCAAAGCGCGCACGCTTGCTTGCGGTACCTGCACCCGTAATCAAGAAAGAATCAGATCACGTTCTCGCCATTCGTAACCTCGACAAACTTTACCTGCAATATCCATTTCGAAACGACAACATGAAGCCAATTGCATTTGGAGTTTCGGAAGTTCTAAAATCTTATTTTTCATCCCGCTTTCAGATCGACGCAAACGAAGCCACGACTGACGAAATGATCGCTCTCCTTCAGCGCGAATCCGTACCTCGAGATGGCTTGAAAGAGATTCAAGCACTCTTCAATGACCTCGACTTCATCAAGTTTACCAAAAACACCACTACCGACAGTGCAAATGAAGCCGCGTATTATGCCTTCAAGGTAAAGGCCCTGGCTATCATCCATCGCTGGACTGGACCGGGGGAGGCACCGTGAGATTTGCCCACCCCTATTTCTTATTGTTGCTTCTGGTTATTCCGGTACTTTTTATTCCGTGGCTTAAACTCTCTGCGTCGCCACGAGTTTTAATTTCGCTCTTTAATATCAAACCAGAAACCCAACGGTTTCGAACCCATTGGCTTTCGACCGCGCTCAAATGCCTGGCACTCGGATTTTGTATCGTTGCACTCGCCCGCCCCCAAAGCGTTTCTAAGACCCAGGATCGAAAAGCCAACGGAATTGACATCATGATGACCCTGGATGTGTCACTGAGCATGCTCATTCAGGATATGGGCGAATCGAGCCGAATGGAAATTGCCAAGCAAATGTTCAGGCAATTTATTGAAGGCCGAAAGAACGATCGTATCGGCTTTATCATTTTTGCAGGCGAACCAGTCACCCTGGCCCCACCCACCCTCGATTACGGAATGCTTTTGGCCCACCTTCAAACTGTAGAACCGGGCGGACCGGGACTTCGTGACGGAACCGCGATTGGTGATGGATTGGCACTTGGAATCAATCGCCTGAAAAAATCGACTGCGAAAAGCCGCGTGATCATTCTTCTTACCGACGGCGATAATAATCTCGGACGAATCGATCCGCTGACGGCTGGAGAACTCGCATTGGGCTACGGCATCAAGGTTTATTCAATCGCCATCGGAACCGAAGGTCGGGTAAAACAACCCCTGCCTCAGCGTACCGCCATGGGAACCGTCTACACTTATGTTTGGGTCGAGAACCGGCTGAATCCCTCACTTCTTCAGCAGATTTCAGAAAAAACCAACGGTAAATTCTTTCGGGTAACCGATGAAAAAGCACTTCTCGAAGTGTTCAAGGAAATCGACCGCCTCGAGAAAACTGATGTCGTTACCCAGGACAAGGTTCGCTATAACGAAGAGTTTGCACGCTACTTGCTCATCGCCCTGCTCTTCTTGGCGTTTGAACAATTTCTGACCCGCGTGTGGTGGAGGCAATGGGCATGAGCTTTGCGAACCCACAATACCTTTGGATGATGCCTGCTTCAATCGCCTTTGCGATTGTGTTTGCGTGGTTTGCGACCCAACAACGAAAAAAATTCGAGAAGTGGATCGCGCCCGAACTCTGGAAGTCGATCATACCGGACTTTTCACTCGCCATTTTTAAGGCGCGAAACCTCACACTTGCGCTGGCCATCTTTTTTATTGCTTTCGCATTGGGGCGTCCGCAATGGGGAGAGCGCGAAGAATCCATCCGCTCAGAAGGCATGGATTTGATTTTTGTGCTCGACGTTTCAAACAGCATGCTTTCAGAAGATGTTCCCCCGAGCCGACTTGCCCGCGCTCAGTCTTTCATCAAGAAGACTTCAGCGATATTGGCAAATGATCGGATTGGTATCGTGGCCTTCGCGGGTTCCGCCTATATGGCAGCCCCCCTGACTACCGACTTCGGGTACATTGCTGAAATCGTTGATTCTCTCGATCCATCCGTGATCGCCCATCAAGGAACGGATCTCGGCCAGGCACTCGATGTCGCCACTCGTGGATTCGAGCGCGGAGGCGAGGATGATCATAAAACCTCGCGCGCCATCATTGTCATTTCGGATGGAGAAGATTTCGGAACCAGCGCGAAGACCGCAGCACAGGCAGTGAAAACTTTTGGGGCAGGCTTTTTTACCTTTAGTGTTGGCTCAAGCGAGGGGTCACCGATTCCCGTTCGTTCTGAAAACGGCATTCTACAGAACTATAAGAAAGACGGGTCAGGAAAAACCGTGTTAACCAAGGTTAATCGTGAACTTCTTTCTCAGGTCGCCGAAGCAGGGGGCGGAACCGCGTTTGAATTGATCAACCCCGAAGATTCTGCGTATACGTTGGCTAAACAACTCCAGAGCTTCAGTCGCAATTCTCAGAAGGAGCAGCGCCAAGTTACCAAGATCGATCGTTTCATGTATTTCTTGCTCGCAGGCATTGTGGCGTTGTTCGTAAATCTTTGCCTGGGTCATCGCAAACTTTTCAGAAAATCGGCAACTCTTTTCCTCCTTCTGGTTCCGTTCTTTGGCTCTCAACCAGCCCAAGCTCAGACACTCGAGGAATACTTGAATAACCGAAAAGGCGTAAAAGAGTTCAGCAAAGGCGACTTCGATAGCTCGGCAAAGTCATTTGATGAGGCGAAGAAAACCGATCCGGATAACTCGACGCTGAATTTTAACGAAGGTACCGCACTCGCCAACGGTAAGCATCCGGAAGATGCAATTGTTCATTTTCAGGAGTCGACCAAGAAGGCCCTTTCGCAGGGAGATTACGACACTGCCGCGAAATCGCTCTATAACGAAGGAGTCACCCAGCTTGAGAACAAGAATCTCAAAGAAGGTTATGACCGCCTGACAAAAGCCATCGAAATGGCCAAAATCTCTGGCCAACCCGATGTTGAAAAGATTGCCCGAGAGGCACTACTGACTGCTATCGACAAGCAAAAGCAGCAAAGTCAGGATAAAAAGAATCAAAAGGACCAGAAAGATAAAAAAGACGGAAGCGGCAAGGACGACAAGTCTTCTGGCTCAGGAAAAGACGAAAAGAACTCAAAAGATTCGAAAGACGGAAAAAACCAAGATCAAAAGAACCAGAATCCAACCGGTGTCGACCAACGCTCTTTTAAAAGCGGCACGTTGTCAAAAGACGTGGCAGAGGGTATCATGAACGATCTATCCGATCGCGAGAAGCAGTTGTTTCAACACCGAATGAAGGAAGGTAAAAACCGGGAGACTCACCATGAAAACGATTGGTAATTGGGCAATCAGTGCACTTTTGTTTTCTCTACTTTCTTTTTCCGCTCAGGCGGCCCTTCAGGCCACCATCGATCGCAGCGAAGTTCCGCAGGATGAATCCGTCACGCTTAAGATCAATCACTCGGGACAAGGTCCGCTGAATCCAAAATTCGACGCCCCGGATTTCGAGATCGTCAATCAATTCGAAAATTCGCAATTCTCGTCAGTCTATGTAAATGGAAAATTCGAAAACACCTCGCAACGAAACATCACTTACATTCTTCGCCCGCTAAAAACGGGTACCCTACGCATTAAAAATATTTCGAATGGCGGCGAACACACCCAGGACCTCTCCGTACAGGTCATAGCAGAAAACTCTTACAAGAAGACGGTTCCAGGAAATTCGCCGTCACTGAGCGGCGACAACAAGTACTTTTTCGTAAAAGCCGAGACTGGAAAATCAAAAGTCTATAAAGGCGAACAACTCATCGTCAGTTATTACCTTTATAGAAGAACAAGAACCAATCTTAGGGATGTCATGCAATATCCTACCTTTCAGGGATTCATTCGCGAAGACCTCGAAATGCCCATGCTGGGCAGACCCGATTTCGAAGCCGTCAACATGGGCGGAGTTCCGTTCGAGCGCGGCTTGCTCGCCCGGTATGCAATTTATCCGATTCAAGAGGGTAAGTTAAAGATTGATAGCCTGTCGATCCGCGCAGATTACATTCCTAAGAATTCCGGCAATGATGATGCGTTCGAGGATCCGTTTTTTCAATTCTTCAGCCAAGTCACTCCTCGCACCGGTATCTCAAAAAGTGATCCCATCTCGATTGATGTTCAACCCCTTCCCCAAGAAGGAAAGACTTCTTCGTTTACCGGGGGCGTCGGCGTATTTGATGTGACCGCCCAAATCGATCCTGGATCATTCAAAACCAACGCTCCGCTTACCCTTCATTTGTCAGTTCGAGGCAAAGGCAATGCGAGCATGGTCGAGTTTCCGCCTGTAAACTGGCCAAAAGGTCTCAGATTTTATGAGTCACAAGGAAAATCAAAGAACTTAGGGCAAGGAAATACAGAAAAGACTTTCGAAGTAGTTCTCGTGCCACTTCAAAAAGGCGAGATTGAGATTCCTTCAGTTGAATTTCAGTTTTTCAATCCCGAAAGCCAAAGCTACGTCATGAAAAAGACCGCCTCGGTAAAAATTCAGGTGGCTGAAGGCGACGCTGCCAGTGCTCCTACGATCGACCAGTTCGTTCAGGATTCTGCAAACAAGATCGCTCCTGCAGAACCCACCAAATTCGGTTCCCTTCGCCTGAAAGAAGAAGTGAAGAACGAAGGTCCGTCCTCTTTTATCGGCCAACCTTGGTGGCGCTGGGTCGCTTGGTTTGGTTTACTCGTCTTCTTCTCGTTTCTCGGCCTCATCGCATTTGATACCACGAAGAAGCGCTCTTTAGCGAGACTCGAGTTACTCAAACGCAAGCAAGGGGCTGAAAGTTTTTGGAACAAACTTCAAAAGGACTGTGAAAATCTGATTCAGAATCAGGCGACACAAGAGCAGTTTTCGCCCCTACTCGAAGAAACCGTCGACCAAATCTACCAAGCACTGGACGAGACTTTTTCGATGCAATCCAGAGCGATGCCACGCCGGGAGCTCGGAAAAACCCTGACCGAAATGCATGGCCTTAGTCTCGATCAGTGGAGTAAAATCTCTAGGATTCTTGAGTTTACAGAAATGGTTCGCTTTGCCAGCAAAGTAGCAGGATCCATGTCTCACACCGGTCCGTCCGAGGTGCCCGGACTCATCCAGGACGCTCGTACGCTTTGCTTAGAAATCACGCACAAAAAAGATGGGTGACGCCTACAGAATTGGTTGTCATTTTGGCCCTTTTTTCTCTATAATCTGACTGAATCACATTATAAAGCGGAAAGGACCTTTTCATGAATTTGTATGTTTGCATCAAGCAGGTTCCGGACACGGAAACAAAAATCAAGTTGAATGGCGACTCCAGTGGCATCGACGCCGCAGGGATCAAGTGGATCATGTCACCGTACGATGAATTCGCGGTTGAAGAAGCACTTCGCGTAAAAGAGAAAAACGCTGGTAGCACCGTTACGGTGGTGACCGCAGGTCCGGATCGCGTGGTCGACACACTTCGTACCGCTCTGGCCATGGGTGCCGACAATGCAATTCATATCGAACTTCCAGAATCAGCCGACAGCACCATGGCTGCAAAGGCCATTGCCGCTACCCTGAAAAAAGAAGCTCAGATCGATTTGATTTATTTCGGTAAAGAAGCAATCGATGACGGCGCCTCACAAGTTCCACAACGAGTCGCTGCTCACCTGGGACTTCCCTCCGTTACCGTGGTCGTGGGTATAGAATATTCCGGCACTACCTTAAAATGCAAACGCGAGATCGAAGGCGGCTCTTACGAAATGGTCGAAGTAACAGCACCAGCGGTCATCGCTACCTCAAAAGGTCTGAACGAGCCTCGCTATGCTACGCTTCCAAACATCATGAAAGCGAAGAAGAAAGAAGTGAAGGCGGTTAAGCTTGCCGACATCGGCGTTTCTGCTGCTGATCAAAAAATCAAAACTAAGAATCTGCAACTTCCTCCGCCAAAACAAGCGGGCAAAAAAATCGAAGGCGATGCTGCTGCACAAGCAAAAGCACTGGTAGCCGCTCTTCACAACGATGCGAAGGTGGTATAATCATGGCAAAAGTACTCGTATTTGTAGAACAACGTGATGGTAAGCTCAAAAAATCAAGTTTCGAACTCCTCGGCGCATCTGCTGCCGCAGGCAACGAAACTCACGCAGTATTAATCGGTGATTCAGTCGCCGGTCTCGCCAATGAATGTGCCCAATACGGCGCAAATAAGGTTCATATGGTTCAGGATGCTGCGCTGAAGAACTTTACAGGTGAAGCCTATGCGCGCGCGATGATCGCGGCGGTAAAAGCAATTTCTCCTGAGATTGTACTCGCCTCCCACACTCCGATCGGAAAAGATTTTTTTCCGATTGTGGCCGCAATGACAGATGGCGCACTCGCCACCGATTGTACTTCACTGGCATTTAACGGAGCCAAGCTTGCGCTCAAGCGCCCGGTTTATTCAGGCAAGGCGACCGCAGAAGTAGAATTCGTCGGCACCGGAGTTCAAATGGCGACGGTTCGTCCGAATGCGATCGGACTTCCAAAACCAGACGCCTCTAAAACTGCAGACGCTTCTGCTATTGCCGCAGACTTTAGCGGACTCAAGACCAAAGTTCTTGAGGTGGTCAAAGGAAACTCAGGCCGCCCGGACGTCACCGAAGCAGGAATCGTTGTGTCTGGAGGCCGTTCACTGAAGTCAGCAGATGGCTTTAAGATCCTCGAAGAAATGGCTGACGTTCTCGGTGGAGCAGTTGGCGCATCACGCGCTGCTGTCGATGCCGGTTATCGCCCTCACGGCGATCAGGTCGGACAAACCGGTAAAGTGGTTTCTCCCGCACTTTATATCGCCTGCGGAATCAGCGGTGCTATTCAACATTTGGCAGGAATGCGCACTTCTAAGGTTATTGTTGCGATCAACACCGACCCACAAGCTCCTATTTTTCAAGTAGCGGACTACATTGTGGTGGGCGATTTGTTTCAGATCGTTCCAGCACTGACTGCCGAATTTAAAAAACTGAAGGAATAGAACACACGCCTTGTTTATTCCAGCTGCCAAAAGCAGCAAAGCTGCATTTTAGCAGCCTTATTCTTTGAAGAGGGATCACTGATTCAGTGGTCCCTTTTTTTTTGACACAATTTTGACGATTTTTAGATGCGGGAGAATAAATCAGATATGAGGTAAAAATCATTTCTGCTAAACTGTACTCACACTAAGGAGCACACTCATGACCTGGCAGACCTTTGCATTTTTAATTGTCGGTGGATTTGCGGCACTCATCTCTGGTAAGCGGTTTCATACGCTCTACCTCCTCATGAAGGCTAAAAAAGGAACTGCTCCGAAGTTCGGAGAGGTCGCCCGCCGAATCCAAACCACACTCGTAAACGTTCTAGGCCAAAAGGCAGTGCTCGAAAGCCCGGTCATCGGGGTTGCCCACACCGCCATCTTCTGGGGATTCCTGATCATCTCCTTAGGAACCGTCGAACAATTTTGCATGACCCTTTGGGATACCGCTTCGTTTGAATTTATCGGGCACCCACTGTATTCGCTCTTTATTCAATCCCAGGACTTATTTACCGCACTCGTTTTGATCGGAGTGATTGTCGCCGCAGTGAGACGCCTGATCTTCAGGCCTAAACATTTAGGCCAGTCGATGGACGCGAACATTGTCCTGCTTTTTACCGGCGGACTCATGATCTCGATCTTCATGATGAACGCGTTTCACTCTCTGACTCATCCTTGGTTTGCCGATGATTATTTCATTTCTAAACACATTGCAGATGGAATCGGTCACTTTGGTTTTGATGAAGGCGAAAGTCATGGCTTATTCACTTTATTTAAGTGGATTCACATGTGCCTGGTACTCGGTTTCGGGATGTACATCCCGGGCTCGAAGCACTTGCACCTGGTTGCCGCCGGCCCGAACACTTATCTTCGTCATTTAGATCGCGAAAAAGGCATGAAAATGATCAATTTCGAAGACGAGACCCTGACCCAATATGGTGTGGGCAAAATCAACGACATGAGCTGGAAAGACGCTCTCGATCTTTATTCCTGCACCGAGTGCGGTCGCTGTCAGTCGCTTTGTCCCGCATGGAACACCGACAAGCCGCTTTCACCTAAAAATCTGATCATTGACCTTAAGAAAAATCTTCACGCGAACAAAGAAGCCATGCTCGCCAAGAAAGAAGAAGAAATCACGCCAGTCATTGATACCCATGTAACGGAAGACGTCATTTGGGCCTGTACCTCGTGCCGTGCGTGCGAGATCGCTTGTCCGGTTTTTATCGAGCATACGGACAAGATTTATGACATTCGCCGAAACCTAGTCATGATGGAATCTAAATTTCCAACCGAAGTACAAGCCGTGTTCAAGAACATGGAAACCAACGGCACTCCTTGGGCGTTCAGTCCGGGTGAGCGCGCAAATTGGGCACAAGGCCTCGATGTTAAAACCGTTGCCGAAGCCGGATCAGCTCAGGATCTCGACGTTCTTCTTTGGGTCGGTTGTGCCGGAGCCTATGACGAGCGTAACAAATCGGTTGTAAAATCTTTTGTCAGCATTCTGAATAAAGCGGGCGTAAAATTCGCGATATTAGGAACAGAAGAAACCTGTACCGGCGATGCCGCGAGACGAATTGGTAATGAATACCTTTACCAAACTCTGGCCAAGGCAAATATCGAGACCCTGAATCGATACAATGTAAAACGCATCGTAACCGCGTGTCCGCACTGTTTTAATACGATCAAAAATGAATATAAGGATATGGGTGGCGAGTACGAAGTGTTTCACCACTCGCAATACGTGGGCAAACTGATTTCAGAAGGTAAAATCAAACCGACGAAGAGCATCGATGAAACCGTAACGTTTCATGACAGCTGCTACCTCGGCCGCTGGAACAATGTTTATGCCCAACCGCGTGCAGTGCTTCAGTCGATTCCAAAAGTGAATCTGGTCGAAATGAAACAACATCACGATCAAGGGCTCTGCTGTGGAGCTGGCGGCGGACGTATGTGGATGGAAGAGCACATCGGAAAGCGCATCAATGTCACCCGCTCTGAACAGGCGATCGAAACGAAGGCCACAACAGTCGCTACTGCATGCCCATTCTGTATCACCATGATCAGCGATGGAATGAAGACCAAGGATATGGCCGACAAGATCAAGGTTCGGGATATCGTCGAAATTATCGACGAAGCTACCTAAGCATCTAATATTGTTTATGTTTATTAGGTTTGGCGCGCCGATCCTTTTCCGATCAAAACGGTCTTGTATTTAACTTGAAGACGTCGTATGTTTCTACGCATGACGAATGAGACCTCCGCAAACGCTAAATTTAACTCGTCCAAAAGTAGCGATACCTGGACGATCGAAGGTATTTTGAACTCAAATAATACGGCAAGCTTTTACGCTCAAGAAGCGAGCGTCGCCTCACCCAGCTTGGATTTGCTATTTGATTTTAAAGACATCGCAGTCAATGCCCCTAAAC